>DATFMT010000095.1:0-8976 GCA_035266745.1 Geothermobacteraceae bacterium | reverse complement strand
CCTCGGCCCGCTGGGCGACTTCCGGCCAGCGGTCGAGAATGTCGCTGGCGGAGAGCGGATGGTTCTGCTGTTCCTCGCACCAGCGCAGGAAGGCGGCGGCGGCTTCCTGACCGACGATTCCGGCATAGACCTCGGCCTCGAGATCTCTGGGCAGGCGACAGTTTTTACGCAGGGTGCTGACCATCTCCCAGGCCCGCTCGGTCGGTTCCACCTGCAGGTCAAGCGGATCTCCCTGGCGCGCCAACAGATTGGGGCTGAGGGCCAAAAACTGCTGAACATCCTGGTCGAACTGCTGATCACTGGCGTAGCGGGACCAGCACTGGTAGTCGGTTTCAACATAGATCATTACCATCCGGTCGAGCAGGGCCCGGTCAAGGGTTGCGACCTGGTAGGTGCCATCCGGCGGGTTGATCGAGACCACCACCTTATGCTTCGGGTGCAGGGTGTGGGTGTGCAGTGCCCGAAGCAGTCCGGGAGCCGGCGGCTCGACGAACTGGAAGATCGCCTGCAGGGTGTCCTCCTGCTGGGCACGGTTTAGTTCGTCGCAGTGAACGATCGCAGCGGGGGCTTCGTCCGCCGGCCACCAGGAAGGACGCGACCAGTGCATTGTCCCGGCCTCCCGGTAGGGGATGCCGACTAGGTCGCCGACCTCCATCTGCCCGAGCCGCAGGGTGACATAGTCGCGGCCCATCTCCCGGCAGGCCTGAAGGATCCCGGCTGACTTGCCAACGCCACGGTGGCCGACCACGCAGGGGGTCAGGTCGGTTTTGGCGAGGATCTCGCTCAGCACCAGTTTCATTTCTTCGATATTCATCAGTTCCTATCCACGGGATTCATTTCTGACCATTCCGGTAAGAATAAACAATTCGTTTGTGAATGTCCATCCGGTTGCTATCTCGTCGGGATTCATCTAGGATACAGTGCATGTTCGGACTTGGATGGATGGAAATTTCATTGCTGCTCGTCGTGCTGGTGCTGATCTTCGGTATCGGCCCGTCGTCCCAACTGCTCGGCAAGTTGTTCGGCACCTACCGAAAGGTCAATGATGCCAAGCAGCAACTGACTGGTTCGTTCCATCCGCTCAGTTTGCTGAATCGCACCAACCCTGAGCGCCCAGCCGAGCCACCGACCGATAAAAACTGATCGACCTTCACTCACCAAGCCAAAAGGGCGACCCACATAAATTGGATCGCCCTTAATTGTTCAAACAGCCGGCAGGTTACTCGCCGGAATGATCCTCTTCTTCATGGTAGCTGCGCCTGATCAGCACAAACAGCAGACCGGCAAACACCAACAGGGCAACAGCAACCCCGCCCCACATCTTGCGTTCGCCGAGTTCGGTATTGATCCCGGCAATCTTGGCTTTCACCGCGCCGAGGCTGGTCTGGAAGGTATCGGTTTCCTTGCGAACCTGCTCGACATCGACGGTGTGGAAGAGTCGATGGAAATTATTACGCAGATCGAAGACCTCCCCCTGCATCGCCTTGACCGAAATGCCGACCCGGTGCAGCTTGGCCATCTCAGATTCCAGCTCGGCGATCAGACCGTCGGTGGCGGACAGCGCCTGCTTAATCTCCGCGGCGCGGGCAAACGTGTGACAACGTGTGCAGCTCTTTTCATTGATCAGGTCGAGCGAGGCCCGCTGCACCGCATGGTTGCTGTGGCAGGTCACGCACTGGGGACCGCCCTTATCAAGCGCCTGACCATGCTTGCTGGCGAGATAGTCCTCTTTCACGCCGATATGGCAGCGACCACAGAACTCGGGGATGGCATTTGCTTCCGGTGCACCGAGAAAACCCCGCTCCGGACTCATGGCCATGGCGAAGTCGGTCGGATCACCGCCATGGCAGTCATGGCAGGAGATACCGTTGGCGGCGTGAACGCTGTCGTGCCAGAGTTTGACCGGCTCACCCAAGCGACCCGGTTGACTGCCATGACACTGCAAACAGACTGTTTGAGGCGCGGCGGAGGCCGACTCTTCCGCCAAAACCGGCAACGCTGTTGCCAGGGCCAGGAGCAGACCGGCAAACAGGACAGCAGATTTCTTGATTGACATCATGAGTAGTGCCCCCAGATTGATATGGCTATGATCAACAGAATCCCCAGGACATAACAGGTTACAAACAGAGGCCTTTTGGCAGGCCGGCGTTCCTCGCTCCGGTCAATAAAGGGCAACAGGGCCAGAAAGGTCATCATGGCCACCTGCACGCCAAGCCCGAGCAGCTTGCTCGGGAAAATTTTCAGAGTCTGGTAGGCCCAGAGGAAGTACCATTCCGGCTTAATGTGCTCCGGGGTATTGTAAGGGTCCGCCGGCACCAGAGCATCCGGAGGGATAAACAATTGCGGGGCGAAGAAAGCGACCGCGACCAGGGCCGCCAGAAAGAAACAGACGATCGCCCCCTCCTCCATGGTGTAGTTGGGGAAGAACGGGATACCATTCGGGTGAAGTTCATGCTCGAACTTTTCACCGGTCCGGGCCGGACGGGCATCCTTGCCAAAGGGCGCGGTGGAGATGCCGATGCGACGAACACAGAACAGGTGGAAGCCGATCAAGCCGAGCAACACCAGCGGCAGAGCCATCACATGCAGGGCGAAAAAACGCCCCAGCGTCTGAGCTCCAACCGACGGCGAACCGCGCAACAGTTCGACCAGTTTAGCCCCGATCACCGGCACGGCACCGGCGGCATCAGTAGCGACCGTGGTCGCCCAGAAGGAGAGCTGGCTCCAGGGAAGCAGATAACCGGTCAAACACAGGACCAGGCCAAGGTTGAAGATGGTAAAGCCTGAGAGCCAGGTCAGCTCGCGAGGTTTTTTGTAACTGCCCATGAACAGCACCGAAAACATGTGCAGCAACAGAGCAACCACGATCATGTTGGACCCGATCGCATGCAGATAGCGGAACAACCAGCCATACGGAACGTCATTCATGATCCGCTCAACGCTGGTAAATGCCTTTTCGGTGTCGGGGATGTAATACATCAGCAGCAGGATGCCAGTGAGAAACTGAATGGCGAACAAGGTTAACAGGACGGTTCCCAGCGAGTACCAGGCGTTGACGTTGCGCGGCACCAGATAACCGGTGGTATTCTCCTCGACCAGTTCCCGAACCCCGAGCCGCACGTCGACCCAGTCAATGACTCTTTTCACAATCTGCATGTACCCTCCTATCCGACCACGACCTGGTCGCCGTCCAAAGAGACCTGGTAAGATTCCAGCGGTGCCGGAGGAGGCCCTTTAAGGACATCGCCTTCGGCGGAGAACTGTCCGCCATGACAGGGGCAAATGAATTTCTGCTGGTCCTTGTGCCACTTGACGATACAACCCAGATGAGTGCAAACCGCCGTCAGGGCGACATATTCACCCGGTTTGGGCTCCAGCAGCACTGCCGGGCGGCCCCGGTAGTCAAAGAAATAGGCGCCGCCAAGTGGAATCTTTTCCTTGGCGATTTTCACCTGGGTCGACCCACCGCCGCTACCGGAGGGTGAGAGGAATTTCAACAGTGGCCAGGCGGCCATGGCGCCGAGCGCCGAGCCAACGCCCGCAAGCATCAGCAAGAGGAAATTCCGCCGCTGCGGCGACGGTACAGACTGTTGGTCCATGATGTCCCTTTCTCAACAACAAGATTGCCACATTGAACGGCTGACGACAGCCTAAGACGGGCACATCCAAAACGCAATCAGGATAAATGATGAATCATAACTTTTAGATTTACCAATTAAGTCAAAATTAGTCCACAACTGATCAAAGCTATTTTTGAGCGACCTTGACCGCCACCGGTATCCGTTGCTCGGTGATGACGGCTCCGCTCAACTTGATCAGCACGTAAGCATTAAGCCCCTTCTTACCTTCAGGAATCGTGATCCGCAGGGCAATCTCGGCCTTCTCCCCAGGCGGCAGGACCTGATGCGTAAAGTCGGTCTGGATCTCCTTGGCCGTCACCGCGACTTTTTCGATGATCAGTTCCTTGTCACCGATATTGGCAACCGACAGTTTAGCTACGGCCTCTTGGCCCGGCACAACCGCATTGAGAGTCAGTCGCCGCGGGGTCACACTAACCTCTGGTTTGACTTCGCCACGCAAATGGAGTTGAACAACCTTATGGCCGGGATCGTTAGTGTACAAATAGATGGTCTTGACAACAAGCCCCTGGAAGCGTGTTGAATCGAAGGTCGCCCGGACCTCGCCGGACTCGCCGGGGGCAAGCTCACGGCTGGAAAGCAGGGCGGCCGTACAGCCGCAGGAACTCTTGACCCGTTCAATGTTAAGGTTTGCATCACCAACATTCTTGAAGGTAAAAACCTTTTCGACTTTACTCCCCTGGGTAACCAGCTCAAAGTTAATTTCATTTTCATCAACCGCGATCTGTGGCCCCGCGGCAAGAACCGGACCCGGCAGTAATAGGAGTAACAAAAGAGCAGACAACAAAAGACGACGGAAACAACTCATGACACGATACCTCATATCAACGGTGAGTTAAAACTGGTTCTGGAAATCTCAATATCGGCTACAAGTTTGAAATTATAGCATAAAAACCCGCCCGGATGACCAGACTATATCGGTCTTATCAATTGACACCCTTCACGCAAATTGTTATAGGTTGTGACTGATATCTGCTATCTTAAAAGGTGCCGAATCTGATGAAGCATCGCCCCATGAAACTACTTTATTCCGCTGAGCAGATTGCAGTCCAGGTCCGGCATTTGGCGCAACAGATCAACCGGGACTATACCGACCAGGAATTGGTTTTGGTGGGCATTCTGAAGGGATCGTTTCTGTTTATCGCCGATCTCTGTCGCCAACTGACCCCGCCAACGGTAATCGACTTTGTCCGGCTGGCAAGCTACGGCTCGGAGACCCAATCCTCAGGAATCATTGAATTCCGCAAGGACCTGGAAACCTCGATCAAGGGCAAACACGTCGTTATCGTCGAGGACATAATCGACAGCGGTTACACCTTGCAATCGCTCTATCACCGGCTCCTGGAGCGTAATCCGGCTTCTCTGAAAATCTGCACCCTGATTGACAAACAAGCCCGCCGCGAAGTCGATATCGTGGCTGACTACGTCGGCATCACCATGGATGACGGATTTATCGTCGGTTACGGTCTGGATTATGACGAGCAGTATCGTAACCTCGCAGATATTTTTCTGGTCGAAGATATCTGACCGGGACCAAGGACCCACGACCTATGATCATTCAGTGCACAGACTGCCAAACCCGCTTCAAACTTGCTGACGACAAAATGAAACCGGCAGGTGTCCGGGTTCGCTGTACCAATTGCAATGTGGTTTTCACTGCTCTGCCGCCTGAACCCGAATACACACTGGCACCAGCGCCAGCACCGGCTCACAAACCGTCCCTCGGGGCTGAGGCTAATCCAGCAAGTGGCTTCTCCGATACAGCCGATTTCTCCGACCTGAACTTTGATGAGGAGCAGCCGGCGAAGGATCAGTCCCCGGATAAAGATCTGACCGGCGATCAGGAGTTTGATTTCGGCGAGTTCAACATGGAAGACCTCGACGACACCGCGGAAGGCCCGAGCGAATCCGCCGCAGCGTCGCCAATCGATCAAACCGCTTTTGAGCTGGAATCGTCACTGGATATCCCGGACTTCTCTCGAGAAGGGGAAATCCCGGCGGTCAACAACCAAATCAATGATATCGAATCCGACGAGCTTCCGCCCCTGGAGGATTTCAACCTCGACGATGAATTCACCGGATTCGATGATTCGGAACCCGCCCTGCCTGTTGAACCGTCCCCCAGTTTCGACCCGGACGACGACCTGCAGATCGGTGGCGACCTGGGAGCTACCTTCGAAGACGAATCGCCGGATGAGGTGCTCCCTGAGCTCGACCGCTCGGCACTTGGCACCCATGAATTCTCCTTCGATGATTCACCGGACGAACCCCTGGTAGACACCGAGAGCAGCGAACCTGCAGGCCCGGTCGAGTTCTCTTTCGACAGCGACGAGGATCCTTTCGCCATCCCCGAAGAGAAACCCGCGGTCCAGTCTGCACCCGACAACACCGACGAGTTTGTCTTCGAAGTGGCGGCGGCCGATGAGATCGAAGCCCCACCGGCAAAACCACTTCAGCCTCAGGAACCGCGCCAGGCTCAGGCGCCACCGAGCACGGAAGTTTCACGCGACAAGCAGCCACCGCCGTTGCAGCGACGCTCGAAAAAACTGCCAACCAAGCGACGCAAGCAGCGCGGCGGCTACCGGAGTGTCATGTTCTTCCTGTTGTTTCTGGTGGTTGCCGGCGCAGGCTATGCTTATTTCGGCTGGCAGCAAGGCACCTACAAACCGGAAATTCTGATCGAGCGGGCCAAATTCCTGATCAAGGGGAGCACGACAGAGGAGATGGCCGGCCAGATCGACTTCAGCGAACTACGCAGCCAGTTTGTTGTCAATCAGAGTGCCGGAAATCTTTTTGTCGTCCACGGCAAGGCGATCAACAACTTTACCGGCGCCCGTTCGACGATTTCGGTCAGGGGCATTATTTATGACGCTGCGGGTAAGGTCATTCTGCAGCAGACTGCTTTTTGCGGTAACCCGCTCGACGAGGCCGCGCTGCGCATTCTGCCCTACGCCAAAATCGAGGAGACCATGAACAACCAGTTTGGCGAAGCTCTCTCTAACCTGAATATTGATCCCGGACAGGCAATTCCCTTCACCATCGTCTTCCGGAACATCCCGGCCCAGGTCGCGGAATTCAACATCGAGCTTGCTGATTCCCGACCTGGCGCCAAGTAGACAACCCTCAGCAATTCAGCAATAAAAAAGCCACCCCGTTATGGGGTGGCTTTTTTATTGCGTGATTCAGGCGAATCAGGCCGGGCTGATAGCGTCGACCGGGCAGGAATCGACACAAGCACCGCAATCAGTGCAGGTTGCCGCATCAATGACATGCTTGTCGCCGGATTCGCTGATCGCGTCAACCGGACAGGTCGGGGCACAGGCGCCGCAGTTGATGCACTCGTCGCTGATAACATGGGCCATGGGTATCACCTCCTCTTGGATGGATTAAGTTTGGAATTTTGGTTAGCTGCGAACGAATCCTAGCACGTCTAGTTTTCCCCTGTCCACCCCTTTAGAGACGATAAAGAACTTGCAATTTGCGACCCCATATCTTAGTCTTTTAAGGCTTTTAGCTGGCCGTGAGGCCTTATTTTAAGCAGACTTTACGGTTTTTTTAGCATCACTCAAAACATCGTTTCAGATGTTCACTTTACGGACAGCGACCCTAGCAACGGAGGAGGTTTTGTTATGGATATTCTTGCATTGAACTGTGGCAGCTCTTCGGTCAAATACCAGCTATTTGATTGGAACAAGAAGGAAGTTATCGCCAAGGGGATGGTCGAGCGGGTCACGATTGGTGACTCATTTATCATTCACGAAGTCCCGGGCCGTGACACCTACCGCGAAGAGTATGAATGCCCCGATCATCGCACCGCGATCCACCTGATCGTCAAGATCCTGACCGACAAAAAATACGGTGTCGTCGAGAGCATGGATCAGATTTCAGCTGTTGGTCACCGAGTTGTCCATGGCGGCGAGAAATTTGCCCGCTCGGTTATGATTGACGATGCCGTGCTCGATGCCATTAAGGAGGTTCAGCACCTGGCTCCGCTGCACAATCCGCCTAATATTTCGGGTATCGAAGCCGCCCAGGAAAACCTGCCGAACGTTCCCCATATTGCAATTTTCGATACGGCTTTCCACCAGACCATGCCGGAACATGCCTACATGTATCCGCTCCCCTACGAGTGGTACGAAAAACATAGCGTCCGTCGTTATGGCTTCCACGGCACCAGCCATCTTTATGTCTCGAAGCGGGCAGCGGTCATGCTCGGCAAGGATCCGAAGGACTGCAACATCATCACCATGCACATCGGCAACGGCGTTTCCCACGCTGCCATCAAAGGGGGAGTCTCCGTCGACACCTCGATGGGCCTGACCCCGCTCGAAGGGGCGGTCATGGGCACCCGGTGCGGTGACATTGACCCGGCAATCCCGATGTTCATTCAGCAAAAAGAGGGGCTTTCGGCCAAGGAACTCGATGCGATCCTCAACAAGAAGTCCGGGGTCCTCGGGATAACCGGACATTATACCGACCGGCGTGACGTCCTCGAAGGGATTGAAAATGGCGATCCGCGCTGTAAGCTGGCCCTGGAAATCGAAGGCTACCGGTTGAAGAAGTATATCGGCTCCTACTGTGCCGCTCTCGGCCGTCTCGATGCCGTGGTCTTCACTGCCGGCGTTGGCGAGATGGGCGCCGCGATCCGCGAGAAAGCCCTCGAAAACCTCGAGCACATGGGGATCAAGCTCGACAAGGAGAAGAATGCCGCGACCATGACCCGCAAGCGGGAAAGCGTCATCACCACTCCCGACTCCCCAATCAAGGTCTTCGTCATCCCAACTGACGAGGAACTGGTCTTCACCGAGGACGTGGTTGCGATTCTTGAAGAGACCTACACCGATCACATGAACTTCAAGTACAGTTTCTCGTCCAGCGAGTTTCAACGCAAGTAGGGAGCAGCAAAATACCCCAGCAATAAAAAGGTCGGCTCTTAGCCGACCTTTTTAATTTTTCCGGTCCTCCAGTCCAAACGGTTCGTTATGCCTGCGTCAGATAAGGCGACAGAACCTGTTTCAACTGGTCGGCGGGAACCGGTTCGACTTCAATTCCGGAGACCCGTAGATAATTTCTGGCCTCTTCCAAGCCTTTTTTCAGCGCCGCATCGCTGTCGAGCGGTTTCGCCGGTCGATAGACCAAATTGCGCCCTTCCCCCTCCAAACGGAATATCATAAACAACCGGGATTTTGCCGTCTCCTTGAGCAGCACAATCACTGCTTCGACATACTGGTGTGAATAACCTTCGATGGAAAGGGTGACATTGTAGATAGACCGCCACGCCTGACCGACCATTCCACTATCGCAGGTAAGACCATTTAAATCCCAATCGACATGAAAA
>DATFMT010000094.1:0-4500 GCA_035266745.1 Geothermobacteraceae bacterium | reverse complement strand
TCCCCCCCAGGCCAGCGCCTGGGGAGGCGGATATACTTCTTGCCTGGCGACCGGTTTAGCGCGTGACGACCGCCAGCACCTGGACCTCTTCGTCGCCGCAGGCCAGCAGCCGATGGCGTAGCGACGAATCAAAATAGACCGCGTCGCCGGCATCGAGGAGCAGGCGCTCTTCATCAAGGATGACCTCAGCCCGGCCCTTGAGGATCAGCAGAAACTCTTCGCCCTCGTGGTTGTAGAGGGTCTCTTCCTTGGCCCGCTCACCGATAGTGAGCATGAAGGGTTCCATCTTCTTGTTGCGCTTGCGAAACGACAGCGCCTCGTAAGTGTAGCCATGGCCGGTCCCCTTCGGTGAGATGACACGACTGACAATCCGTCTCTCCCCCCGCCGCACGACTTCATACTTCAACTCCTCTTCCTCCTCTTCAAAGAACAGCCCCATTTTGACATCGAAGAAACGGGCAATCTTGGAGAGGGTCGCGATCGGCGGCGAAACGTTATTGTTCTCAATCTGCGAGATCAGCGCCGGAGAGAAGCCGGTTTCGCGAGCGACGTCCTGCAGGGTCAGCTTGCGTGCCTTGCGCAGGGTCTTAATTTTTGAACCTATATTATAATCCATAGCCGCTAAAAATAGAAAAGGGTTTGATTCCCGACGATATATCGGAAATGGTGAAAATTGTCAACTAAAATAAATTTATTAATGGTAAAACCAGGGCTCCATGTAACAAGTCCGGATAACAATGTTATCATGCTGAAACTATGTATTTTTTTACCAAACAAACAGCGCCGGAAAGCGCGCCAACAATTCCAGAAAAATTTAAGTTTACCTTAAAATCCCGTACAAACTCATAACTCGCGGAACGTTGTGTCACCCCCTACGGAGTGTTGACACGACCAGGCAAATCTTTTACCTTAGATTCGCCCTAATCGCCTGACCAGTCAACCACTTAAATCTATATTCGCTCCGGAAGGATCTTCGCGCTTGCGGAACTCACCCCTTGAATTTCCGATCGGTCTACGCCCCTGGGCCAAGGAACTGCGCTTGCGCGGCCCGGAGCTCCGGGATGGCTACAGCTTTTCGCAGCTCGACTGTTCGAGCGACTCTTACCGCTTTTCAGCCATGGTCGACGCTTCGCGAATCCCTCATCTTTTCACTGGCTTCGCCAGAACCTGTCTGGGGGACGAGGCATTCCTGATCCTGGAATACTACCAGGAGGAGTGGGACAAGGGGGAGGCCGAACCACCGCCACCGGCGATCTTTTACTCTCCCTACCTGGACATCGAGCAGCTCCTGGAAACCCTGCAGCCGTTCTGGTCGCGGCTGGTTCATGACGGTTTTGTCGGCTTCGGTCTGGCCAACAACCGGCTCGGCATGGAGATGTTCTACTCTGAAGAAAAAACCCTGACCTGCTTCACCGGCAACCACATCCGCATCATGGACCTGTTCGCCCGGCACCATCTGCCGCATCGCAACAACCTGCTGCTGACAACCGATTTCGGTCACGACCACCTCTCGCTGCAATGCCACAAGCCAGAACTGCTCCCGGCAGAGCTGGCCGAACATTCTCGTCAGCAACTCGATTATACGGTCTTTTGCGGGCAGCTGACCGAATTGCTCGACATGTATCCGGTCGAGGAGAGCCTCTCCTTTTTTCTCTCCGGCAAGGAGCAGGACCAGATCGAATCACTGCTGCAAAAACACCCCGATTTCGCCGAACTGGCCGACGAGGACTTCGGCGCCTTGATCCTCGACTGGAACGATTTCGTCGAGGAGTGCGAGCAGCGTTTCGAGGGGGGCCTGTGGGAATACCAGCAGGGGCTCAAACTGCGCGACCTGATCCAGTATGTTATTGAGGGGGTTTCTCCGTCCCTCGGCAACAAGCTCGAGGAGATTCTCGCCGAACCGGACCAGCGTTTCCAGCAGACCCTCAGCGACCAGCGCAAACGGCTCGACCCGCCCGAGAACCTGCCGCTCAAAGGCGAACGTTTCTGGTATCACGGCGTCGTTTCCAATCAGGGGACTCCCCTGCGCCGCGACCTGATCCGGCACGGCTGGTATCATCCATGATTGCCTTGCTGGCGGCGGTTCCCTTTGAAACCGAGCAGCTCCGCTCACGCTTGAATCGACAATCAGATGACTGCTGGACGGGACAAATCGCCGGCGACGATGTGTTGTTGACCCACAGCGGCGTCGGCAAAGCCAACGCCGCTGCTGCTGCCTGCAGACTGATCCTGCGCCATGCGCCGCAAGCGGTGATCCTGCTTGGCTGCGGCGGGGCCTATCCTGGCAGCGCCTTGAGGATCGGTGATCTGGCGGTTGCCAGTGTCGAAATCTTCGGCGACGAGGGGAGCCTGACCCCGGACGGGTTTCTCGACCTGGAACAGTTGCAACTGCCAATCCACCGCTCTGACCGGCAAACCCTCTACAACCATGTTCCGCTCGACCCGTTGCTCAGCAAATGGGCCGGGTCACAGCTGACCGAATTCACCGCTCCCCAGGGACGCAACGTCAAACGTGGTGCCTTTGCCACCGTCTCCTGCTGCAGCGGGACAACCGCTGGCGGCACTGAGCTGGCGGCCCGCACCGGCGGCATCTGCGAAAACATGGAGGGCGCTGCGGTGGCGCTGGTCTGTTACAAGCACGGCCTCCCGCTCCTCGAATTGCGCGGCATCTCCAATCGAGTCGAAGATCGTGATCCGCGACGCTGGGATCTGCCGGCCGCCACCATGATCGCCCAGGCGGCAGTTCTGCACCTGCTGCAGCACTGGCCGGAAAAGCCCTGCCGATGAAACGCGAACTGACCCTCGGCTATTCACCCTGCCCGAACGATACCTTCATTTTTTACGCCCTCACCCATGACCGGATCAGCCTGCCGGACACGATTATCCGCGAACGGCTCGAGGACGTGGAAACCCTCAACCAGCTGGCCCGCAAAGGGGCTCTCGATCTGACCAAGATCTCCTATCATGCCTATGGCCACCTTCGGGACAACTACGTGCTGCTACGCAGCGGGGGTGCGCTCGGTCGGGGATGCGGGCCGCTGGTGATCACCTCGCAGCCCGGCATCAGCCTGACGGAGCTTCAGGGTCAGCCACTGGCGATCCCCGGTGAACTGACCACTGCCAACCTGCTGCTACAACTCTGCACTGGCGGCTTCGACCAGGTCATCGCCATGCCGTTCGACCAAATCATGCCTGCCGTCATCCGCGGCCAAGTGGCCGCAGGAGTTATCATTCACGAATCTCGCTTTACCTACCAACAGTTCGGCCTGCACCAGGTCATCGATCTGGGCGCCTGGTGGGAGGAGGAAACCGGCTGTCCGATCCCGCTGGGCGGCATCCTCGCCCGACGCGACCTGGGTTCGGCGACCATCAAGGCGGTTGAGCGGGCAGTCTCCGCCAGCCTCGCCTACGCCTGGCAGCACCCCGACGAACCGCGCGGCTACATCAAGCAGCACGCCCAGGAACTTGACGACCGGGTCATCGAGCAACATATCGGCCTCTACGTCAATGCCTTTTCCAGCACTCTCGGTGTCGAAGGAACCAAGGCCGTCTCCACCCTGTTTGAGCGCGCCGAGGCGTCCGGCCTGCTGCCAAAATCGGTCCAGCCACTATTTATCGATTAACCCCTTGTCTCCCCCCGACAGGCTGATAAAATTAATGTAATTTCACCAAGTTCATGATCACAAGGAGGCTGCGATGCTTTGCCCGGTCTGCAAGGGAAGCAACCATCAAACGGTCTTGGCCGAGCACACCAACGGCTTCGACGAGGATCTGATCCGCTGCAGCGACTGCAAGGCGCTCTGGTCGATCAACCGCGGTACGATGGAGATCGTCGAGGACCCCGAACAAAATTCATTTCTCGAAGCATCTTCCGAGCAGGTTGAAGCTGACGACTATTGATGCAGCACAGCCGATCTGACCTTGGTGCGGGGCAACATCCGTAGCCGCACGGCCAGTATGCACGGCCCTCCCAGCTGGATGCCGTTAGAGACCAGCCACAAAAAAGCCCCACCTGATTCCAGGCGGGGCTTTTGTCTTTCAGGAGTTAACCTAGAGGACCGCGGCGAGGTACTCCGCGGTGACCTCCCGGCGCTGCTTCTCCAGCGCTTTCGGATCGACCTCGACAAACTTCTCGTCCGGGGTGACCTTGAAGATGGTCTGCCCTTTCTGGACAATGACCCCGTCGCCACCCTCAATGACGATCTTGTCGACGGTGCCGGAGAAGGGTGCCGGAATCTTGTTGAACATCTTCATGACCTCGAGGATGAACAGCGGCTGACCCTTCTCGAAGTGCATCCCTTCGGTGACAAACGGCGGCATCCCCGGGGCTTCCTGGCCATAGTACATCCCGCCGCCCGGGGTAACGATCTCGTCGGCCTTGGTCGCCGGCGGCGGCACCAGCACCTTCTTCATCGCCGCCTGCAGGTCAGGATCGTTGAGATAATCCGGGATGGTCACCTCGAGATCGTCCTCGACGCGGAAATCGAAGAAGTCGGTCCG
>DATFMT010000093.1:0-2473 GCA_035266745.1 Geothermobacteraceae bacterium | reverse complement strand
ATACAGAAGATCAGCGAGCAGTGAACGGCCGTGTTGAGGCTGATCAAGAAGAGGGAAATCGTGCCTCGCAGAGGTGCTGGTAGTGAGCTAAACATGGCCGGCAGTGTAGCTGTTCGAGCGTTGAAATGCCACCGGAAATTTCCTGCGGCTGGACCCGCCTGGTCGGATTGTCGAGATTCTGTCAGCCAGGGACATAACAGTCCCGCCAGGAGGGTGAGGGTTCTCCCGGTTCGATCAAGTTGCCGAGCTGGCTGTTGGCATAGTCGCCGAGCAGTCCCTTGATCTCCTGCTTCAGGTCTGCCAGACAACTGCCGGTCCGCTTGCTGCAGAAGCCCCGGTCGCCGAGCTTTACGACCAGGTCCATGACCACAATCCGGCTGACCAGTTGGCCGAGCACCAGCAGCTTACGTTGTGGCATCCCCGGATCGGGGGTCATCTCCAGCAATCCCTTGAGTTGTTCGCTGGCACGGCGGGTCAGCTCAAAGCTGTTCAGGTAGCGGAACAGCTGTGGCTCTTTGACAAGTTTCATCTGCTTGAGCAGAGTTTCTGCGACCTGGATGTAGAGGATATCGTTGGAACCCTCAAAAATCTGGAACGGTCGACTGTCGACGATGGCGCGTCCGGCGAGGTGGTCAAGCCGGTAGCCTTTGGCCCCGACCAGTTGCAGAAGTGACTGGGCCGCTTCCTGCATCAGGTCGGTGATGGTGGTCTTGATCACGTTGGCTTCGAGGCCGTGGCCGGCCAGGTCGTGCTCAACCCCAGCCCGTTCGCAGGTATTGATGCAAAGCGCCGAACAGACGGTGACCGCCGACTGGAGCCTGGTCAGGCGGGCCTGGACTGCGTCGTAGCTGAGCAGATTGCGACCGCCGACCAGTCGCTCGCGGCAATGCCGGGTCGCCTCGTCAAGCAGTCGCCGCAGATAGCCCATCGCCATGGCGGGAAACTGCAGGCGGCTACGGTGCAACAGGTCGAGCATCATCTTGATCCCGGTGCTGTGAGGGACCAGCCGCTGGCTTGACGGGACGCTCACATCGACCAGGTTGCGGCCGTAGGGAATCATGTAGAGACCGAGGTTGTGAAATTTTTCCTCGACCTGGATCTGCTGGCCGGGCTGATTGGCATCGCAGATGAAAAAATCGATATCACGGCCCAAACCATTATCTGCGTTTTGTCGTCGCGCGGTCAGCAGCCAGTAATCCCCCCAACCGGTCAACCCCGCCCAATGCTTGATGCCCCGGATGCGACAGTGGCCGTTCTCTTCATGCCAGCAGCTTTGCATGTGCAGGGCATCGCTGCCATAGTCGGGCTCGGTGATCATCAGCCCGCCCATCTTGCGTTTCGCGAGAATATCAGTCAGCACATTTGCGCGTATCGGGTCCTGGCCGTACTTAGCAGTCGGTTGCAGGAACAGCGCCCAGTTAATGCCGAACACCAGGGCCAGGGCGAGCGATTCGTAAGAGGCCGCTTCGACCAGGGCGACCCCTTCGTGCAACTGGCCGCCGCGACCGCCATAGGCGGTTGGGATGAAAGCCGAGAAGGGGTTGCAGTCCATGATTTCGCGCAGGACATAGGGCGGGAGACCGCGCTGGACACTGAGTCGATCGAGGTCCTCGCGGCGGTGAAAGACGTTCTCCAGCGTTGTTTTGAAGCTGTGCAAAAACTCTGGAAAGGGCGGGTGAATTGTGGCGCTATGCATGGGTCCCTACTCGCGGTATAAGGGCTGTGAATCCATTCTATCGTCTCACGGCACATCTACAAGGGTGGTGCGTGAGGGCGCGAACCGGGTCTGACAGGGAAAAATCGCCGGAGGCTTTGCTCACGGATGCTCTGCTGATAGGCTATTGAACAGGAACAAGGCCAGTTTTGCTGGCCATAGCGAAAGGCTGTCGTGTGAGTTTATTGAGACGAAGTATAAATCGCCTGTTGGCGAAACTTGGCGCCCGCTATCCAACCTTTGCACAGCGCCTAATCGATGCCTATCAACCACAGATCATCGTTGACGCTATTCCCTGGACCCGTCCGGCCAAGCCATTGTGTGAAGCGAGATTGGCGCTGGTCACCACCGCGGGGATTCACCATCCGGATCAGCCGCCGTTTGATATGCGAGACCAACTGGGTGATCCGAGTTTCAGGGCCCTGGATAGTGAGACGTTGTTCGACGATTTTCTCATTACCCATGACTATTACGATCATAGTGATGCCCGTAAGGACCCGAATATTGTCTTGCCACTGGATCGCTTACGAGAGTTGGTCAACGAAGGGCTGCTCGGCGGGCTGGCAAAAACCCATTACGGCTTCATGGGCCATATCGATGGGCCGCACATCATCACCCTGGTCGAGAAGACCGCCCGGGAAGTGGCGCAGCGGCTCAAGGAGGATCAGGTCGACCTGGTCCTGCTGACCCCGGCCTGAGGGATCTGCAATCAATCGGTCGGATTGATACAAAGAGAGATTGAACGGGTCGGCATCGCAA
>DATFMT010000092.1:0-12537 GCA_035266745.1 Geothermobacteraceae bacterium | reverse complement strand
GCAGACTATTAAAAAGTACGTCGAATACCAAGGCCGCCAGGATTCAGGTCAGCACCGTGAGGTGCTGTGAAGTTAACTGATTGCCAAAAGCAATCAGTTTGCGAAGCATCAGGACCCCGGGTTTACCCGGGGGTATCTATTGCTTCGAGCCTCGAGGTTGAACGGGTTCCAGCTATATATCAGAAGCTTATGCATAAAAAGACCCGGCCTGAACAAGCCGGGTCTTCTGTAGGAACGGATGAGTCATTGATCTTGTCACTTATAACACTGCTCACCTTTTTCTGTCGGTGGTAAGAACGCGATGATCAGCAGTGCAAACGGGCCGATCAGCAGACCGAGAAGAGACCAGAAGATTAGGTTTCTCCCCTTGGACTTGGCGACACTGAAGGCAGCAACTCCGAAGAGTATCCAGCCAATAAGGTAATTCATCCAGCTATCCTTTCGGGATGTTTGAAAGACACGGTATCAGCAACCACAACCGCAGTTGTGACAGACAACCTTGTCGCTGCCTTCCGGTTCAATGGTTTCAGGGGCAAAGGCTATCCGGTTGATACCGCGTTTGATATCGGCGTACAGATCACGGCCGGGGCTGGCACCGATAATATGGCTGAGACAAAGGTTGCCAAAACCTGCGTGCGGAGCGCGAATCCGGATTGAATTGAGCAAATCGCCGTAACCTCGGATCTCCATGGCAACGACGTCATCCTGAACATGGTGGACCTGGATATTGAAACGATTCAGGTCGGTGTTGAGTTCCTGGACAACAAGGGCCAGTTGTTGTTCATCGATGGGGTACTCCCAGTCCTGGCGAACCAGTAGTCGTTTATAGAAGGCAACAGTGATGGTCTGCATGTCAGGCCTGTTTGATCCAGGAGATATCCCCCACGCCCTCTCTGAGGACTTCAACCTGGTCATTGACCAGGCTGATCACGGTCGAGGGGTCGCCGCTCAGGCTGCCACCGTCGACTACCAGGTCGAGCATATTGCCAAGCTTCTGCTGGATATCAACCGGGTCGGAGAAATTATCTTCACCAGAGATGTTGGCACTGGTGGTGACCAGCGGGTGGCCAAGTTCACGGACGATTTGCAGGGCGATCGGGTTATCCGGAATTCGAACACCGACGGTTTTCTGCTTGGTCGTCAATAAATCGGGGACTACGCGACTCGCTTCGAGGACAAAAGTGTAGGGTCCCGGCAGGTAGCGTTTCATAATTTTGAACGCCGCATTGCTGACCTGGGCATAATTGGCCACCTCGGAAAGGTCAGAGCAAATAAAGGAGAAGGGCTTGCGAGGATCCCGTTGCTTGATCTGGTAGATCTTCTTAACCCCCTTGCGATTGAATATGTCGCAGCCGATGCCGTATATCGTATCGGTCGGATAGGCAATAACCCCACCCTGTCTGAGCTTGTCGACAACGATCCGCACGAGTCTCAACTGAGGGTTTTCGGGGTTAATCGGTAGCAACATAAAGCTGGCTCCTTAAACAATTGATCCGTCGGCTCCTAAAGCATCTAAGAATACACTTATCCGACGGAATCTGTAAAGACTACAAAATGTAACAAAGCCCTTCGACCGTTCGTAGCGTAGCGTAGATTTCCTCAAGCTGCGGCCGATTATATACCCTGACCACGACTGACAGGCAGAGATATCTCCCTCCACTGCTGTTGCGTTGCTTGAGAGCATCCAAGCCGACCGGAATCGTCTCACTGATGGCAGCGAGGATATCCTCACGGAACGCTTCGCCACGCGATTGGTGGCCGAAGACCTTGAACACATAATCACACGGAAACTGCAGCAGCTCCTGCCCGCCAGGGGTCGTCATGCCGGGCCCTTTCGCGTGACGAGTCCAGTATGTCCGAAGCCGCCAACGCCACGATCGGTTTCATCCAGGTCCTCAACAAGCTGTATCTCAGCCTGGACCACGGGCGCAATGACCATCTGGGCAATCCGGTCTCCGGCATTGATCGTAACCGGTTCCTGGCCATGGTTGATCAGGATGACGCCAATTTCACCACGGTAATCAGCATCGATGGTTCCGGGCGTATTGACCATGCTGATCCCCTGACGTAATGCCAACCCGGAACGCGGACGGACCTGCCCCTCGTAGCCGACCGGAATCGCCATGGCCAACCCGGTCGGGACCAGGGCACGTGCACCGGGTTCGAGCAGGAGCGGTGCATCGAGAGCCGCACAGAGATCCATTCCGGCTGCACTGGCGCTCATGTAACAGGGCATCACCGCTTCACCGCGGACTCTTTTCACTTTTACAGAAATCATTTCAAGCCTTTACATTGAGTGGTGTGATTCAGAGGGTGATCGAATCCCAGTTCGAACGGCTATGCCAGGGTTAAATCCAACATGGAAAAGCCACAGTCCTCGACACGTCCCAGCAACTGCAAGTTGAGACTGACATCATTGAAGAGCTTATTGGCCAGGCTTTGGATGTCTGCGACCGTCACCTGATCGAAAGCTTCGAGGATCTCCGGCACCATGACCTGGGTTCCAAGAAAAATCTGGTTTTTCGCCAGCCGGGTCATCCGGGTATCGGTCGTTTCCAGCGACAGCAGCAGTGCACCTTTGAGTTGTTCCCGGGCGTTGAGCAGCTCGGTTGCCGAGACAGGTTCACTCTTCAAACGGCGGAATTCTTCAAGAATCAGCCGGATCGCTTCTGGTGATTCATCCGGTGCCGTCGCCAGATAAACCACCTGACAGCCGGCATCACTGTGAGCGCTCAAATAGCTGTAAACCGAATAGGCCAGACCTCGTTCGGCGCGAATGGTTTGGAACAGCCTTGAGCTCATCCCCCCGCCAAGAATACCGTTCAGCAGAAAACCGGCAAAACGTTGCGGATCCTTTTGCGACAAGGCCCGGGTGCCGAGGCAGAGGTGAACCTGGTCGCTGTTACGATGCTCGATACGAAACCGACGCTGCTCGTGTGGCTGCCCCTGGCTGTCGATCGGCTTGCCGCGCGGCAAGCGGGACAGGTGGTGAGCTACGGCATCCAGCAGTTCGTCATGTTCGAGGTCACCGGCGGCTGTGATGATCAGATTGCGACCGCAATAGCAGCGTTCGAGATATTCCTGCAGGTGGTCGCGATTGATGCCACTGATACTTTCGGTAGTTCCGGCGGTGGGCTGTCCAAGCGGGTGTCCTTTCCAGACCAGCTCGCAGAACAGGTCATGAACATGATCGTCCGGAGCATCTTCGACCATCGCCAACTCACGCTGGATGACCTTTTTTTCGTTGGCAAAGACGGTTTCGTCGAGTCGCGGGTTGAGCAGAATGTCTGACAGCAGATCAAGCGCCATCGGCAGTTTCCCGGACATGACCTTGGCGTAAAAACAGCAAAGTTCCCGGTTAGTAAAACCGTTCAGGACCCCACCGACAGTATCAATCTCCTGGGCGATATCGCGCGCCGAACGGCGACTGGTTCCCTTGAAGATCATGTGTTCTAGAAAGTGCGAGATGCCGTTAAGCGAGGCAGGTTCATGCCGGGAGCCACTCTGGATCCAAAAGCCAATGGATACAGAGTGAACTCCCGGAATGTTTTCAGTGATAACCTGGATTCCGTTATCGAGGGTAGAACTGCGGATCATAACCGCACGGGATCAGGCGTCTGCGGGCAGAGTCTGACCGAGAGCTTCTTTGCGGGACAGCTTGATTTTCCCCTGCTTGTCAATGCCAATACACTTGACCAGTACCTGGTCACCTTCCTTAACCACATCGGTGACAGCCTTGACCCTTTCCTTGTCCAGCTCGGAGATATGAACCAGACCATCGGTACCCGGAATAATCTCGACAAAAGCACCAAACTCCATGATCCGTTTAACGGTGCCTTGATAGAGTTTACCAACCTCGGCCTCCTCTGTCAGGTCGCGAATCATTTTTACCGCCCTTTTACCGGCTTCGGCATCGGAAGCAAAGACATTGACCCGACCGCTGTCATCGATATCGATCTGGCAACCGGTCGCCTCGGTAATGCTACGGATGGTTTTACCGCCCGGGCCGATAATGGTGCGGACCTGGTCAGACTTGATCTGAACCGTGGTAATCCGCGGCGCATAATCGGACAGTTCGGGACGCGGCTTATCAAGGGCTTCGGCCATCTTGCCGAGGATATGAATCCGGCCTTCCTTGGCCTGCTCGAGGGCCTGCTTCATGATCGCCTTGTCAACCCCGGTGATCTTGATGTCCATCTGCAGCGCCGCAACACCGGTCGCGGTCCCGGTGACCTTGAAGTCCATGTCGCCGAGGTGATCCTCGTCGCCAAGGATATCCGACAACACGGCGACCTCGTCACCTTCCTTGATCAGGCCCATGGCGATCCCGGCGACGGCGTCCTTCAGTGGCACTCCGGCGTCCATAAGGGCCAGAGACGACCCGCAAACGCTGGCCATGGAGGACGATCCGTTCGACTCGAGGATGTCGGAAACGACCCGGATCGTGTACGGGAAGCTGTCATGTTCAGGCAGAATCTGGGCAACCGAACGCTCGGCAAGGTAACCGTGGCCGATTTCACGCCGCCCCGGGAACAGGCGCATGCTGGTTTCGCCGACGCAGAACGGCGGGAAGTTGTAGTGGAGCAGGAATTTCTTGAATTCCATCCCCTGCACGTTGTCCATCCGCTGTTCGTCCATCGAGGTGCCGAGAGCCGCGGCAACCAGCGCCTGGGTCTCACCACGGGTGAACAGAGCACTACCATGGGCGCGCGGCAGGTTGCCGACTTGGCAGGTGATCGGACGGATGGTCTTCATGTCGCGACCGTCGATACGCACCTTGTCCTTGATCACCATCTGACGCACCACCCGCTTGGAGATCGAACCGAGGATCGCGCTGATCTCGTCGCCGCGCCCTTCGTAGACTTCGGCCAGGGCTTCCTTGACCTCGGTTTTGATCGCATCGATGGTCGCGTAGCGTTCCAACTTGGTCTGAATCTTGGCCGCGGCAAGGAGTTTTTCGCCAGCCATTTCGTTGACCTTGGCTTCGAGTTCGGGGTCAACCGCCGCCACTTCAAAAACACGCTTTTCCCGACCGACCAGTTTGGCCAATTCAAGCTGCATGTCGATCAACGGCTGGAGTGACTCATGACCGAAGAAGATAGCTTCGAGCATTTCATCTTCGGAAATCAGGTTCGCTTCCCCTTCCACCATCATCACGGCGTCACGGGAACCAGAGACAACGATCTCGATATCGCTCTCTTCCATCTGCTTGAGAGTCGGGTTGGCAATCAGCTGGCCGTCAACCCGGCCGACCCGAACGGCAGCGATCGGGCCTTCGAACGGAATATCGGAAACCACCACCGAAGCCGAAGCGGCAACCATGGCCAGAGTGTCCGGATCGTTGACCAGATCGGCCGAAATGACCGTCGGCATGATCTGGGTTTCGAACAGATAGCCTTTGGGAAACAGCGGACGCATCGGCCGGTCAATCAGGCGGCAGATCAGGGTCTCACGTTCGGAAGCGCCACGCTCACGACGGAAAAAGGAGCCGGGAATCTTGCCGGCAGCATAAAATTTTTCCTGGTAATTCACGGTCAGCGGGAAGAAATCCTGCCCTTCACGCATTTTTCTGGCGGAGACCACGGTACAAAGCACCTTGGTCTCCCCATAGGTAACGACGGTGGCGCCATCGGCCTGGCGGGCCATCTGCCCGGTTTCAATTGTCAGTGGTTGACCATTGAACTGAATTTCAACCTTTTGTAAGGCCATGTTTTCCTCCTCCAGAAAGTTCGAAACTTTCTGAATTATTAGGTGTTAACATCTTAACCTGGCGGTGAAATGGCAAAAGGAGGATGGCCTGAGACAAACCCTGGTCGTGGCTCATACACCAGGCTTTCTCTCCGGACAACCTCCCGGCCAAAGCTTAAAAACGAAGGGCAGTCCTGCCCTTCGTTTCAACGAAAATTCTCTGCCTTAACGGCGGATACCAAGTTCCTTGATCACAACGCGATAACGCTCGACGTCTTTTTTCTTCAGGTAGTCGAGCAAACGACGTCTCTGACCAACGATTTTCAACAGTCCGCGACGAGAATGATGGTCTTTCTTATGAGTCCGAAAATGTTCGGTCAGGTAAGTGATCCGTTCGGAAAGCAGGGCAATCTGAACCTCCGGAGAACCGGTATCACCATCATGTTTTTTGAATTTTCCAATAATTTCCTGTTTACGATCCGTGGCGAGCACTGTGCCACCTCCTTTTCTGATTTTTCACCTGCACTCAGCAGAATTTGAGAAGAACGTTATTTACCATGTAAACCCTTTGTTGTAAAGGGTTTATCAATAATGAAACACTTTTAGCAAGGCAAAGTCCCCGCGTTCGTCCAAGCGGCCGGCCGATCCGAGGCGGACCAGCGCCAGCAATGAATCGCCGGCACTGAGCGCTACCAGAGCGCCTTCCTCGGGTAGCGCAACAAAATCCACCTGATCAAGGCGTGGCGGCACACCGTTTTTCAACAAGGCAACCGCAGTCGCGTCGGCCGTCCCCTGCGGCAGATGGGCGACAGCCTGCAAGGGGGTCAGCCAGCCCCTAGATGGAACGACTCCCGGTTCAAGTTGCGCATAATCGATCGACTGCTCAAGCTTGAACGGCATGGCAGCTGTGCGCTGCAACGCGGTCATGATGGCACCGCAACCGAGTTGCTGGCCAAAGTCATGAATCAAGGTTCGCACGTAGGTCCCCTTGGAGCAGGTCACCTCGAACTCGACCTCAGGCAGTTCGCAGCTAAGGATCTCGATAGCATAAATCGTGATCCTGCGCGGCTGCCGTTCAATTTCGAGTCCCTGACGAGCCAGTTTATAGAGGGGTTGGCCCTGGTGCTTGAGTGCCGAGTACATCGGCGGCAGCTGATCATGTTCGCCAAGCGCGGCGCGGACAACATCGTGCACCTGATCTACCGTGATCTCTAACCACGGATGTTCGGCGAGAACCGCTCCCTGGCTATCCTGGGTATCGGTTACCAGACCGAGCTTCAGTTTAGCACGATAGGTCTTCTCCCCGTCCATCAGGTATTCCAGCAGCCGGGTGCCATGCCCGACAGCGACCGGCAGCACACCGGTCGCCAAGGGGTCGAGGGTGCCTCCGTGCCCGACTTTACGGGTTTGGAAAACGCGTCGCACCCGACGTACGACATCAAACGAGGTGATACCCTCGGGTTTATTGACCACCAGGATGCCGTGCATAGCGTCTAACGAAGAAGGGCTTCGAGGCTTTTGAACACCGAGCGGCGCACCTCGTCGATCGGACCAGAGACTTCTGCGCCCGCAGCATTATGGTGCCCACCACCACCGAGTTCGCGGGCCAGAGAACCGACATCAACCGCTCCCTTGGAGCGGAAGCCGACCTTGTAGCAATCTCCTTCCAGCTGGCGGAAGAACAGAGCCACTTCGACCCCACGCACTGAACGTGGATAATTGACGAAACCATCGGTATGTTCGCTGGTGGCACCGGCCAGAGCAAGCATTTCGCGGGTGACTGTCACCGCTGCCAGACGCCCACACTCAGACACCGTCAAGGTCTGTAACGACTGGGCGAGTAGACGCAGACGGACTTCGTCCTGGCTTTCGTAGAGTTCCGAGGCGATACCCCAGGGATCGACACCAAGTGCGATCAGTTCAGCGGCGATACGAAAAGCTTCCGGATTGGCATTTGAATAACGAAATGAGCCGGTATCAGCGAGGATCGCGGTATAGATGCACAATGCCACGGCTGATGAAACCGGATGCCCGAGTTCAGCCAGCAGTCGGTAAATCAACACCCCGGTTGCCGCAGCCTCGGTATCGAGCAGGTCGACCGGGCCGAGCTGTTCCGAGTAGGGATGGTGGTCGATATTGATCAGGGCGTCGCAGCGATCACGCAGATGACTGCCTGCTCGGCGCAGTTCGCCGGCATCAAGAATGACCCCGATTTCAAAGCGCTCATTGTCTGCCAATTGGCTGCGAACCGTCGCGCTGCCGGGAAGAAACTGGAAACTATCCGGCACCCCGTCGACGTTGTAGGCAACGACGTCCTTACCCATTTCACGCAGGGCATTCGCCAGTGCCAGGGTCGAAGCCAGGGCGTCACCATCTGGGCTTTCATGGGCCGCAACGACAAAGCGCGACCGACCGTTGATCAGTTCAGCTGTCTTCCTGATCATCAGCCCCACCTACACCGGATTCTTTCAGTAAAGATTCTATCCGGGCACCATATTCGATCGACTTGTCGTACTGGAAGAAAAGCTCGGGGATCGTCCGCAGATGCAGGCGTCGTCCGAGTTCACGACGAATAAACGGTATCGCTTTATCGAGACCGGCCAGGGTCTTGCGCCGAGCCTCTTCGTCCCCCATGACGGTGAAGTAGATTTTTGCGTGCTGAATGTCGCTGGTGACATCGACGCCGGTCAGGGTCACAAAGCCGATCCGTGGATCCTTGAGCTCGAACTGAACCATATGGCTGATTTCGTGATGCAACAACTCGCTGACACGCTGAGAACGCTGATATCGCAATAGGACCTGCTCAATCTATGAATAGTGAAGAATTTCGCTGTCACGTTCGGCCAACTCGGCCAGCCCGTCTCTTTGCAACTCTTCTTCGATGTGGGTAAACACGCGCTGTATTTCAGCTTCCGCCACGGCCACCATGGCGACAGACAATTCGGCACGTTGCCAGAGATCGTGACTGCCGGTTTCGGCGCAACTGACCGGGTAGCGGTTCCGGAGCCTGGCAACCAGCTTTTTCACGACGCCCCGTTTCTCCTTCAACGATAGCGGGGCATGCAGGACCAGGTCAACCCTCAGGACGCCGACGACCATGACGATTACGCCAGGGTCGTTTTGACTTCTTCCAGCTCGTAAGCCTCGATAATGTCACCGACCTTGATGTCGTTGTAATTCTCCAGTCCGATCCCGCACTCGTAACCGGTCGCGACCTCGCGAGCGTCGTCCTTGAAGCGCTTCAGGGAGCTCATCTTCCCCTCCCAGACGACCACGCTGTCCCGGACCAGGCGGACCTGGCAGCCGCGCACGACCTTGCCGTCGAGAACATAACAGCCGGCAATGGTGCCGATCCGCGAGACATGGAAGGTGTCGCGAACCTCGATCCGCCCCAGTGGCTTTTCCTTGTAGGTCGGTGCAAGCAGACCTTCCATGGCATTTTTGACGTCGGCAACGGCATCGTAAATGATATTGTAGAGGCGAATGTCAACCCCTTCCAGTTCCGCCAGTTGCGAAGCTTTCGGTTCCGGCCGCACGTTGAAACCGAGCACGATCGCGTCCGACGCCGAAGCCAGTGAAACGTCACTCTCAATAATTCCGCCAACCCCGGTGTGGATGACCAGCAGGCGGCAGTTGTCACTGGAGAGCTTGAGCAGCGCATCCTTGACCGCCTCGACCGAACCCTGGACGTCGCCCTTGACGATGACCTTGAGTTCCTTGACGTCACCTTCCTGGATCCTGGCATAGAGCTGCTCGAGCGAGATCTTCGAGCTGCTGGCCAGTTCCGCCTCACGCAACTTCTGGGCCCGGTGCTGGGCGACTTCCTTGGCGGTCTTTTCATCTTCGACCGCGTTGAAGGTGTCACCTGCATCCGGCACCCCGGACAGACCGGTCACCTCGACCGGCATCGAAGGTCCGGCCTCCTGCAGGGCCTCGCCACGATCATTGGTCATGGTCCGGACCCGGCCGAAATGACTGCCGGAAACAACCGGATCACCAATCCGCATCGTGCCTTCCTGGACCAGCATGGTCGCAACCGGGCCACGCCCCTTGTCAAGACGCGCTTCGACGATCGCGCCCTTGGCACGTTTCTGCGGATTGGCCTTCAGTTCGAGAACCTCGGCCTGCAGCAGGATCATTTCCAATAACTGATCAACATTGCGGTTCTCCTTGGCAGAGACCTCGACAAAGATCGTATCACCGCCCCACTCTTCCGGGACCAGCTCAAATTCGGTCAGCTCCTGCTTGACCCGCTCCGGGTTGGCATCCGGCTTGTCGATCTTGTTGACCGCGATGATGATCGGTACTCCGGCGGCCTTGGCGTGGTTGATCGCCTCCTTGGTCTGCGGCATAACACCATCATCGGCGGCCACGACCAGGATAACAATATCGGTGACCTTGGTCCCCCTGGCGCGCATAGCGGTAAACGCCTCGTGCCCCGGGGTGTCGAGGAAACTGATCTTCTTGCCGTCGAGTTCGACGTCGTAGGCACCAATATGCTGGGTGATCCCGCCGGCCTCGCCGCCGATGATGTTGGTGGCACGAATCGCATCGAGCAGGCTGGTTTTGCCGTGGTCGACGTGACCCATGATAGTGACCACCGGGGGACGCGGCAGGAGGTCTTCCGGGTTCTCCTCCTTGCCGTCCTTGATGCTCGAATGCTGGAGGATGGTCTCCTCGTCGAAAGCGACGTTTTCAACTTCGTATTCAAATTCTGAGGCGAGGATGGCCGCGGTTTCATAATCGAGCGGATGGTTGATGGTCACCATGTTCCCCTGGCGCATCAACTCCTTGATCAGGTCATTGGCCTTGACCCCCATCCGTTTTGCCAGCTCACCGACGGTGATGACATCGGATATACGAATCTTCCGCTTGATCGCCTTGGAAACCGTGATCTCGGTTTTCTTGGCCGCCTTGGATTTCTTGCCCTTGCGATAGCGATCACTTTTATCCGGTTCAAAAACCTCCATCCGCGAGCGCCGGCCGCGCCGGCCGTCAACCTGGCGACCCGCATCTTCCATCGCCCCGCCCTTGCCCTTTTTCTTCTTTTTGCCGCGAACTTCCTTGCCGCTGCCCGGGGCTTCTTCAGGAACCAGGGGCGTCACCGGTCCTCGACGGGCGGCAACAGCCGGGGCAGCTGGCCGCTTCGGTCGCTCGGTCGCAGCCGGACGTTCGCCCGCCACCGGACGTTTCTTCGCCGCACGCGGTGCGGGTTGATGGATTTCGACCCGACCCAGAATCTTGGCTCGATTCGCTGTGGCCTTTTCTGGTGGCTGGGGGTGTTCTTCAACGATTGGCGACTCCGGTTCCCCATCAGTGGCAGGAGCGGCAGTTTCCTGGGCAGCAGGTTTTTCGGCAGGCTCGACCGCCGGCTCAGGCTTGTCGGCAGGCTCGACCACTTCGGGAGCCTCAGGAGCTTCGGCAACCTCGGCAACCGGCTCGGCGGCCGGGGTAGCCGGTTTTGCAGCCGGCACAACCTCTTCGTCCGCCGGCGGTTCTTCGACAGCCACTTGTTTGGCCGGCGGTTCCTCGACAACCGGCTTGGGCACTTCCTTGCGGCGGCGACGGATGATTCCGGACGAGATACGCTGCTCTTCAATCCGCTCTTCCTTCGGCGCTTCGGAAGCTGCCTCAAACTTTTCCAGATCAGCTTCATCCAGCGAGCTCATGTGATTATTCACCTCGATGCCGGCCTGCTCCAGCTTGTCCAGCAGGTCCTTGTTCTCCAAACCAAGTTTTTGTGCCAGCTCGTAAACCCTTGTCTTAGCCATCAAAACTCCCCTACGATGTCCTCGTATCGAAAAAGCTCCTGCTGCAGGCTGTCACACAATGGCCCGTTTACCACAGCAAGGGCACTTCTTTCAGCCCGGCCGGTCAACTGACCCAGCTGTTCCTTGGTCAGCAGTTTTGCAACCGGAAGCTGAAGAGCATCCGCCTTTCGCTGAATCCGCTCTCCGATTGCCGATGATATATCAACTGCCAGCAGAATCAAGCCGAACCGCTGGCTGCTGTCGATGCCGGCGATCACCTGTTGACTGCCACCGACAAACTGACGGGATTTGCGGACCATCCCGACCAGGTTTGCTATTTTGTTGAACAGTTCATCCGCCAGGCGACGCTGCAATTCTGCGGCGTCTACCACCAGCTTCCCAGAAACCTTAAAGGCCCGTCCGAACTGCCCCCCCTTACAGGCGCGGACCAGACAATCACGGGAAAGACAGCTGTACGCCCCCCGTCCCGGCAGCTTGTGACGATAATCGACATGAACGACGCCGTCCGGGCCGAGAATATAGCGCACCAATTGTTCCTGGTGCAGGGATTTTCTGCAACCGAGGCAGGTTCGCTGCGCTTTCTGAGTGCCACCCACCTGGTGCGTTACTCCCCGTCCTGGATCTCGTCTTCCGCGACGTCAACAGATTTGACGGAAAAAGCCCCCGCCACGGTCAGGCTGTCAAGCAATTCCTGTTTGCTCATAGAACTACGCCCAGGGACCTTGTGCACCTTGGCCAGTTCATAAAGCTCGTCACGTGAATATTCGCGTTCGCCGGCCGCCTCATCAGGAGAAGCGTTGTCCGTCTCGACCACATCGACAAGTTCTTCCGCCTCATCATCGAACTCTTCAAGCTCGGCTTCGGCGGCACGGGTTTCACTCTTGATATCTATTTTCCAGCCGATCAGTTTGGCGGCCAAACGCACATTCTGGCCTTTTTTACCGATCGCCAGTGAAAGTTGATCGTCCGGAACGATAATTTCCAGGGCCTTCTCTTCGTTGTCAACGTAAACCCGAGTCACCTCGGCCGGAGAAAGCGCGGCACAGGCGAAACGAGCCGTATCAGGGGTCCAGGGGAT
>DATFMT010000091.1:0-6984 GCA_035266745.1 Geothermobacteraceae bacterium | reverse complement strand
GCCGGGATGCAGAAACTAACCTACAACCTGCTGGCCCTGCTCGGCCCGACCGCGTCCGGGAAAACCCGGGTCGGCGTCGAACTGGCCAGGGCGCTCGGCGGCGAGATTATCTCCGCCGACTCCCGCCAGGTTTTCAAGGGGATGGATCTCGGCACCGGCAAGGATCTCGCCGAATATGGCGAAATCCCCTATCACCTGATCGACATCGCCGAGGCCGGAAGTGAATTCAGCGTCTTCACCTTCCAGCGCGCCTTTCTTCAGGCCTGGCAGGAGATCACCAGCCGTGGCAAGCTGCCGATCCTGGTCGGCGGCACCGGCCTCTACCTCGACGCCGTGCTGCGCAACTACCAGCTGCGCGAGGTCTCGGAAAATCCCGAGCTGCGCCGGGAGCTGGCCCCGCTTGATAATGACCGGCTTGCCGAGCGACTGCTGGCGCTGAAGCCGGACCAGCACAACCGCACCGATCTCGAGGAGCGGCAACGGATGATCCGCGCCATCGAGATCGCCACGGCCGAGCGAACCGCAACGCAACCCACTCTGGCTCTGCCGGATCTCGCGGCGCGGGTCTTCGGTCTGCGCTGGCCGCGCGAAACCCTGCGCCGCCGAATCACCGCCCGCCTCAAGGAGCGCCTGCAGGAGGGTATGATCGAGGAGGTTGCCACCCTGCACCAGAACGGGGTCGCCTGGGAGAGCCTCGATTACTACGGCCTCGAATACCGCTTCATCGCCAGTTATCTCAAGGGGGAGCTCAACCGCAACGACATGACCCAGAAGCTCAACAGTGCCATCCACCAGTTCGCCAAGCGCCAGGAGACCTGGTTTCGGCGCATGGAGAAACATGGCATCACTATCTCCTGGGTCGCCGGCGAGCAAAACCCGGCGACCGGCATACTCCAACACCTGAAAGCGGAAACCACCGACCATGCCCCGAAATAAGCTGTTTCCAACAACGTCCATCGCCGGCTGGCGAATCCTGCTGCAATGGGGATTCCTGCTCTGGTGCCTGTTTCTCGGCGTACAGTTCTGGCTGTTTGTCGACCACTATCAAAGCGGCGCTTCCGGGCCGGGCTACGTCCGCCCGCCGGGGGTTGAGGGCTTTTTGCCGATTGGCGCCCTGATGAGTTTCAAGGCCTGGCTGCTGAGCGGCGAAACCGATCCGGTCCATCCGGCGGCACTGGTCGTTTTTGTCTCGATCCTGCTGATGAGCCTGCTGGCGAAAAAATCCTTCTGCTCCTGGCTCTGCCCGGTCGGGACCCTCTCCGAGGCGCTCTGGAAAGCCGGGATGCGACTCTTCGGAAGGAGCTTTCGCCCTTGGCTCTGGCTCGACCTGGTGCTGCGCAGCCTGAAATATCTGCTGCTACTGTTTTTCGTCAAGATCATCTGGATCGACATGCCGCTGCCGGCCATCCAGGCCTTTCTCCGCTCGCCCTACTGGGCGGTCAGCGACATCCGCATGCTACACTTTTTCAGCGAGCTGTCGTTGCTGGCCATAATCATTCTGGCCGGGCTGGTCGTGCTGTCGCTACTGGTTCAGAACCCCTGGTGCCGCTATCTCTGCCCCTACGGCGCCCTGCTCGGGCTGCTCAGTATGTTGAGCCCGTTGAAGATCAAACGCAACCCATCGATCTGCACCAACTGCAAAAACTGCCAACGTCACTGTCCGGCCAGGTTACCGGTCGCGGAGAAACCAGTGATCCGTTCCGCCGAATGTAACGGCTGCCAGACCTGCGTCGACCATTGCCCGGAAGCCGGAGCCCTGTCCATGGCCCTGCTGCAACGGGTTCCCCTGTCGAGACCGACGTTCGCCCTGATTGCCCTGGCGCTGTTCGCCTGCGGCATCGGCTTCGGCATGTTCAGCGGTCATTGGCAGACCCTGCTCAGTGACGCCGACTTCCAGCGCCTGATCCCACTCGCCGGGCAGTTCAGCCATTGACCCTCCCGGTGGGGAAATACCTGGCCCGGCACGGCCTTTCTGGCCCCTGGTCCATAGAACGCGCGAACAACCGGGACTGGCGCAATGCGGTGGTCATTCCGGCCCTGGCCGAACGCGATTCGCTGTTTCTGACTCTCGACTCGCTGGCAACCAACCCACGAGAACTGCTGGCCCAGACCCTGGCCCTGGTGGTGGTCAACCAGCGAGTTGATGCAACCGCAGCCGACCGACAGGACAATTTGGCCACCCTCGACAGCTTGCAATGCTACGCTGCGAGCACCCCCTTACAGCTGGGCTGGGTCGACGCCGCCACTCCCGGCAAAGAGCTCCCGGAAGACCGTGGCGGGGTCGGTATGGCCCGCAAAATCGGTTTCGACCTGGTCCTGCACCAGGTGGCCGCCCATCCGGATGGCTTCATCGCCAGCCTGGATGCCGACACCCTGGTGCGTCCCGACTACCTGCCGGCACTCGAAACACACTTCAGCCGCACCCCGGCGGGTGCCGCAACCATCCCCTACTGCCATCAAGCGGCTGGCGAACCTGCCCAGCAGATCGCCATCGACAGCTACGAGCTGTTCCTGCGCCACTATGTGCTGGGACTGATGCTGGCCGGGTCGCCGTATGCCTATCACAGCATCGGCAGCTCACTGGCCTTCAGTCCGCAAGCCTACCTCAAGGCTGGCGGGATGAACCTACGTCAGGCCGGGGAAGATTTTTACCTGCTGCAACAGCTGCAAAAGAGCTCGGGAGTCAGGCAGCTTGGCGGCACCGTGGTCTACCCCTCGGCGCGGATCTCCACGCGAACCCCGTTCGGCACCGGCGAACGGGTCGCCAGACAGTTGCAGGGGGAAGGGGCGGCGGTCAAATTCTACGCGGCCGGGTGTTTTCGCATTCTGGCGGCCTGGCTACAGCTGCTCAGCAACAACCTGAACGCGAGCGGTGAACAGTTGCTGCGGCAACTCACAACCAGCTCGCCGGATGCCTGCAGGTTTCTGCAGAACAACAATTTTCTCGCGGCCTGGCAACGGCTGCAGCAGAACCACCCCCAACCACAGCAGCGATTGAAAGCATTTCATGGCTGGTTCGACGCCCTGCGCACCCTGCGATTGGTCCACCACCTCAGCGCGACCAGCGCGCCACGCTGCGCCGCCGAGCCGGCCCTGACTCCACTATTGCACTGGGTTGGATGGCCAACTGTTGACAAACCGGCCGCTCAGCTAGTATTACTCAGAAGCAAACAAACCGGTGAAGACACACCGGAAGCACGTTGTCCGCTCCATTCGCAACCCAGACTGTGAGGTTCAGTCGATGTCCAAAATGACCCCAGACACTCCACCGATGCCGGTCCAGGCCAACCAGCGCAAGAACCTCCGCTCTCCGCTGATCACCCTCAAGATCCGCATGGAAGACGAACAGAAGGTCTTTTTCGGTTACACCAAGAATCTGAGTTCCAGCGGCATGTTTATCGCGACCCTGAAACCGCTCGAGCCGGGGCAGCAGATCCGGGTCGAGATCCCGCTGCCCGAGCCCTTAAAGTGCGAATTGCAATGCACCTGCGAGGTGGTCTGGGTCAGGTCGTTCAAGAAAAACAACGCTCATGAGCCGGGCGCCGGCTTCAAGTTCATCGACCTCGACCCCGCCACCGCTGAAGCCATCGACCGCTGGGTCAGGGAGAGTCTCTGAATCTGCTTCGGCAAGTATCCGCAGCCTCGGTCGCAGAATAGCTGCGCGATTACACAGTGGCAAAATCCGCCCCGGACGACTATATTTGGCGTCCGTAACGCAACGTCCGCTAACCCTGAAAATCAACCTCCCTTCCTGGAGAAATCATGCTGCGTACCTCGACGGTTGTTCTGCTCTTCGTGCTCCTGATCGCCCTGATTGCCGGCGGCGTCTATTATTTCCGTGACACCGAAGGACCACAAGTGGTCATCAACCCAGACTCGGGCCCCGTCTCCGCAAATCGTCCGCTACAACTGAAGCTCACCGACCAGGATTCCGGGTTACGCAACGCCAGCGTTTCTGTCGTCCAGAATGGCAAAACCTTTCCGCTCCTCAACAGCGAGTTCCCGATCCAGACGCAAACGGAGTCGCTTCCGCTGTCGCTGGCCGACTTGAAATTGAAGAGTGGTCCCCTCGAACTGGTGGTGCAGGCGACCGACCGCTCGGTCTACCATTTCGGCAAGGGGAACACCAGCGAGCAACGGGTTATGCTTGAATACGACAACAAGCCGCCGGTGATTTCGGTCCGCAGCCGTTCGCACAACCTGCGCCAAGGCGGGTCCGGGTTGATCATCTACACGGTCTCGGAAGAGGTGGTGCGGACCGGGGTGGTGCTTGGCGAGCGGTTTTTCCCCGGCTACCAACAGCCTTCGGGAGACTATGCCTGCCTGTTCAGTCTCGGCTACGATACCGATGCCAAGGGAGTTTCGCCCCGTTTGATCGCCGAGGACCTGGCCGGGAACGAGCGCCAGACCGGGTTCAATTATTTTGCCAATCCGCGTAAACCGGTGCACACCCGCATCAACCTGAGTGATAGTTTCCTCGACGCCAAGATGCCTAATTTCCAGCACCTCTACCCGGAAGAAACCGACCTGCTCGGCGTTTTTCTCAAGGTCAACCAGCAGTTGCGGACGGCCAACCGCCAGCAGCTCGGCAGCCTGGGTAAAAAGACCGCCAGCGAGCCGCTCTGGAACGGCAGCTTCTTTCGCCAGCCAGGTGCCAACAAGGAAGGATTCGGCGCGGTCCGCACCTACTACTACCGGGGCAAGAAGGTCGATATCCAGACCCACCTCGGCATCGACCTGGCATCAGTCGCCCACGGCCCGATCAACGCCACGAATGACGGGGTGGTAGTCTATGCAGATGAGTTCGGCATCTACGGCCAGTGTGTCATCATCGACCACGGTCTCGGACTGCAAAGTATCTATGGACATCTCAGCAGCATTGGCGTCGCCGTCGGCGACCAGGTCCACGGCGGCGACGAGATCGGTCGGACCGGGGCCACCGGACTGGCCGGCGGCGATCACCTGCATTTCGGCATCCTGGTCGCCGGGACTCCGGTCAACCCGCTCGAATGGTGGGATCCGAACTGGGTCAAAAACAACATTACCAGCAAACTTCAGCTGCTTAAGGAGCGTTGAAAAATCGCGCGACGAAGCAGCGATCCGAACAATGCCGAAACGGCCATCTTGTTGTTTGACATGTGTATACACTTAGTGCTAAGTTAATGCGCCCCAAAGACTTTTGGATGCTATCACACTTAGGAGGAGAGACCAGAATGCCGCAAGAATTCAACATGCAGGAAGCGATTTGCGAGGCCATCCAGACCGAAAAAGATGTTATGGATTTTTATAAAAAGGCCGCCAGCATCACCCAGAACGAAAGAGCCAAGAAAGTCTTTTTGACCCTGGCCAACGAAGAACGGGAACATGCCAGCCATTTTTTCCATCTCTATACCGGCTCTGATCTCGGCAGCTTCGACCAATTTATGGCCCGGCCGCCGCGTGATGCCTCGGCTATGCTGCACAACCTGACCAAGGCCCTGGAAGCCGACACCAACGAACGTAAGGCGATGGAACTCGCCCTTAAGGAAGAAGAAGACCTGGCCAAGAATCTGCGTCACACTGCGGCCCAGATTGTCGATCCGGCCGTCCGGACTGTCTTTGAGCGGATGGCCAAGGAGACCGACGACCACTTCCAGCTCATCGAATCCGAATATGCTCACCTGATGGGCATGGTTCACGAAACTGACATCGACACCTTCGTCCGGGAGTAACACCTATGCGACGCATGACAGCATTTTTGATTCTGATCCTGTTAAGTTGTTCCGCCCCGCTGTTGGCGGCGGAACTGAATGCCAGCCAGGCGGAGTTCGACAAGATCATCAACGACAAATGCGTCAGGTGTCACACCCGTGACCGGATCGACGAAGCGATCAAGCGCGGCGACAAGGTCGAAGAGATCCTCGAGAAGATGATCCGTTTCGGCGTGCAGCTCAACGAGCGCGACCGCAACGTGATAGGCACCTTCTGGGGTGAGCCGCTCAAATAACAAAGCAACTCGTCACAACGTACCTTCCGGGCCGGTCGATTTCGACCGGCCCGCTTATTTTCCAGCCAGGCAACCGCCCCTCCCCCCCCTTGCCCTTGCAATGAAGGGGATTTAATTCCTCCCGGCTTTGACACCCCCCGCCCCTGCGGCATAATTATAAGTATCAACTTTATTGCACCAACACTACCTGGAAAGGAGGTTGCCATGCCCCAGGAGCTGAGTACCCATGATGCCATCGCCATGGTTATCGACAACCAGAAGAGTCTAATCGGCTTCTACTCGTCGGCCGCCGAACTGGCGGAAAACGGCACCGCTCGCCAGGTCTTCACCCGGTTGGCCGACGAAACCCGCAACCGCCTGGCCCACTACTGTCACTTCCACTACGGCAAAGGCAGGTTCGAATTTGACAGCTTCATGGCAACGCCGATGCCGGGGGGCACCGTCATGCTGCACGAGCTGCAGGAACAACTGAACCCGGTCATGAACGATTACCAGGCCCGCGAACTGGCGATGCGGGAAGAGCTGGACATCGAGAAGCGACTGAAGCTCTATGCCGACCGGGTGCTTAACCCGGTGGCCCGGGAGATCCTCCGGCAGGCCGCCGACGAAATGGGCCGCCACGCCGCGATCATCGAATCGGAATATGCCCACACCATGCGGATGGTCCACGAAACCGACATCAACACCTTTGTCAGGGAGTAGCCTTACCGTTCACATTCGAAAAGGCTGAGCAAAAGCCCTTGGATGCCAGGCGCCCGCGGGCCGAGGAGTGCGCCGTAGCGTTCGCTAGGTCGCACCAGCAACGAGGACCAGGGCAACGCCGCAGATGAAGGCTTTTGCTCAGCCCTCGCACCTAAGGAGATTCTATGAAGAAGGCCCCAAGCCGTAGTTGTTAAACTGAGGGTGCTAACGCCAACAGTGCAACAGCTAACGAGAAAGGGGCCTTCAGATGAAGTATGTCGCAATTGATGTGAGTAGCAAGAGTTTTGTCGTTCACG
>DATFMT010000090.1:0-18296 GCA_035266745.1 Geothermobacteraceae bacterium | reverse complement strand
GCGGCCTGCATTTTCGCCTCGGCTTCCTTGTGCCTGGTAATGTCCTGAACCAGGCCGATACAGTAGGTCTCGCTCGGCTCTAGCCCCGGTACGCAAGCGACGGACACATGTCCCCAGCGGAGCTGTCCGTTCTTGCGCAGGTAGCGTTTTTCGATATTGACGATCGGATTCGGTTCCTCACGCAACGAGGCATAGTAGTTTGCTGTTTTTTCACGATCATCCGGATGGGTCACCGTCGCGACATTCCGCCCGATCAGCTCGCCGGAGCCGTAGCCGGTGAAGTCACAGAAAAACGGATTGACCTCGAGGATGACACCATAGGGAGAGAGGATGACAATGCCGGCCGCCGCCGAATCAAAGATGGACCGGAAGCGGGCTTCGCTTGCCTGCAACTGGTCCTCTGCCAGTTTTCGTTCGCTGATGTCGAGACAGACGGCAATGAATACCGGTGGTTCGACCGGTACCAGTTGCAGCTGGACCTCGACCGGGTAGAGCGTACCGTCCTTGCGGCGGTGCGTCGATTCAAAGCGGAGCGCCTCCTGTTCGCCACTGGTCAAAGGGCGCACCAGCTCATCGAATTGTTCCCTGCCCAGTACCAGCATCAGGTCGAGCGGAGTCATTTCCCGCAATTCCTGTTTGCTGTAACCAAGATTTTCCCGGGCGCCCCGGTTGGCCCTGATTATGTGCAGAGTGTCGGCGTCGAAAGTGTAGATTTCCGTCAGCGAAGAGGCGAGGGTATAGCCGAAGTGGGCCGCATAGTCGTGGGCGAGATAGCGGTCGCGACGGCTTTGCCAGGCGTCCAAGTCGGCAGCAATAATCTCGGGAAGTTTCGCGTACACGGCTGGCGAATCGACCAGCACGTCAATCGCTCCGGAATTGATGGCCTTGACCGTCAAGCGTGTATCGTCCCGCTCGAGCAGGACCAGCAGAGGAAACTGCCGGAAGTTTCCAGCCGGTTCCAGCAGTTGCAGCGCCTGGTTGTCTGTATCTGACAACAGGGCAATGACCAGTGTCGGCGGGCAGCCTTCGATCAGCGTCCGCGCTTCGGCGAGACCGGCAGCGCTCCGCAGGTGATAGCCCGATTGACTAGCCAGCTGCCTGGTAATGCGCTCCATCCTGTCCGGTGTCGATCCAACTACCAACAGTTCAACGGGCGATTTCATGGGGTCCCCTCTCCTCTGTATTTTAAACCTTTGAACGGCTTTCTCAAGAAAGAGCGCATCTCGCTGTTCATCAGGAGTCTGGTCTTGCAGGCAGGGGCTCAGGTCCGAACTGGTCACCAGCAAGATTTTTGTCATGGCCTTTCGGATGACAGCGGCGTCGCGATATGCGAGGATGGCGAGAAATCATCTGCCCGTCCCGGCCCAGGATATTTAACCCCATCACGAACGACGATTGCAACAGGGACCATGAAAAATAATCTTGCATCTTTCGAGTCAGCCGCCGCCGAGATCCTGCAGCGGGTCTTCGGCTACCACCAGTTTCGTGAGCACCAGCAGCAGATCATCGAGCAGGTCGTCGCCGGCGGCGATGCCTTTGTGCTGATGCCGACCGGCGGTGGCAAGTCGCTCTGCTACCAGGTCCCGGCGCTGCTGCGTGACGGGGTCGGCATCGTCGTCTCACCGCTGATCTCGCTGATGAAGGACCAGGTCGATGCGCTGGTCGCCAACGGCGTGCGGGCGGCCTGCTACAACTCGTCGCTTGGGGCGGTCGAATCGCGTCAGGTGCTGGCGCAGTTGCATTCCGGCGAGCTCGACCTGTTGTATGTCGCCCCGGAGCGGTTGCTCAGTGATGGTTTCCTCGAGCGCCTGCAGGGACTGGAGATTGCCCTGTTCGCCATCGACGAGGCCCATTGCGTCTCGCAGTGGGGGCATGATTTCCGGCCGGAATATATCCAGCTCGGCAGCCTGCACCAGTATTTTCCCCAGGTGCCGATGCTGGCCTTGACTGCGACCGCCGAGAAACAGACCCGGCTCGATATCCTCCAGCGTTTGAAACTGCACAAGCCGTTGCAGACGATTGCCAGCTTCGATCGCCCCAACATCCGCTACACCCTGATCGACAAGCAGCGCCCCTACGAGCAGCTGAAACATTTTCTCACCGGCCGCCGCGACGAATCGGGGATTGTTTATGCCCTGAGCCGCAAGCGGGTTGAGGAGATCGCGAAAAAGCTCCAGCAGGATGGTTACAAGGCGGCTGCTTACCATGCCGGGATGACCGCCGCGAGCCGGCGCAACGTCCAGGATGAGTTCCTCCGCGACGATCTGCAGATCGTCGTCGCCACGGTCGCCTTTGGGATGGGGATCGACAAGCCGAACGTGCGCTTTGTCGTCCATTACGACCTGCCGAAAAATATCGAAAGCTATTACCAGGAGACCGGCCGCGCCGGGCGCGATGGCTTGCCGGCCGAGGCGCTGCTGCTGTTCGGTTACGGCGATATCGCTCTTTCGCGCGGTCTCATCGAACGGGGCGGCAACCCGGAGCAGAACCGCATCGAGCTCCAGAAACTCAACGCCATGGCCGCCTTCGCCGAGGCGGGCACCTGTCGGCGGCGCGCGCTGCTCGGTTACTTCGGCGAACCGCTCCTGGAAGACTGCGGTAATTGCGACATCTGTCTCGATCCCCCGGAGAGCTTTGATGCCACCGAGGATGCCCGCAAGGCGCTCTCCTGCGTCTACCGGGTCGGCCAGCGCTTCGGTATCGGTCATGTCGTCGATGTACTGCGCGGGGCCAGAAACGAACGCATCCTCAGCCTGCGCCATGAACAGCTTTCGACCTGGGGGATCGGGCGCGAGATGAGCATCGAGCACTGGAGCCACCTGCTGCGGCAGTTGATCCATCTCGGCTACCTGGAACAGGACATGGCCAACTACTCGGTGCTCAAGTTGACCGAGGCCGCCTGGCCGCTGCTGCGCGGTGAAATAGAGCTTTCCCTGAGCCGGCCGCGGGTCAAGCCGCAACGCAAGAAGAAAGCGCCGCGCAAGGTTGCAGGTCTCGAGTACAACGAGGAGCTGTTCCAACTTTTGCGAGCCAGGCGCAAGCAGATTGCCGACCGCGATGGCGTGCCCCCATACGTGGTCTTCGGCGATGGCAGTCTGGCAGAGATGGCGGCCGTGCTGCCAACCAGCGATGAAGAACTGATGGAGATCAACGGCGTCGGGTTGCGGAAGCTGAAGCGTTACGGGGCAGAGTTTATTGATGAGATTGTCGGCTATATCAGTCGTTGAAACAGATCACTTGGAGCCGCTGCTATATATCAGCACCAACTTCTGTCGACTCGGTTCCCATGGGTGTGTTGTTCTGCAGCAGATTCCGGAAAGGTTTAAAATGAAAATGAGGGGGCAGCCCATGGAGGTCGTTATGCAAAAAAGTCGTTTTCAACATCTCTGTGACGAAACCCAGGCCGGGCAGGACGCTTTTGTCCGTCACCCGGACAGTAATGAGGAAGGAATGGTCACCGGCTGCGTGATGAAGAGTGGTCACATGATTGTCAAGACCACGGAGGACCAGACGCGCTGCTGGGACTACAAGGAATGCGAGGATCTGGAGCATCCGAAACCGGGGCCGATGACCTTCTGAGTGCCGGGTGGTGCCTGTTCGACTGAAGGCCCACTCTGTGGTTGTGGTGCGGCGCGCGTGACGGGCGCAGGTGACTACCGCGGCTTCTCGGTCTGTTCGTTCGGCGGCAGCTAGGCGTGCCGAACCGTTCCCTGCTTTGCAACTTGACAGCGATATGGCAGAATAAAGACCTTCTCGAACCTGAAAGGTTTTTTGGCATGGAGTTGAATTCAGCTGTTGAGTTGCTCCCCCTCAAGCCGATCCGGGTGCTGTTTCTCTGTACTGGCAACTCCTGCCGCAGCCAGATGGCTCATGGCCTGGTCAACCATGACTTCAAGGGTTTCATCGCCGCCTTCTCCGCCGGTACCGAGCCGCAGGGACTCAATCCGCAGGCGGTTCAGGTCATGGCGGAATCGGTATCGATATCTCTGCCAACAGCTCGGACCATCTCAGCCTTTACCGCGACCAGCGTTTCGACTATGTCATTACCCTCTGCGGCGATGCGATGGACAAATGTCCGGCCCGGATCGGCGGTGCCGAGTGCATCCATATCGGCTTCGACGATCCGCCGCAGGCGACCGGCAGAGAGGCGGAGGTCCTCAACGCCTATCGCCGGGTAGGGGATGAAATCCGCCGGTAACTGGGCGAATTCTTCCGCAACCGGCTCGGTTGAAAATTTCCTGAAAGGCATACTGATCTATGCAGTTTGACCCCTCGGCGATCAGCCCCCATCCGGCCCGACTTCCCTACGCCGCGCTGATCAAGATGCGCCGCCTGTTGCGGACCCTTTACCGGCTTGCGCAAAGACCGGCCTATCACGAGCTGCTGTGCGACCTGCTGCCGGAGACGGCGCGCTTTGACCCCGGGCACGATGCGGTGATGATGGGTTACGACTTCCATCTCGATGCCGACGACACGCCGCAGCTGATCGAAGTGAACACCAATGCCGGCGGTTCGATCTATGCGTACAAGGCGGCCTTTCCGGAAGCCGATCCCGATCTGCCGCTGCCGGGCCATTTCCCGATGCGGTTTCTGGCCAGCTTTCGCGAGGATTTTCGCCGCTTCGCCGCAGGTTCGGGTCTGGAACTCGGGCTGATGGTGATCCTCGACGAGCAGCCGCTGGAGCAGAACCTCTACCCGGAGATGTACTTCCTGCGCAATTTTTTTCGCAGTCGGGGTTTGCCGACCGAGATTTGCGATCCGGCTGAGTTGCAGGCCGATGCCACGGGGGTTTTTCTCAAGGGCCGGCGGGTCGCGATGCTCTACAATCGGCACTGCGATTTTTACCTCGAACAAGCAGAACTGGCCGGCATTCGCGCCGCCTACCTGAATCGTTCGGTCTGCCTCTCGCCCAACCCGCGCGCCTACGGTCTGCTGGCCGACAAGCAGCGGCTGGCGCTGTGGAGTGATGCGCAGTTTTTGCGGGATGCCGGCGTTTCCTCGCGCGGTCGGGAGTTGATTCGTGAACTGGTTCCCCACAGCGAACTGTTTGCCGGTCAGGACCCGGACCAGGTCTGGAGCCGGCGTAACGGGCTGGTCTTCAAACCGCTGACCCTGTTCGGCGGCAAGGGGGTGCTGATGGGCAAGTCGATGAGCCGTAAGCGTTTTAATGAACTTGATCCGCACAACACCCTGTTGCAGCGGCTGGTCAAACCATCCTTGAGTGCCGGGGGTGCCGAAGGCGAGATGAAGACCGATTTTCGCCTGTTCGTCTACCGCAACCGGCTGCTCGGGGTGTCGGCCCGCCTGTTCCAGGGCCAGTTGACCAATCTGCGCACCCCCGGAGGCGGTTTTGCCCGCGTCGAGATCACCCGCGAATGAGTCGCTGGCGACCCTGCTGGCGGTCGATCTCGGTCTGCGAAGCGGCCTGGCGATCTACCGCCGGGACGGCCGGCTGCTCTGGTACCGGTCGACCAACTTCGGTTCCGTGCGGCGGCTTAAGTCGGCGCTGGCCGGCATTCTTGATCCGATCGAAAATCTCAAGTTCGTCATCCTCGAAGGGGGCGGTCAGCTCGCCGAGATCTGGCAGCGGGAATGTACGCGCCGCGCGCTTTCCTGTCAGACCATTGCCGCCGAAAGCTGGCGCCAGCGCTTGCTGGTCCCGCGTCAGTATCAGGATGCAAAACAGGCCAAACAGCACGCCGGGGAACTGGCGCGCGCAGTGATTGACTGCCTGGCCCTGAAACAGCCGACCTCGTTGCGCCACGACGCTTCGGAGGCGGTGCTGGTCGGACTCTATGCCCTGATCGAAGCGAACTGGCAGGATGCTGATCGCCTGACGGCAATCAGCAGGCTATTGCCGCCACAGGTCTCTTGAAGCCGGATCAGTTCCCGGTGCTTTTGACCGCAAGAATGGTTTTTACGTGACAGCCCGGCTGAAAGTAACCAGACTGGATGCGGTCACGACCTTTGTCGCCGGCTTGGACCGGGCCGGTCGAAACTTCCCGGTCCACCTGGATCACTTCCGAGAGAAAGCACCAGAAGCCTATGAGTGATATCAATCACAACGATCGTGAAGGGATCATCAAGTATCATCTCGATTATCAGTCGGGTCCGGCGCTTGATGCGGGTGAACTGACTGAGCTGAACGCCTGGCGGCAGGTGCTCTATCGATTGGGGCTGGTTGGGGCTGATCCAGACCGTTACGAGGGACTCGGCTTCGGCAACGTCAGCCGGCGGATCGCTCCGTTCGGGACCCCGCCCGGCCAGCGACGCTTTTTGATCAGCGGGACCCAGACCGGCGCGCTGCCCCGCTTGAGCCCCGACCACTATGTTCTGGTCAGCGAATGTCATCCCGAAACTAATCGAGTGGTGGCCTGCGGACCGGTCAAACCTTCCTCCGAAGCCCTGACCCACGGCGCCCTTTATGCCGCCGATCCACAGCTGCGGGCGGTTCTACATGTCCATTCGCCGGAGATCTGGCAGGCGGCGATGGCGCTTGGTCTGCCGGTGACCGACCACCGGATCGCCTACGGGACGCCGGCGATGGCGGCAGAAATGCAGCGTCTTTATCATGCGCCGGAAGTGCGTGACGGAGGAGTGATCGTCATGGGGGGGCATGCCGAAGGAGTGGTCAGTTTCGGTGCCGGTCTGTCCGTCGCCGGCAGCGTCATGGTCCGGACCCTGGCCCGGGCACTGGCCGTGGTCGGCTTGAATGGTTGAACGTTTGTTCGCACCTAACGGAATCTCTTGCGGAACACGCCCTGTTTCTCCAGCAGGATGATCAGCGCTTTGGCAAGACACAAATTGTCTTCGCCGAGCAGGATTTGCGGCGACGGCTTGTTGCGCATCAGTTCTTCCTCTTGAGTTGATAGCGCCTGACGGCCTGATTGTGCTCTTGCAGAGTATTGGAGAATACGTGGGTGCCGTCTCCGCGGGCAACGAAATAGAGCGCTTTCGAGTCAGCCGGGTGAGCCGCCGCCTGGAGCGCCGTGAGGCCGGGGCTGGCGATCGGGCCTGGTGGCAGACCGTAAACCCGGTAGGTGTTGTAGGGGGTCAGGGCCTTGAGGTGAGCCCGGGTCAGGTTGCCGTCAAAACTCTCGAGACCGTAGATCACGGTCGGATCGGCTTGCAGGGGGATCCTTTTGTCGAGCCGGTTGTGGAAGACCGCTGAAATCAGGGGCATTTCAGCTTCATTGCCAGCCTCCTTCTGGATGATCGATGCCAGAGTCACCAGCTGGTGCCGGGATAAGCCGTGCTGCTGTGCCGTCGCCAGCATCTCCTTCGTCAGATGCTGCTCAAGCTGTCCGACCATCATGCGCATGAGTTGTTCGGCGCTGGTATCGGAGGTCACCGAGTAGGTTTCCGGGTACAGATAGCCCTCCAGCGAAGCGGCCTTGATCCCCAGTTGCTCGATAAAATGCCGATCCTGACTGAGCCGGAGCAGCTCGCCGCCGATGCCCAGCAACTGGTCGGCGCGGGCGGCGATCTGCTGCAGGTCGAAACCTTCCGGAATGGTCAGGAGGCGTTTGCGGACATCGCCAGCGACCAGCCGGTCAAGCACCCTGCCCGGGGTTGCCGCATCCGCAAATTCGTAGTCGCCGCTGCGGATCAATGCGGCCTGGCCGCGCAGCCTCCCGAGCAGGCGAAAGTGCCAGGCGTCAGTAATCACACCCAGCTGTTCGAGTTGCCGAGAAACTTGCCAGAGGGAGCTGCCGCGACTGATGGTGAGACTGGTTGCCGGTGGCGGGGTGACCGGCTCGTGCAGAAATCCGAGGAAATAGATCCCCCAACCGGCCAGCAGCAGGAGGAACAGGGTCAGACCGATCAGACTGAGGCGTTTACGAGGGGTCATGAGTTCGTGATCGCGGTTCGCATGAGAGGAAAAGACTTGAAAAGACTAGTTGTAACCGGCTGCAGCTGTCAAGCTGGGATGCTCAGGCGGTCTTGTCGGCACCGAACTTGTTTTCATTGCCGTGGATCAGTCGTTCGATATTGGCCCGATGGCGGACGATGACCATGCCGCTGACCACCAGGCTGGCGCTGAACAGGCTGGCATCTCCTTCGAACAGCAGGACCATGAATGGCATCAAGCCGGCGGCGGTGATGGAACCGAGCGAGACGTAGCGGGTTTTCCAGAGCAGCAGGGCGAAGACCAGAAATGCAATCAGCACCGACGGTGGCGAAAGAACCAGGAAAATTCCGAGTGCGGTCGCGACTCCCTTGCCCCCCTTGAAGCCGAGATAGACCGGATAACAATGACCGAGAAAAGCGGCGACGGCAACCAGGGCGACTCCGGAAGGTTCGAACTGCAACCAGGATTGAGCCACGACGACCGGCAGCACCCCTTTAAGAGCGTCGCCGACCAGGGTCAGGATACCGAGTTTTTTGCCGGCAACCCGGTACACATTCGTGGCGCCGATGTTGCCACTGCCAGCGGAGCGGATGTCGGCGGCGCCGGTCAGGCGGGTCAGGACCACCCCGGTCGGGATCGCACCGATCAGGTAGGCGGCGATGATGGTCAGAAAAGTTATCATGGGTTCCGTTACCTTGGGAGTCGGGTCCGGGCAGGTGCCGTTAGGACCGCTTATACATGCCATGAAAGCGTAGCGGGATCAAGAAGATTCCGGGGTGACGATGAGTAGCGTCGTTAGCGGACGTGAGTGACACATCAAGGCAAAGAGTCTGGAAATATTGGGGAAATCAGATAGACTACTGGTGAACTTTGTCCCGAATCCGGAACGGTAACTATGGCCGACCACCAGTTTCTCATCGATTTGCTGGTTCTTCTCGCCCTGGCCCTGGGCAGCGCCCTGCTGTTCACCCGCCTGCGCCTGTCGCCGATTATCGGCTACCTGGTCTCCGGCTTGATTGCCGGTCCCTATGGCCTGCATCTGATCCGTAATGTCGCCGAGGTTGAAGTAATCGCCGAATTCGGCGTGATCCTGTTGTTGTTTACCATCGGCCTGGAATTTTCAGTTTCAAGGCTGTTGCGGCTCAAGCGCCTGTTGCTGGCGGGTGGTCTGGCCCAACTGCTGATCTGCACTGCTGCCTTCGTCGGTCTGGCCACGCTCCTCGGTCTGGAGCTGCGCACCGCCGTACCGCTTTCTCTGGCGTTGGCCCTCTCTTCGACGGCGATTGTCCTCAAGCTGCTCAGCGAACGGGGCGAGATCGATACGGCCCATGGCCGGATGTCGCTGGGGATCCTGCTGGTGCAGGACCTGGCGGTGGTCTTCTTTCTCGTCGCACTGCCATTGCTGGCCGGCCAGGATTTGTCCTTTTCGCTGTGGAAGATCACCAAGGTCGCGTTGCTGCTGGGAGGTCTGCTGGTGTTTTCCCGCTACCTGCTGCGGCCGATGCTGCTCGCAATCCTCAAGGCCCGCTCCCAGGAGCTGTTCCGTCTCACCATTCTGGCCCTGATCCTGACCACCGCCTGGCTGACCGGCGAAGCCGGGTTGTCGCTCGAACTCGGCGCGTTCCTGGCTGGCCTGGCGCTGGCCGAATCTCCTTATGCCCACCAGGCGCTGTCGGACATCCTGCCGTTTCGGGACACCTTCCTGGCGATCTTCTTCGTCTCCATCGGCATGCTGGTCAATCTCAGTCTGGTCGCGGCCCAGTGGCAACTGGCCCTGCTAGCGACCCTGGGGGTCTGCCTAGTCAAGTTTGTCGCCGCAGCCCTGGCCACCGCGATCTGTCGTTACCCGCTACGTATCTCAGTGCTCAGCGGGTTGCTGCTGTTCCAAGCCGGCGAATTCTCCTTTGTCTTTCTCAAGGGGGCAACCGAGCTGACTCTGCTCCCCGAACCGATCTACCAGCTGGCCCTCGCCGTCATTGCCCTGACCATGATCGCGACGCCGTTGCTGGCCGGACAAGCGGAAAAATGGGCGGCATCCGTCGCCACCCTGTTCGGCCGGCCGGGTTCGCAGCTGCAACCGGAGTTGCAGGAACGAACCGCCAACCTCTCCGGACATGTCCTGATCGGCGGCTACGGTCTCTCCGGCCGCAACGTCGGCCGGGTGCTGCGACGCTTCGATATCCCGCATCTCTATGTCGAGCTGAACGCCGATAATGTCAGTCAGGGGCGCCGCGACGGTGATTTTGTGATTTACGGGGATGTGACTTCAGGTGAGGTGCTGTACGAACTCGGGGTCGAGCGAGCCCGCGCGCTGGTGCTGGCAATTAATGACCCGGCCGCTCTGGCTCGGACCATCAGCGTGGCCCGACAATACAACCCCAAACTGTATATCCTTGCCCGGACCCGCTATGTCGCCGAACTCGAACGCCTGCGCAGCCTGGGGGCCGACGAGGTGATTCCGGATGAATTCGAAGCCAGCCTGCAGCTTGGGGCGCACCTGATGCGGCGTTTCGATCTCAGCGAGGGCCGGATTCTGCACATGCTCAGCGAACTGCGTCAGGAACACTATGCCTCGATGGTCGGTGGCGGTAATTCACCTTACGGCCTGTCGTTGCTGGCCGGGGGACAACTTGAATTTCAGGCGGTTCCGGATGATTCGCAGTGGCTCGGCGCCAGCCTGGTCGAAATCGATCTGCGCAATCGGGTCGGGGTTACCGTCGTCGGAGTCATCCGCAAGGAACGGACCATCTATAACCCGGCCGGATCGTTTCGTCTCGAACTGGGGGATACCCTGATGCTGCTCGGGGCCAAGGATGATGTCCAGCGCGTCGGAGAACTGTTGCACGGACAGCCTCTCTAGAGACTGACCTGGTTGATCTGGTCGAGCGCGGTGTCATCGGCAATCATTCTCATGAGTCAACAGTTGTAGCCTGGGTTTCACTGCTGGCATGGTCGGCCAGGAGGAGAGACTCGAGTTTCCGTTTCTGGATCGGGTAGCGTACCCCGCTCGAGCTAAAAAACAGCGTGCGGCAGTCAGCCTTCTCATCGGTGAGCAGGCCGATGAAACCAAGGCGGATGACCCCCGGCGGAAAGACCTCGACCTGGAAACTTCTGCCGCTGGTCGTCTGGATCTCCTCGATCCCCTCAGAATGATCGGGTCTGAACCAGGGCGGCGACAGGGCAAAAGCCACGACACAGATTTCATCAAGCGAAAATAAGTATCGACGCTCATCCTTCCCCACGTAGACCTCGATGTCACTATCGCGCGGTTTGAATGGACGAGAAAGAGTCCCTTCAATCGTCTGCCCGTTTTTAAGATAGATGACGAGATGCTTGCTCATCGCTTCCTGTTTCTCTGCTCCCGGATCAACGTGGGTAGGGACGCTGGCCGGCTCTCTGGTGAAACGGGCCGTGCGGGTTGCCTGACGATCTGTTGATCTCATCGACCCGCTCCCGGACTTTGATTAGGGAATAATTCGTTTGCCCGGGGATTGGCGGTGAGGACGATGCCTGGTGCCGCGGCACGGCCCCCCCTCTCCGGGAAAATCGCCCGAGAAACGATTTAACAACTCTTTTACATCTCCATCATATCTGCAAAACAAACATGGAGGATTAAACGATGAAGAAATTGATAATCATTCTGGCCGCACTCCTGATCATGCCGAGTTTGAGTTTGGCGGCCTCGACCGTCAACGGAGCCGGGGCTTCTTTCCCGTAGCCAGTCTATTCCGCCTGGGCGTTCCAGTACCAGAAGGATACCGGCACCCGGATCAACTACCAGTCGATCGGTTCCGGCGGCGGGGTCCGCCAGATCAGCAACCGCACCGTCGATTTCGGCGCTTCGGACGCCCCGGTCAAGCCGGCCGACCAGCAGGAGAAGGGTTTGCTGCAGTTCCCGGCGATCATCGACAGCGTGGTGCCGATCGTCAATGTTCAGGGGGTTGAGAGCGGCCAGTTGCAGCTGACCGCCGACATCCTCGCCAACATCTTCCTTGGCAAGATTAAAAGCTGGAACGATCCGGAGATCGTCGAGCTGAATCCGGGACTGAAACTTCCTGACGGCGACATCACCGTCGTGCAGCGCTCCGACGGCTCGGGAACCACGGCGATCTTCACCAGCTACCTGGCCGAGATCAGCAAGGACTGGAAAGATTCCGTCGGCGCCGGCAAGTCGGTCAAGTGGCCGGTCGGGATCGGCGGCAAGGGGAACGAGGGGGTCAGCAACTACGTCAAGCGGGTGAAGAACTCCATCGGCTACGTCGAGTTCGCCTACGCCAAGCAGAACAAGCTCGCCGACGTCGTCCTGCAGAACCGCGACGGCAACTATGTCAGCGCCTCCGTCGACAGCTTCAAGGCCGCCGCTGCCGCAGAACCTCAAGGACGATATCCGCGGCTACTGGAAGGCCAACGGGTTGCAGTAAAAACAACCTGACGCTCAATAGTTGAAAGGCAATGGCCTGCCCGGATCCGGGTAGGCCATTCTTGTTTTGCAGGATTCACAGGACTCGACCTAAATTGACCATTTTTGCTCTTACATTATGGTTAACATAACTTCTGGGACTCTACTCAATGTCTTTATGAGTTTTAAAAAGAGCGACATCTTCTCAGAAGTGCACTTTTTAAAATTGATCGTGTGAATAAATTTCAACCAGCCTCCTCACTCTCAAAATCTTTTCAGAGTACAGGAGCAATCGCGTTTTTATCCTGAGATTTTAACAATAGCTCTACCCCTACTTTTCCCTTCCAGTATAAGCCCAATACGTTCTTCGAGTGCTTCTAGTGAAGGTAGTTCGGTCGTAATCTTTTCAAGATGGTCAAGTTTCCAATCCGAGGCGATCTTGCTCCAGACTTTCATGCGCATGTCGACAGGGCAGTTCACAGAATCTATGCCAAGGAGAGTGATACCATTTATTATGAAAGGGAAGATTGAGGAGTGGAGGTCGGCCGCTCCGACATTGCCACAGCAGGTCACTGAACCACCGTATTGGGTCGTTTTGATCGCCGTAGAGAGGATGTTTCCGGCAACAGTGTCTATCGCCCCGGCCCAACGTGGCCTCAGAAGTGGTCGACCACTCTTGTCGTCAGCCTCTTCAATGCTTATGACTTCTTTGGCTCCAAGCTCAACAAGATAATCCGCTTCATCAACAATGCCGTTAACAGCAACTACCTCGTATCCGCTTTTCACCAGAATCGACAGGGCGATACTTCCCACGCCACCCGTAGCACCTGTCACAAGGACGGGTCCCTTATCTGGTGTGACACCACTATTTATCAATTTGAAACAAGAAAGAGCTGCTGTAAATCCAGCGGTTCCATAGATCATACTTTCTCGTAAAGTCAGGTTCTCCTGCAATTTCACAACCCAAGCAGCTGGAACGCGAATATATTCCGCATATCCCCCAGATGTGTTCATCCCCAAATCATAGCCAGTAACCAGAACCTGATCTCCTGGCTTAAAGTCAGGACTGTTGCTGTCTGCAACGACACCGGCAGCATCTATCCCTGGTGTATGTGGATAATTTTTCGTGACGCCCTTGTTGCCTGAAGCAGAGAGAGCATCTTTATAGTTCAGGGATGAGTATTGAACGTTAATAAGGACCTCTCCCTCAGGCAGATCGTTAATATGTTTCTGTTTAATTTCACGGACAAATTTTTTATCTGCACCTTCCGTTACGACCATGGCTCTGAAATTGATATTTTCCATTACACTCCCCTTGGATCGAATGAGAAATTTGATCGTCTATTTGTGAGATCATCCAACTAAACTGTAACAGAACTTAAATATGATGTTTTTTGAATGGGTAAACTAGTGCCTCATTAGATGATATTTTCAAAGAAAAATATGAAATAAGATTGTAACTATGTTCGGACCGGCCGTTCTTATAGATCAGGAATTGCAGGAAGGCCAACATCCGGCTTCCGACGTTTGCCGAAATTCAGCAAGATGAAATGTGGGACACCGGTCGCACTTTGACTTCAGCTACAGGCTGGGCTACATTGGCAACAGCTTATATGGGTTGGTTTGCAGGAGGTGGGGATGGGTTCCAGGCCCGGAAACAAAATCAGAAAAGAGACAATCGCCGCTGTTCGCCTAGTGCTGAGCAGCGGTTTTGTATTTCCGGACCCTGGTATCCAATCGTCTGTTTATGGGGACGTTTGCTGAAGTGCTGCGAGCCCTGCTGAATGGGGCAATGTAAAGAACGTTATATCTGGTCTTGAGAGGAAGATAACTCCCCGGAATCTATAAAGAAGCACAACAAGATTGTAGCCTGTTTTTTGCCGCCTTTCCTGCTAACAATGGGATCAAACCCAGGCAGAAGGAGAGGCGCTTATGATGACCCATCAAGACAGGCTCCAAGCTTTCCACGAGTTGCGGCGTACAGTGCGCAGCTCGGATTCCATGTTGGTTGTCGGGGTGGATGTCGCCAAGAATAAGCATCACGCCTTCTTTGGCACCCCCACCGGCAAAACCCTGTGGAAGAAGTTACTCTTTGACAATTCCATCCATGGCTTCAGAAGTTTTCAGACCATGTCCGCTAATCTGATGATCCAGCACGGGCTGCAGAACTGCGTCTACGGCGTCGAGCCGACGGCCTCTTATCACAAGCCCTTGGCGGAGTACCTGATTCGGCAGGGCCAGCAGGTGGTCTATGTCTCCAATGTCGCGGTAAAGAACAATCGCAAGACCCTGGACGGCCGCTGGGACAAGAACGACACCAAGGATGCCGCCAATGTCGCCGACCTGGTCAGTCGGGGGCGGTGTCAGTTCTACGATCTGGCCGACGGCGATATTTTGGAGCTGCGCAGTCTTATCGCTTATCGCACCAAGCTTAAGAAACTGGAGCATGCCCTGCGGATGCGCCTGCGCAACAATCTGGTGGCGCAGTACTTCCCCGAACTGGACAAGTTAATTCCGCAGGGTGGTCAGGATGCGCTGGTCCTTGACATCATCGCCCAAAGTCTCGCTCCGGCCCAAATTGCAGCGATGTCGTTTGAGGAGTTTCGTGCCAAGCATCAGGTGCAGTAACGGCACATCGCCCAAGAACGGCGTTTACGGGTAATCTGGGAACTGAGCCAGGAATCGGTTGGTTGCGCCCTCCCCGAAGCCGCCGCCTGGGAAGGGCAGATGTTGGTCGAACAGTTGGAGCACACCCGGAAAATCAAAAAGGAGCTGGAGTCCCGGCTCAAGACCACCGGGCAACGCTTCCCGGTCTATTCCCGTCTGCTGACGCTGCCCGGCTTCGGTCCGATCGTCACCACCATGGTTCTGGCGGCCATCGGCGATGCACAACGCTTCACCAACCGCAAACAGGTACTGCGCCTGGCCGGACTCGACCTGAGTGCCAGCCGTAGCGGCACCAAGAGCGACAGCGCCATCCCGGTCATCTCCAAGCAAGGCAAGGACGGCCTGCGTTACGCCCTGTTTCAAGCCGCCACCATCGCCAGCTACAAGGATGAAACCATCCGCAACCATTTCACTCGCCTACTAAAAGGACGCGAGCAGGAACGGGGAATCAAGATGAAGATGCGGACCAAGCTGGCGGCAAAGCTGCTGGTGGTCGCTTGGACACTGATGAAACGCAACGAAGACTACGATCCGGACCACTTCAAGCCGTAACAGGTTGGAGTGATCCTTGGCGAGAAGAGCCCGATTAAGAACGTAGAGGCAATGACCTCGGGTGGGACAAACACGGGCCTCTCACTGGAATCTTGAAGCTTGGATAAGGAATGCTGAGGCGACCCTGCTCCCGAAACGGACAGGGGATGCCGGATACGAGTAACGATAAACCTCAAGATTCGCCAAGCAGTGAGACAGACGCCACAATAAAACCGGCGGGATGGGTGTATGCAAAAACAGGTAAAGACTTTAACTTGCTGATTTTACAGGGAGCAAATTTTCTCTTGACGCGAAGAAAATAGAATGTCCCCTTGGACGTCCCGGTTTGGCGACATAAAACAACCCGAAAACACCCCCGGAAACGGATCATGGGCGAATAAGGGGTGTTATGGAAACCGGGAAAAGGCACTTTCCGGCCTCCAATTAGCGGAAAACTGTTTGACAGGAATAATCCGCTGAAAAGCCACGGCAAGACAGAGAGGCGTTGCTGAATCTGGCTTTTTCTACAGACTCGTTATGTTAGGAAGTGAGTAGTAATATGTGGTGGGGGATTATCCTATATGTAGCCCTTGTGCCGGCAGTAATAATAGCTATCGCTTTAATATACGGCTCTAATCGATTGCGGGCAACAACTAAAGAAATGAATGTTAAGTTAGAAGAAGCACGTGTTCCAATTAACACTATGAGATATGACGAAAAAGAATTAGAGGGTTTACCGGCGCCTGTACAGCGTTATTTTCACTCCGCACTTATGGACGGGCAAAAGATAATTACTGCTGTCTATATGAAGCAAAGTGGCACCTTTAATATGAGCGAAACCGGTGCTCAGTGGAAGATGTTTACCGCAACCCAACAAGTCATCACCAGTCGGCCGGGTTTTGATTGGGATGCTCGAATCAAAATGGCGCCTCTTACTGTTGTAAATGTGCATGATGCTTATATCGCTGGGGAAGGCATTCTTAATGCTTCGCTATATGGCTTGGCAACACTCGCGAGTCTGCGTGGCACTCCTGAGGTGGCGCAGGGTGAACTAATGCGTTTTCTTGCTGAAGCTGCATGGTATCCGACAGCATTACTGCCAAGTCAAGGCGTACATTGGGAAACTGTAGACGATAAATCCGCCAAAGCGACTTTAAAAGACGGCAAAACCACTGTAACGGTCCTGTATCACTTTAACGAGGACAACACGATCGAATCAGTGAGTGCAGAGCGTCCGCGAATGGTTGGAGAAAAGATGATCCCAACAAAGTGGGAAGGTCGGTGGAGCAATTATGAGAAACGTAATGGAATGCGCGTTCCACTCGAAGGAGAGGTCGCTTGGATGCAAATAAAGGGACGGGTGCCATACTGGCGTGGTTATGTCACAAATTTGCGCTATGAGTTTGCGGAACAGTCACAGGTTCAGGCTTGCAAAGTTGCAAACTTGCCGGCAACGATAGGAAAATAGTGGCACTTCCCCATATTTAAATTCAAAAGGCGGCCAAGCGGCCGCCTTTGCTGTTTCCATCCCATATACTGGTCTGGCCTCGATTGACAGAACGGCCAGCCCTCGGAAATCAGTTCCCTGCCGGGCAGGGATGAATGACAATGCGGTAATCTTCCTTACGTCCGGTCCGGGCAATGGCGCCGATGGCCTCGACAATCCCGGTGACCGCATCATCCGCCGCGATAATCTCAAGCTTGACCTTTTCGACGATATTAGCCATGAACCGGGCACCGCGAAACCTCATCACCTCTCCCGGTTGGTGATATTTTATCGTGCTCGCCATGAAATCCTCGATCCCCATCTCCACGAGGGCGATTCGAACTTCCTGCAGCGTGAACTGGTCGATAACGGCTTCAATCTGTTGCATGGTCTACCTCCTTGGGCAGACGCCATTGTCTACCAGCTATGTTGTTTGTCCTGATCAGAACATTTCATGTCTTGTGCCAAGAGTGCGGGGTGTCGTTTGCTTGTTGTTACGGGAGGTTAGCTGTCATGACACAGCGCGGGAGGATAGTCGGGTGCCGGAATCTTGGGCTGCGAAAGGTCGGTGTGTTTAGAAACTAGTCAGTCGGCGGCTCGGGGGCCAGGCTTAAGCTTCGAGTCTTGGGGGCAGGTCATGCGCTGAAGGTTATGTGGCATGGCAAACGCTGATCCCGGCGCCAATGCTTTTGTAAATGACTCATTTCGGCGCAGCGACAGACCCGGCATAGAACTCCTCACATTCTCCACCAGGGAAGAGCTCTCGCCCCAGCTTGATCAATTTCCGCACCGGCCCGGTGAGTGACTTGAAGACACTCGGCTGCTCCACCTCCGGCTGCTGGAAACTGCCACGGATGGTCTGGCGCACCTTGGTACAGCCTTCGGCGTCGATCAATGCCACGGTGACGTCGTTGAACGTTTCGTTGACGAAATCGAGTTCTCCCTGCAGGGCAACCCGGTGCTGGCCGGTCGCCAGGGCCACGTCCCGGGCCTTGGCCGTACCGTGTTCGACCTGCCAATCGGACTTGAGATAACGGATTTCGCTCTCTCCCCCGGGCCCCTGAAGGATACTCGCAAAATTGTAGCCCTTGGTGACCAGCAGGCCGAACGGTCCGGCGATGAAAATGGCGCCGACATCAACCAGGTTGAAGTTCTGGCTGGATTCAAACCGGTCAAACTCCTGGTCAAGGTCCCGGCCATGAATTTTGAGGTCCTCGCCCTGCAGCAAAATCTTGCCCGCCGCGGACCGCATGAGCTCGGTCCAGTTTCGGCCCCGCAGGGTCAGGTTGGCGTTGAAATCCATCGACCCTTCGGCGAACTTCTGCGGCGACAGAGTTTTGAAGAATTCCTCGATGCGGAAC
>DATFMT010000089.1:0-2429 GCA_035266745.1 Geothermobacteraceae bacterium | reverse complement strand
TTATAAGGAATCCGTCCCGCAGCATAGAAGATCAGACCCACGCTGTAGCTGAGGCCGCCGGCAAACAGCCAGAAAATACCTTCCGGGACCATGGCCGCACGTAGCGGTTTGAGGGCGACCACGGCCACCCAGCCGAGCGCCAGGTAGAGCAGGGGCATGACGATCTTGTGCCTGTGCGGAACCAGGCTCTTGTAGACCAGACCGGCGATTGCGGCCCCCCACACCACCCCGAACAGCGACCAGCCCCACGCCCCGCGCAAGGTGACCAAGGTGAAAGGCGTGTAGGTGCCGGCGATCACCAGGAAGATCCCGGCATGATCCAGGGCGCGGAACAGGTAGTGCAAGCGGGGCTGTTTAAGTGAGTGATAGATTGAGGATATGACGTAAAAACTACTCAGACAAACGGCGAAAATGCTGGCGGAAACGATCCGGTAGGGATCGCCGGTTTCCGCGGCTCTGACGATCAGCAGGCCGGCGCCGGCCAGGAACACCACGACTGCCGGAATATGCGTCCAGCGGTTGGCAAGTTCCTCTCGTTCGGTGTAGGGGAAGAGCCGGGATGCGAAATCATCTTTCATAGAAGCATTGTAGCGCTACAATGACAGACAACAAGGCTGGCTTCAATCGATCAGGACGAGGAGCGGCCGGCTATGGAGAATCTATGGACCTTTTGACCTGGATCGGCATCCTGCTCTGTGTCAGCCAGTCGGCGATGTTCTCCGGGCTGAACCTGGCTTTTTTCGGCATGAGCCGGTTGCGCCTGGAAGTGGAAAGAACCAATGGCAACCGGGATGCCGAGCGGGTCCTGCAACTTCGGGAAGATTCCAATTTTCTGCTGGTCACCATTCTCTGGGGCAATGTCGGCGTCAATGTGCTCTTGACCCTGCTGTCGAATTCGGTGCTGGCGGGGGTCTCCAGCTTTCTGTTCTCGACCGTGGTCATTACCCTGATCGGCGAGATTATGCCGCAGGCCTACTTTTCGCGTCACGCCCTGCGGATGGCCGCCATGCTCGGGCCGCTGTTGCGGTGTTACCAGTATCTGCTGTATCCGGTCGCCAGACCTTCGGCCTTGCTGCTCGACTGGTGGCTCGGCAAAGAAAGCATCCTCTATTTTCGGGAACAGGATATTACCGAAATCCTGCGGAAGCATGTCGAGGAGGAGGAGAGTGACATCACCCACTTCGAAGGGATCGGGGCGATGAACTTTCTGGCGATCGATGACATGCTGGCCATCGACCAGGGCGAGGTGGTTCATCCTGCGAGTCTGATTCCCCTCGAAACGCGGGAGGGGCAGCTGGTTTTCCCTGATTTTCAGCGCACTGCGGAGGACCCGTTCATCCGGGCCGTGGCAAAATCAGACAAGAAGTGGGTCATTCTCACCGACGCCAACAATTATCCTCATTATGCACTCGACTCAGACAAGTTCCTGCGTGAAGCCCTGCTCGGGCATCCAGCTTTCTCGCCCTGGCAGAGCTGCCATACGCCGATCATTGTCGAAGACCAGAACATTTCTCTCGGGGACGTCATCCTGCAGATGAAAAACCGCTCCACCCGGGCCGATGATATTTCCATCGACAAGGATCTGGTGCTGGTCTGGGGCGACACCAAGAAAATCGTGACCGGCGCCGATATCCTCGGCAGGCTGTTGGCCGGCGTCCTGCCGCCGACGGAATTGCGGTGATTTTTCGCGCACCAGTGACTCATTATCGTCATGGGATACTCCCCGGGCAACCTTTCCGGAGGTGATTTCAAGTGTCTGCGTGACTCCTTCAGCTCGCTGAGCTTGAAAGCCTGCCGAGATTATTGTTATATTCCGTCATCTGTCTCAAAATCCCGATATGTTTTAACAAACCGCCTTCATGTCTCGAAGGGGCTCCGTATGCCTTTCAATCCGGTCATCATCGTTGCCAAAGGGGAGAAACCCGAGTGGTATCAGGCCACCGCAGACTATCTCCGGCGCGATATCCGTAAGGCCCTGTGGCAACTTTTCACCACCCTGGTCCCCTACCTGCTGCTGCTGGCCCTGATGGTCCAGACCGTCCGTCAGGGTTACTCTTACGGGATCACCCTTGCCCTTGCCGTCGTCGCGGCCGCCTTGCTGATCCGCATTTTCATCCTTTTCCACGATTGCACCCACGGATCATTGCTTCATACCCCCCGCTGGAATCGGAACGTCGGGTATCTTTGCGGTATTCTGGCCTTCACAGCGTTTCACGACTGGCGGCGCAGTCACGCCGGGCATCACATCACGGTTGGCGATCTGGACCGGCGCGGCGTGGGGGACGTTGTGACGATGACCGTCGCGGAGTACCTGGCTGCACCGCCGCTCAAGAAACTGGGCTACCGGTTGTATCGACATCCCCTGGTTTTTCTTGGGCTTGGCCCGCTTTATTACTTCCTGCTGCGCAACCGTTATCCGTCCCGCGGGG
>DATFMT010000088.1:0-10386 GCA_035266745.1 Geothermobacteraceae bacterium | reverse complement strand
GGCCGAACTGCCCGGCTACGCGGTGGCCATCAAGGCCGCGCAGCTCTCGACCGACCAACTGGCGCTGCGGCTGCGGGCCGCCGAGCCACCGGTCATTGGGCGAATCCAGGATGACCGGCTGCTGCTCAACCCGCGCACCTTCACCGAGCGGGAGGTCCCCGCCCTGCTCCGGGCCCTGATCAAGGCCCTGAACGGGGCGGCGAGCTGACATGGCCCTGCAGAGCGAACACCACGTCATCATCGGCACTGCCGGCCACGTAGATCATGGTAAAACCGCCCTGATCGGCGCCCTGACTGGGGTCGAGACCGACCGGCTCAAGGAAGAGAAGTCCCGCGGCATCTCCATTGACCTCGGCTTTGCGCCATTTCGCCTGCCGGATGGCACAGTCGCCGGCGTGGTCGATGTCCCCGGACATGAAAAATTCATCAACAACATGCTCGCCGGAATCGGCGGCATCGACCTGGTACTGCTGGTGGTCGACGTCAACGAGGGGGTTATGCCCCAGACCCGCGAACACCTGCAGATCCTCAAGCTGCTGGAGATCCCGCGCGGCATCGTGGTGTTGACCAAGTGCGACCTGGCCGACCCTGAGCTGATCGATCTGGTCGAGGAGGATATCCGCGAGGAGACCGCCGGGACCTTTCTCGAAGCCGCGCCCTTTTGCCGGGTCTCTGCCGTTACCGGTGATGGCATCCCGGAGCTGGTCAAGATCATCCAGCGTGAAGTCAACGCCCTCCCGGCGAAGGACTTCAACGGCCCGATGCGGCTGCCGGTCGACCGCCACTTCAGCGTCACCGGTTTCGGCACCGTCATCACCGGAACGCTGCTGTCCGGGTCGGTCAAGGTCGGCGATTCGGTCGAAGTGCTGCCGGCCGACCGGACCGTCCGGGTGCGGGAGATCCAGGTGCACGGCCAAAAGGTCGAGCAGGCTTGTGCCGGCCAGCGGGTCGCCCTGAACCTGGTCGGACTCGACCGCGAGGACATCCCGCGCGGTTCGGTGGTCGGCACCCCGGGGATCTTCGAACCAACGCTCCGCTTCGATGCCCGCCTGACCCTGCTCGAGGACGCGCCAAGGCCGCTCAAGTTTCGCGACCCGGTGCATGTCTGCCTCGGCACCACCCGGGTGGTCGGCCTGGTCGCGCTGCTCGATCGTGACAAGCTGCAGCCGGGCGAGAGCGTCCTGGCCCAGCTGCACCTCGACCGGCCGCTGGTCGCCCACCGGCTCGACCGCTTCATCATCCGCTCCTATTCGCCGGTCACCACCATCGGCGGCGGCATGGTGGTCGATCCGCAGCCGAGCAAGCACAAGCGCTTCCGCGCCGAGGTACTGCAGGCCCTGCAGGAACTGGAAAGCGGCGAGAAATCCTTCCTGCTGCAGAAGCTTGCCGGCGCCGGCTGCGCCAGGATCAAGGAGCTGGAGCTGGCCTCGGGGCTCAGTCAGGAGCGGATTCGCGAGCATCTCGAGGGGCTGCAGGCCGCCGGGCAGGTGCAACAGCTGGCGGACCAGTGGTTGCCGAACGAGACCCTGAACCTCTGGTGGCGTCAGCTGCTCGAAATGGTGGAGAGTTTCCACGCCGAACAGCCAATGCAGGCTGGCATCCCCAAGGCAACCCTGAAAGGTGCCTTGCCCAAGGAGCTCAGCCAAAAGGCCTTCGATGCCCTGCTGACCATAGACATCGCTGCCGGTGAACTTGAACCGCATGGCGACAGCGTCGCCCGCCAGGGCTTTCAAAAACGCATCGAACCGGCCCAGGCGCAGCTGCTGGAAAGAATTGTCGCCGCCTACCACGCGGCTGGCACCCAGGCCAAGAACAAACGGGAAATGCTCGGTAACCTTGGGATCGGGGCGAGTGTTGCCGAGCCCTTATTACGCCACCTGTTCGACGAAGGAACTCTGGTCAAGCTAAACGAAGAGACCTTTTTTCATCGCGACTGCTACCGACAGGCGCTGACGACACTGAAACAGCACTTTGCCGGCAGCGAGACCTTGAGTCTGGCCGAGTTCCGCGACCTGATCGGCAGCTCGCGCAAACAGGTGCAGGCGCTGCTCGAATACTGGGACGGCCTGAAATACACCCTGCGCCGGGATGATGTGCGGATGGCGTGGAAACTGCCAAACGACTGAAATCAGCGGTCAACTGACAAATCGAATCACGTCAAGGCTTTGCCTCACGCAACGACGAAACGGTGCGACGTCAGGCAAAACAAAGATGGCCCCAAATGCCATTATTCATCTTGATCGGCTGATTTTTTTCTTCATGTTTTGACTTGCGTTGCGTTCGTCGCGGCGTCGCGTGAGACAATATTTAGCTCGTTTCTAGCTTTTCTTTTGGCCACCAATCGGTGCACAATGGCATTCCCAAGCCACGTCGAAGCAATCCTTGAGAAAGGAGGTCGCCATGACAGCCAAAAAAGTCAACCTGACCAGCCTGTCCAGCACCAGCGGCTGAGCGGCCAAGATGGCCCCCGGGCCCTTGGCACAGGTACTGTGTCAGTTACCCAGGTTTGACGACCCCGACCTCCTGTCGCGGGCGATCCCGTTTGCCGACGCCGGCATCTACCGGATTGCCGACGATCTGGCCTTGGTCCAGTCGGTCGATTTCTTCACGCCGGTGGTCAATGATCCCCTCGCGTACGGCCGTATCGCTGCGGCCAACGCCCTGTCGGACATCTACGCCGTCGGCGGCCGGCCGGTCACCGCGCTGAATCTGGTCGGCTTCCCGAAAAAAGTCGACCATGCGATCCTGGTCGAGATTCTCAAAGGCGGTGCGGAAAAGGTCCTCGAAGCCGGCGCCGTGATTTCCGGCGGCCACACGGTCGACGACGAGGAGCCAAAGTACGGTCTGGCGGTCACCGGCCTGGTCGACCCGCGTCAGATGGTCACCACCGTCGGCGCCAAACCGGGCGATCGGCTGGTGCTGACCAAGCCACTCGGCACCGGCATTCTCGCCAGCGCCCTGAAAGGGGGAGCGGTCAGCGAAGACGACCTCCAGGATGCGATCACCGGCATGGCGACTCTCAACCGCCAGGCCTCCAAAGCGATGATGCTGGTTGGCGTGTCGGCCTGCACCGATGTGACCGGCTTTGGTCTGCTCGGCCATGCCACCGAGATGGCACAAGCGAGCGGTGTCTGCCTGGTGATCGACTTCGACTCGCTGCCGCTCTATCCGCTGGTCAGGGAACTGGCACAGCAAGGGCTGATCCCGGGTGGCAGCTACAAGAATCGTGACCACTATCTATCCCAGGTCGCCAATCGCGCCGAATTGAGTGCCAACCAGCTTGACATCCTCGCCGACCCCCAGACCTCTGGTGGGCTGCTGATGGCTGTCGCCCCGGACAAACTCAAACTCCTGCTTGAGACAGTGAAAGAGCGTGGGGTCGACGTCTGGGTCATAGGGAGCGTCGACAAGGGCGTCGGCACGCTGCGTATCGATTAAGCGATCGGTCATGAAACGATTTTGTGTTGAAATCAAGGCGGAGAATCTGCTTTTCAACCTCGATGGTGAACATCAGCTGTTCGGCATGGAGGCGACCTGTTTTGTCATGGCAGAAGACGAGCAACTGGCCGGGAAAACTGCACTGGCAAGACTGATGCTGACTCCGACGCTCAAGGATCGGCTGGTCGACGAGGGCCAGCGACGCGCCAGTTACGAAACGCACACCATTACCGAGTTGTCCTGGTTCGAATATTTTCGCAAGAAGCGTTCGGAGCATATCGAATTCCAGCGGGTGGAGATTGAAAACCTGTGACCTTCTGCTGCAAGAACTATCTTGAGGCAAAGAACCGCTGTGGAAAGCTGGGTGGAGAATGCGTACCCGGACGCAAGGGGTGTGTGCTCGATGGCCAGTTTAAGCTGAGCACGGCGCTGGCGGAGAAAATTTCAGAAGTCGACGATGGGGTGTCCCCCGCGCCCGACAACCCATGAGAAGACTGCTCGAAAGCATACCCGGCCCAGCCCTGCTGGTCATCGCCATCTTCCTCGGCATCGCCCCCATCACCCCGCAACCTCACCTGGTCGAAAAACTGCGGATGCTTCTTCAGGGGACACTGGTTAAACCGATCGACATCGTTGACCTGCTGTTTCATGCAGCCCCCCTGGTGCTGCTGGCGTTGAAGCTTACCCTGGGACGAAATCCAGGGTTGGATTAGCGAGCTGATGCGACTCTTACTTCTCGCCATCTTGTTGCTGTCCACCATCTCACCGGCTGGAGCGATGTTCGAAGACAGTTTTCTCTATTTTCCCGATTCAGAACTGATTGCAACACCAGCAGAGGCCGGCGTCGTTTTCGATGATGTCACCTTCCCGGCCGCGGACGGGACTCGCCTGCATGGCTGGTTTGTCGCAGGCGCAGCGAAGCAGCCGGTCGTTCTCTACTGTCACGGCAATGCCGGCAACATCTCCCAGCGGATCGATGCCCTGGTTCAGCTCCATCGGCTCGGTCTAAGTGTTTTTATCTTCGATTACCGCGGGTACGGAAAATCTGCCGGCAATCCGAGCGAGGCCGGCACCGGCCAGGATGCGCTGGGGGCTTTCGCATGGCTACGGCAGCAGGGCTGGGAGGCGAGCCGGATGATCTATTTCGGCCGTTCACTCGGCGCCGCAGTGGCCCTGCAAATGGCGCTTGAACAGCCGCCCGCCGGGCTGGTGCTGGAAACTCCCTTTACCTCGATTGCTGAACTGGGGCGACACCACTACCCGCTGCTCTACCGGGTCCTCGGCTGGCTGGTCGATCTTGAATACGACAATGCCCGCAAGATCCCGGCAGTTAAGACCCGGCTGCTGATCACCCATGGCACTGCCGACACGATTGTTCCGCAGGCAATGGCTGAGCGACTTTATCATCTGGCCCCGGGACCTAAACGGCTGGTGCTGCTTGCCGATCTAGGTCATAACGACAATTTCTTCGGCAGCGTCGCCTACCGACAAGCCTGGAATACTTTTCTGACCGCCATCATGGCTGGCCATGAATCGAACTTGTGACAGTCCTCCCTCCTCACCGGTCTATCGCATTCACGCATTTCAATCTTAACGTTAGAAGCTTGACCAATTGAGCTTTGCTTTCAATCGGTCATAATGGAATGACTGCCAAGGGAGGCCCATCAATGGAAAAACACGAACGTTTGTGGCACGTCGAGCGACAAACTGAACGTCTGGATGAACTCTGTACGGACGACCCGACTGCCAAGGGAATTCCCTTACGCAGAGATGTGCGGTCGCTCGGCCGGCTGCTGGGAATTGTCATCCGCGAACAGGCTGGGCAGAGCGTCTATGAAGCTGAGGAACAGCTGCGCCAATTGGCCATTCGTCATCGCGATCAGGAGCACAGACCCCTCGCCGAAGAGAGCAGCAGTCGCTCAGACAAAGCCCTGCTCGATAAGATAACCGAACTGATTGCGGGGATGGATCTCAAACGGGCCCACCAGATCGTCAAAGCGTTTGCGGCTTTCTTCGAATTAGCCAACCTGGCCGAAGCCAACCATCGCCGGCGCCGAAACCGGGCAGCGCAACTGGACAAACAGCAGGAGAAACCCGGTCTGCTGCGCGCCACTCTGCGCCGGATGCGCGAGACCGGTATCTCCGGCCAGCAGGCCCTTGACTGGCTGGCGAAGGTCGAGGTGATTCCGGTCTTTACCGCCCATCCGACCGAAGTGGCGCGACGGGTCATGCGTTTCAAACGCCGGCGCATCGCGCGTCTGCTGGAACGTCTCGATCGCCTGCCGCTGGCCGATGCCGAGGTCGAAGAGGTTCAGGACGCCATACTTGCCGAAATCACGGCATTGTGGCAGTCGGACGAAGTTCGGCGGAATAAACCGAAGGTGCAGGACGAAATCGCCATGGGCCTCGACCACTACCCCGAATCATTGCTGCCGCCGGTAGCGCAACTCTACCAGGAGATCGCCGCGGCCTTCGACGAGGTTTACGGGGAGCATGTCGAGCCCTGGGATCTGCCGACGGTGGTCCGATTCGGCTCATGGATCGGCGGAGACCGTGACGGCAACCCGTTCGTAACTCCCGAGGCGACCGGAGAAGCCCTGCACAGTTCCAGGGAGCTGATTCTCAGTGCCTACCTGGAACGTCTCGATAAGCTGCGCCGGATCCTGACCCCCTCGGTTGCCTTGACCGGTAGCGATCAGCCGCTCAGTGAACATCTGAAGCGATTGGTCGATCGATTTCCCCGCGCCGCGCATGAAGTCGACAACCTGCCGCAAGGCGAAGCCTGTCGGCGGCTGGTCGGCTTCATGCGATACCGTCTACGTACTGCCTTGATCAGTCCCGAAGATCCGGAAGCCTATCCCGACGCAGACGCGCTGCTTGCCGATCTGGCGATCCTGCACGACAATCTGCGCCGCCAGTCGGGCATGCGGCTGGCCTCAAGCTACGTTGCTCCACTGCAGCGACTGGTGACCACCTTCGGCTTCCACCTGCACGCACTCGATTTGCGCCAGCATGCCAAGGTTCATGCCCGGGCGGTCCTGGAGCTGGCGGCGGGTGGCACTGACAAGCTGGTCAGACCGCCCTCAGCGCAGACCATCGAACTGCTGGAAACCCTGCGCGGAGTGGCCGAACTGAAGAAAACCTTTCCGCCACAGGCAATCCAAAGCTACGTGATCAGCGGTGCGACCGCTGCCCGGGATGTACTCGCACTGATCTGGCTGATGGAACTGAGTGGTATTGAGGTCAGAGGCAACGCCGGCCGTAAAGATCCGGGGATTATGCCGGTTCCGCTGTTCGAGTCGATCGAGGATTTGCGCAATGCCCCGGAGATCTGCCGTGGCCTCTGGCAGAATCCCGACTATGCCGACTATCTCGCCAGCTGGGACCGCCGTCAGGAGGTGATGCTCGGCTATTCCGACTCCAACAAGGACGGCGGGATGCTCACCAGTTCCTGGGAAATTTTCAAGACCCACCGTTCCCTGCACGAGACCGCGGCGGCATGCAATGTCCGCTTGCGTCTGTTTCACGGCCGTGGCGGCACCGTCGGTCGGGGTGGCGGGCCAACTCACCGTGCCATCATCGCCCAGCCACCGGGAGCCTTCAGCGGCAGTTTCAAGCTGACCGAACAGGGGGAAGTGATCAATTTTAAATACGCCGACGCGGCACTGGCCCTGCGCAATCTGGAATCGATGGTGGCGGCGGCGCTCGAAGCCCTGACCCGCACCGGGCTGGTCGAAAACAAAGTCGAACCGGCCTGGGAGGAGGCTCTGGAGCAGATGTCCCGGCAGGCGTTTGCTTTTTATCGGCAGCACATTTACGACAATCCGGAGGTCCTGAGCTATTTCGAGCAGGCAACCCCGGTGCGCGAATTCGAACTGGCCAGGATCGGCTCACGGCCAGCCAAGCGCGTCCAGGGGAATTCGCTGGATGACCTGCGCGCCATCCCCTGGGGCTTCGGTTGGATCCAGAGCCGCCTGCTGGTGCCGGCCTGGTTCGGCATCGGCACGGCCTTCGAGACATTTATCTCTGAACGGCAAACCAACCGGGAGCTGTTGCGCAGCATGATGAAGCATTTTCCGTTCTTTTTCGACATGGTTCGCAACGTTGAAATGGCGCTCGCCAAGGTCGACCTGCCGCTAGCGCGGCGTTACGCCGAATTGATCCAGGACTCTGCCTTACGCGAACGGATTCTGGCGCTGTTCGAAGCGGAACTCCTGCTGACCCGACGGATGATTCTACAGGTGACCGATCAGCAGGAGCTACTCGAAAAAGATCCTGATCTGGCCCATTCATTACGGTTGCGCAACCCTTATGTCGACCCCATGAGTCTGATTCAGATCGAGTTGATGCAACGTAAATACTCGGGGAGGGGCTCGGCCGAACTCGACTATATCCTGGCTGCAACCGTCAGCGGGATTGCCGCCGGGCTGCGCAATACCGGTTGATGCAAACGCTGATATACGGAGGGCGAAGTCAAAGGAATAACCGTTCCCGGCGAGCTGACTTTGACATTGAATCGTCACTGACACACAAAATCGAGGCAGCAGTCGGTACAGGCTCGAGGTTAGCGCCTGGCCAATCAGTATGGCGGCAGATCAAAACCCTTCTCAAACAGATGCTGCTGGCCGGCAAAAATAAAAAAGGCCCGGACATTCCGTCCGGGCCTTTGTACCTAAAAATGATGAACCAGTCGCAGCAAGTATTTCTGCCCTTCCGGCCGATAGTCGGCGCCAGTCTCGAAGTAGACGTTGGCAAACAGGTGGGTGTCCGGCGACAAGCTGAGCAGGGCGCCAGGACCAACGGCAAAGACGCTCTCCTTGACCCCCGACACAGCAACACCGGAAACCTCGGAATCGCTGATCTGCTTGAAGAAGTAGCCATTCACTCCCAACCGCAGCTGCTTCGGCAGCACCTCGTAGGACGCGGCAAAATTGCCGTGGATCGCCTGGCCGGCCTGGGTGTTGGTGTCATCGTTCTCCGCGTTATAGAGATAATGAAGGCGCCAGGAGGCGGTCGCCTTGGGTCCGAAAAACATGGTCGCCGCCCAGTAGGGGTTGAAAGAGAAGAAATTGCTGCCGGGGTTGAGCGCCTTGTTCTGGTCATACTTGCCGGTCGGGAAGATCATCTGCAGTTCAACCCGCTGCATGAAGAGCGGGCCCTTCTCGCCCATGATCGGATCCCACTGCAGGTAGGGGCCGACCAGCAGATCGCCGACGCCGGTACCGTTATCCGGAACCGCGGGATGCGAGCTGTCGAGACTGACGATCGGCAGGATGACATCGAGGCCCCACTTGCCACCAAGCAGGACCGGCTGATCGGACTGGTATATCAGCTGGTTGAGACTGACGGCCACATCGACCTCGGCGTTGGGTGGGCCGTCGGCCAGCTCGTCGGCCGTATAATACTGCAGATATTCGGTGAAATAGAGCCCCGGACCGGCCGGCGGACCGCCATCCATAAAGCTGGTAAAGCCGAGATTAACCGCGGGTTGATCGAAAGCGAAACTGACACCGGGAGCCAGCAACAAAACCGCCACCAAAACGACAACATACTTTTTCATTGAAACCTCCTATAAAAGCAGCAAATTGCAACCGTTCTAAACTGAGATATTACGGTAATTTTGTCAAGTTTTTCGCAGTGGCAGCAATTACAGGTCGCCGGTCAGTTTCTGCAGGTCGAGCACCTTGGGATTGAGCGTAGCCACCGTCGTAATGATCTCCCGCAACTGCTCCAATTCGATACCGATCTCCTCGTCGACCCCCTGGAACCACTTCTCCCCTTTAGGCAGAGAAGTGAGGTTGCCATCGCGCAACAGGGCGACATCGACCAGGTCATTGACACGCCCCTCGGCCTCCCAGGGGTCTCGGTAGTTGTACTGGCGGGCGACGACATGCACCATCAGGCCGTTTGCAAACACTCCCTTGACCTCGAAGGTGAATTCGCGCGCCGCCCCGTAGTTCTCGCTACGGCCGCCGCGCGAGGCGACGCGGGCACCGGCAGCCTCGAGCAGGTCACGCACCGAATCTTCGGTCATCGGTATCGGTTGATCCATTTGATTTCCTTTCAAGCTTCTCCCAGCCGTAATTCTACTCCCCAATCGGCCGGCCTCTCACCTTCTTCGGTTAAAACCCAGAGCGTGGGATATTCCATCACTTCCGGAGCTTCGCCGAAACCGTCGGTCAGATAGATAACCGCTGCCGGTGGTTTCGGCATCTGCCGGGCGTAGTCGAAGACCGGGCGCAGGTCGGTAAAGCCGCCCCCTTGATAGACCTCGGCGACCAGGTCACCGGAACTGAAACTGTCGATGCGCTGAATCCGGCTGCCGGCATAGAGAACCGTCAGGCGGCTTTCGCGGCCACGGGCGATCCGCACCAGCTCGCGGGCAAAAGCCTCGCGTAGCGGCTGCTGATCGGTCGATTCTGAGACATCGACACCGATCAACAGGTTGAGTCTCTGGCGTTTGCGAGTCCCGGGCGTATCGTGCGCGAAGCGGCGGTGTGCCCGGCTCCAGGTCGACTTGCGACCGGTCCGGCCGGCGGTGCCGACAAACTGCCTTAGCGCCTGGCGCCAGGGGATGGTCGGTGGGGCCAGCAGGGCATCGACCAGGCTGCGTAGTTCTCCCGGGATCTCGTTATCGGCCTTGCGGGCGGCATCCCGCACCAGCTGGCGCAGCGTCTCCTCGGCGAGACGCTGCGGAGTACTGTCAGCCTCGCCCCAGAGTTCATGGTTGTCCGGCAGCTGCGCCCGCAGCTGTTCAAGATCATCACGAGTGCCACCCTGCTGCTGGCGCCCCGCGTCCGCCTCATCGGCGTTGCCATCCCCCTGGCCACGCTGGGTGCCGAGATTGAATTGATGGGACAGCAGGAGATAATATTCTTCGGCAGAGAGACCGGCGGGGTAACCAAAGCGTTCCGGGATCAGAACCTCGGACCCGAGGTCGCGGAGGCC
>DATFMT010000087.1:0-6834 GCA_035266745.1 Geothermobacteraceae bacterium | reverse complement strand
TCCACCTCTTTGATCATGACATCGGTGTATTCGCAGAGCTGATCTTCTCCAAGTTCCATCGCCAGAAGTTGGGCAGCGCCCTTGATGCCCCCCAGCGGGTTTTTCACCTCGTGGGCCAGTCCGGCCGCCAGGGTGCTGAGCATGGCAAGGCGATCAGCACGGCGCACCGCTTCCTCGAGTTCCTGCATGCGGGTCAGGTCACGGATGATCAGCACCACTCCGTCCTGGTGGCCGTCATGATCCAACAGCGGGCAGGCCGACACGCTGACCGGCAGTATGCTCTCTGACAGACCATGCAGGTGGATGGTATCCGGAGCCGAAATCGTCCGTCCCTTGGTCTGGGCGTCGGCCACCAGGGTGTGCAACGCATCCTCTCGAGCAAACAGTTCCCGGAACGAGTGGCCGAGCGCCTGACGTTCGGAGAAGCCGGTGAAGGTTTGAGCGGTTGGGTTGAACAGTGTAATGGTGCCCTGGCCATTGAGGGCAATAATGGCCCGGTCGATATTCTCGAAAACCCGAGAATAGAGCTTGCTGTCCCCCGGCGGGAGCATCGCTTTGCGTTCCTTCATTGCTGTCCCGCCTCGCTAAAGAACTCTCGGGTGATCTGGGTAAGCCCGGCAAGCGTCTGCTGGTGATTGACCAGCTGCCTGAATTCGGATGATCCGACCAGCCCACGTGAATACCAGCACAGATGCTTACGCATTTCAAACACTGTTTTTCTGCTGCCGAAACAATCCTCGTGATAGCGCAGATGCCGCAAGGCGACCGCCAGCCGCTCAGCGACGTCCGGGTTGCGCTCCGGGTGGCCGGACAAGCGCCGGAGGATGTTGTCAATCAGCCACGGGTTGCCGTAGCCGCCGCGTCCGATCATCACGGCGTCACAGCCGGTTTCGAGCAGCATCCGCTCGGCGGCGACCGGTGTGAAGATGTCGCCACTGCCGATGACTGGTATGTCGACGGCATTTTTAAGCTGTCCGATCTGCTGCCAGTCAGCCTGGCCGCCAAACCCCTGAGCCCTGGTTCTTGGATGAAGGGTGATGGCGTTAGCGCCTTCGGCGGCGGCAATCCGACCGACCTCGAGGTGGTTCAGGGACTGTTGGTCCCAGCCGGAACGAATCTTGATCGACAGCGGAGACTTGATTGCCCGCCGGACCGCCGCAACGATGCGGCCAATTCGTGCCGGTTCGCGCAACAGGGCACTGCCGGCGCCGGAGCGAATGACCTTGTTGACCGGACAGCCGCAGTTGATATCAATCAGCTCGGCCCGCCCTTCTAGTTGCCTGGCTGTTTCTGCGAGCGTATCCGGGTCATCGCCAAAAATCTGAATCGCCAGAGGGTGCTCATCGGCTGATGATCTGGCCAACTCGAGAGTCTTCCTGCCGTTTCTGATCAGACCATTGGCACTGATCATCTCGGAAAAGACCAGTGCCGCCCCGAACTCTTTCATGATTCGACGGTAGGGGAGGTCGGTGATCCCGGCCATGGGCGCCAGGATAATCGGGTTGGCGAGTGATAAGTTTGCTATCTTCATTCATGGACTGCTGATTAAATTTTAAGCATTTTAGCACGTCGCCAGTTAAATGCAATCCTTCTTTCGTTCACCCCGAACAACTTCTGCCGTTTGAATACTGTATACAAATTTACTTGACAATCCCATGGTGTGTTGTTAGAACAATATTTGGAAATTGTGACCAGACAAGGTTTTTCCTTCCCGGCTCCGGTCACTCTAACCCGCAGTACTTTCAGATTATTTAGTATGTTGTGGCCTCCCTGTTGAAGGGTTGAACGGCTCTTCAGTCAGTGGAAGTTTTGTCTCGAAGGGGCAGTAATTTTCTTGGTGGGGATGTCCCCACCCCATCCTATTTTTAGCCAAAGGAGAGAGAGCATGTCGACACTGAAAGAAGTCCTACGCAAGAAGATTGATGAGCATCGTCCGCGCACCACCAAGCTGGTCAAGGAATTCGGTGATGTCAAGCTGGGCGATGTCACCATCTCCCAGGCCATCGGTGGTGCCCGTGGCGTCAAGTGCCTGGTCACCGACATTTCCTACCTTGACCCGTTCGAAGGGATCCGCTTCCGCGGCAAGACCATTCCCGAGACGTTTGCCGCTCTGCCGAAGGTTCCGGGCAGCGACTACCCTTACGTCGAAGGCTTCTGGTGGATGCTGCTGACCGGCGACGTGCCGACCATGGAGCAGACCCTGGAAGTGGTCGCCGACTGGAAGCAGCTCTCCGAACTGCCCCAGTACGTCAAGGACGTTCTCAGCGCCATGCCCGCCGATTCCCACCCGATGGCCATGTTCTCCGCCGGTATCGTCTCCATGCAGCGCGAGTCGGTCTTTGCCAGCAACTACGCCGCCGGCAAGTTCAACAAGATGACCTGCTGGGAAGACATGTACGAAGACGCCAACACCTTGATGGCTCGTCTCGCTCCTCTCGGCGCCTACATCTACAACAAGAAATATCGCAACGATGACCAGATCGCTGCCGATCCGAACCTCGACATGGGCGGTCAGTTCGCGCACATGATCGGTCAGAGTGACGACTACAAGGATGTGGCCCGGATGTATTTCATCCTCCACTCCGACCACGAGTCCGGTAACGTCTCGGCCCACACGACTCACCTGGTCGCTTCGGCTCTCTCCGACGCCTACTATGCCTACAGCGCCGGTATCAACGGTCTGGCCGGCCCGCTGCACGGCCTGGCCAACGAGGAAGTGCTGCGTTGGACCCAGAACTTCATGGATCAGCTCGGTGGCGAGGTCCCGACCGAAGAAAAACTCAAGGAGGCTCTCTGGGCGACCCTCAACAGCGGTCAGGTTATTCCGGGTTATGGTCATGCCGTTCTGCGCAAGACCGACCCGCGCTACACCTCGCAGCGTGAGTTCTGCCTCAAGACCGAAGGTCTCAAGGACTACCCGCTGTTCCAGCTGGTGAAGATGATCTTCGAAGTCGCTCCTGGCGTCCTCACCGAGCACGGCAAGGCCAAGAACCCCTGGCCGAATGTCGATGCCCAGTCCGGTGTTATCCAGTGGTACTATGGCGTCACCCAGTACGAGTTCTATACCGTCCTGTTCGGGATCGGTCGCGCTCTCGGCTGCCTCGCCAATATCACCTGGGACCGCGCCCTCGGTTACGGTATCGAGCGGCCGAAGTCGGTTACCACGGCGATGCTCGAAGATGCTGCCGGCATCAAGTAATCGGCAACAACTGCACGACAAAGGGGACACCGCAAGGTGTCCCCTTTTTTTTGTTCCCAAAAAGATGCGTTTGAAGGTTTTGTAACGGAATAGCGCCCCTCGATGTTACTTCTTGTCCGAACGGGTGGCGAAGATCAGCAGCTTCTGGTCGGTATAACTCTCGACCTCTCCGGCGAAGGTCTCAATCTGAAAGTAGTCATGTACGGCGGCTGGGGCATCGATGAAGAACTGGTTGAGATCTTTCATCTGATCGCGCTTCAATCCGGCCCGTTTCCCCCACTCGACAAAATCGTGGGTTTTCGGAAAGACCGCTGTTACATGGACTTCAAACAGCGCCTCTTCAACCATGCCGGTCCAGGTGTTTTCGGTATAAGCCTGAATGTGGGTCGGATCGCGCATCATCTCCATGGTCTGATAGAATTCGGCGATCTGCGGATCTTCCGGGAGCAGGGTGTCGATAATAACCATACGACCGACCCGACGCTTAAGAACCCGATGAAATTCACTCAGAGCCCGTGGTACATCCGGAAAGTGATGGGCGGCGATCCGGCAGGTCAGCAGTGAGAAGGACCCGGCCGGAAAGGGCAGATCCTCGGCGTCGGCTTCGCGGAAGGTGACGTTCTCGACGCCGCCTTCTTCGCTGACATATTCCTGGGCCTTTTTCAGCATCTGCATGGTCAGGTCGGAAGCAACGACATTGCGGACGAAAGGAGCGAAATAGAGGGCAGTATGGCCACCACCGCAGGCAACGTCGAGCAGGTTGTCATCCTGAGTCGGTGCCAACAGGCGGCGTGCTTCATCGAGATCTTCACCGGTGGCGAAACCCTTGTCGCGAATATATCCTTCAGCAGCCCGCCCGAACTGTTCGCGGATGCGGTTCTTGATCGATTTGGCCATCTTCTCCATCCTTCAGGTTTCAGTCATTATAGCACTGGAGGCGTAAATTGCTTGCCTTGAAAGTACCACTTTGTTAAGAAAATAACGTTTAGGTAACTTCCGTAAATTTCCCGTGAGGACGCCATGATACGCCAGATTACCCTCGGCCAAACCGGGCTGAAAATCGCCCCGTTGATCTACGGCACCTTGACCCTTGGTCCGTTGCAGGCCAATCTGTCGCCCAAAGAAGGTGGTGAGCTGATCCGTTTCGCCCTAGAACGGGGCGTAAACCTGCTCGACACTGCTGAACTTTACGCCAGCTACCCGCATATTCGTGCGGCATTGGACGGCTATGCCGGCGAGGTGCTGATCGCCAGCAAGACGCACGCTGCCGATGCTGCAACTGCGCGTCTGCATGTCGAGTCAGGACTCAGGGCTTTGCGGCGGGAGACCTTCGACATCGTTCATATTCATGGTGCCACCCTGCAGGACCCGTTCGTCGAGCGGGAAGGGGTTTACCACGAACTGTTGAAAATGCGCGAAGAAGGAAAGCTGCGCTTTGTCGGGCTCTCCGGGCACTACATCAAGGCGCTCCGTAAAGCCTTGGATGAGCCGGAGATTGCCGTGGTGCATCCGTTGATCAACCAGGCAGGACGTGGCATCCGCGACGGCTCGGCGGCCGAGATGGCGGCGCTGATCAATGAGCTGTCACGGGCCGGGAAGGGCATCTATGCCATGAAGGCCCTGGCCGGAGGCAACCTGATCAGCCAGGCCCGCGCCAGCATCAGATACGTCACCTCGCTGCCGGGCGTCGATGCCCTGGCGATCGGCATGTCATCAGAGGAGCAGATCCTCGCCAACCTCGACCTGGTTTGTCACGGTCACGGGGAGCACCCGCGCTGGGATAAGCTTGAGAATGAGCGGCGCCAGATCAAGGTTATGACCATGTTCTGTAAAGGGTGTGGCAGCTGCGTTCCGGAGTGCACCAACAATGCTCTGCGCATCGTCAACGGCAAAGCGCTGGTCGATGAGGAGAGCTGCCTGTTGTGTGGTTATTGTGCGCCAGCCTGCCCGGAATTTATGATTCGGATTTTTTAGCCGCTCAGTCTCTTGCTCCTTGTGGGTTGCCGGGGATGCCCGGCGGCCTATTCACTGTTGGATTGCAATGACGGGCAAGGACTGCGGGGGGCCGTTCCGCCGTTGCCCGATCTTCGTTCGCGAGAGGATTGGAGCATGGCTTCCCCACACGATTGCGGCTACTGTGCAGGTTTCTGATGCCGCTGAACGGCAAGTGGCTAAAAGATTACAATGTCCTTAACCCTCTTCACCCTTTACTTTCGACTGCAGCTCTGCTTCCAGGTTGGCAATCAGTTCCTCCAGCGGTCCGGCGATCATCCCCTTCAGGTCCTCGACACTTTGAAGGGCCGAGCCGAGCCTGCGGCTGGCGCTTAACGCCGCTTGCAGAGCGATTTTGCGCCGTTCATTGCTGTCCCGGTGGGATTGGCACGTCTGGTTGAAGCGCTGGCGGACGGTCGGGAAGCTGCGGTTCTCGCTGAGGACGGCATGACGCAGCTGTGAAATCTCGTCCTGCGAGAGCTGCTGCTCCTCTTCGGCATGGCGCAACAAGTCGACCGAGCGGTAATCGGGGAGCGGATGAAGATTCGCTCCCTGCTGCAAGAGATTCGGTTGCTTCTGTTCCAGGTAACGATAGGCCATGGTCAGCTTCTGTGCGGTCGGTTGCTTGATGCGGACTTCTTTACGACAGTAATCGAGAAAATCCTGATAGCCCCATTCCGCAAACAGTCCTTCCCGCTTGACCTTGAGCAGTTTTTCGCCGAGATCGACCCAGGACGACTTGAATTGGCGGGCCGAAGCCAGGACGTGGTAGCGCGCTGAGTCCGGGTCGAGCTGCTGCATCAACTGGTCAATCAGGGTTTCGGCTTTGGTTTTGACGCTGGTCTCCATGGCACCTCCTTCGCCTGCGGATACTAGCATAGTTGGGCCGCGAGCCCACAATGATTTGACTTGGCGTTTGTCTCCCAGGTCGTTACAATCGGCAGCATTCCAGCTAAGGATAGGTGTTCCCGTGGAAAAACTCACCGTCAGTCTTGAGACAGCCCGTATGTTGCAGCTCGGTCACCCCTGGGTGATCGCCGATGCGACGACCCGACGTTGGCCCAAAACCCTGCAGCCTGGGCAGCTGGTAATATTGCTCGATCCGCAGCGGCAGCCGCTGGCGACCGCGCTGCTCGATCCGGCTGACCGGGTGGTGGCACGGGTGGTTGACCGCCAGCCGTTGACCCAACTCGGTCCGCAGTGGGTGGCCAGGCGGCTGCAGCGAGCTCTTGCCCTGCGCCAGACCCAGCTCGATCTCGAGGGTACCGATGCCTGGCGGCTGGTCAATGCCGAAGGCGATGGCTTCCCCGGGCTGACCATCGACCGCTACGGTGATTATCTGATGCTACAGGCGTTTACCCGGGCCTGGGACAGTCGGATTGATCTGCTGGCCAACGAGCTGGGGACTCTGCTTCAGCCACAGGGAATCTACCTCAAATACCGCCCGCAGCAGACCCGCAAACTGGAGAGCGGTGGGGGCTTGCCGCACAACAAGCTGCTGCGTGGCAAGCAGGTCGGAAAGAAACTGACGGTGCAGGAGAATGGACTGAGCTTCCTGGTTGATCTCGACCAGGGATTGCATACCGGGCTGTTCATGGATCAGCGCGAGAACCGTCGTGATCTGATGACCCGCTGTCGGGGTA
>DATFMT010000086.1:0-6271 GCA_035266745.1 Geothermobacteraceae bacterium | reverse complement strand
GTCAAGCGGGCCGGGATTGCTGGCTTGCATCTTGTCGATAATTTGTTTTTCCCGCGAGGGGTCGTAGATCGGCAGGTTGAGCCTTTGCTTCAGTTCACCAACCTTCAGGGCCAGGCCGGCGCGCTGATTGAATAGCTGCAGCAGTTCGTTGTCGAGGCGATCGATCTCCAGGCGGATATCGTCGATAGTCAATACGGACTCCTTAAAAGGTGGACGGCTTGCGGATCGTTGAATCGACCTGCCAGTTGGCGTTGTCCGTCTCGGGATAATCGATGGTGTAGTGCAGGCCGCGACTCTCCTTGCGCTCGAGGGCGCTGCGAATAATCAGTTCGGCGACCGTGGCGATATTGCGCAGCTCGATCAGGTCGGAGGTGACGTAAAAATCCCAGTAATAGTCGGCGATCTCGTCCTGGATCATCTGGATGCGGCGCAGCGCCCTCACCAGGCGCTTGTTCGAGCGCACGATGCCGACATAGTTCCACATGCTCAGGCGGATCTCGTGCCAGTTGTGGGCAACCACGACCTCTTCATCGCTGTCGGTGGCTTTGCCGCTGTCCCAGGGGGGGATCGCCGGAAAATCCTCCGGCAATTGACCGATCCGCTCCAGCGACTTTTGCGCGGCCCGGTCGGCAAACACCACCCCTTCGAGCAGGCTGTTGCTGGCCAGCCGGTTGGCGCCATGGAGACCGGTGCAGGAGACCTCGCCGATGCCGAACAGGTTCGGCAGGTCGCTTTCACTCCAGGCGTCGACCTGGATGCCGCCACAGAGGTAGTGGGCGGCCGGAACCACCGGTATCCACTCCTTGGTGATATCGATGCCATAGGTGAGGCAATTGGTGTAGATGTTCGGAAAGCGGTCCTTGATGTAGTCGGCCCCCTTGTGGGTGATGTCGAGATAGACGCAGTCATCGCCCCGGATCTTCATCTCGTTATCGATTGCCCGGGCGACGATATCGCGTGGCGCCAGGTCCTTGAGTTCATGGTATTCGGCCATGAACGCGGTACCGTCACTGCGTTTGAGGATTGCACCTTCACCGCGCACCGCCTCGGAAATCAGAAATGACTTGGCATGGGCATGGTAGAGGGTGGTCGGGTGGAACTGCATGAATTCCATGTTGGCAATGGTCGCACCGGCGCGGTAGGCCATGGCGACCCCATCACCGGTCGCAACATCGGGGTTGCAGGTATAGAGATAGACCTTGCCGGCGCCGCCGGTCGCCAGGACCGTGATGGGCGCGCCGAAGGTGACGACCTGCTTTCGTTCGATATCGAGCACGTAGGCACCGAGGCAGCGGTCAGAGCCGTCCTTGCGTCCGGTGGCCTTTTTCTCGGTGATCAGATCGATGGCGATATGTTGTTCGTAGACGGTAATATTGGGATGGTTGCTCACGGCCTGAACCAGGGCCCGCTCGATCTCCTGGCCGGTCATATCCTTGGCGTGCAGGATGCGACGCTGGCTGTGGCCGCCTTCCTTGGTCAGGTCAAAGCTGTTGTCGGCGTTCTTGCTGAACTGCACACCCCAGGCAATCAGGTCGTTGATCGCCTTGGGGCCGCTTTCTACGACCATCTGGACAATCTCTTCGTTGGAGAGAAAGGCTCCGGCGACCATAGTATCGCGTACATGTTCGGCAAATGAATCATCATGGGAAATTACCGAGGCGATGCCGCCCTGGGCGAGGTTGGTTGCGGTTTCCGACAGGCCCCGTTTGGTAATCACGGCGACCTGGCCGCGGTCAGCCACCTTCAGAGCGTAGGAGAGGCCGGCAATTCCGCTGCCGATGACCAGGAACTCATTGGTTATGTTCATAACGAGGTTCGAAATCCGGTTGCTTAGGACATCGCTGGCTGGAACCGGATTTGCATCCTTGAATTGGAGGTTTTTGTCAGGATCAGTCACAAAGTGAGTCATTATCCTAGCAGGTTTCGGCCATGTCAAGTCTTTGCAGGCCTAAGCAGGTTGAAATACAAGGGAAATTGAGATATAAGTGCACATCTGGAGTGAATATGAAATTGCTGCAACCTCGCTATGCGCCGATTGCAATTCTGGTCATCCTGGTGACGCTCGGTGGCAATTTATCCGCCAGGGCCGACATTTATCGCTATGTCGATGAAAACGGTTCGGTCCATTTTACTGACGCGCCGACCACGGCACGCTATCAGCTCTATTTCTCCGAGCATGCCAACTTGGATAAGGTGATCCACTATTATGCTCAGCGCTACGGTCTTGATCCGGCACTGCTTTGTGCCGTGATCAAGGTGGAGAGCGACAACAACCCCAAGGCGGTCAGCAGCAAGGGCGCGATGGGGTTGATGCAGTTAATCCCGACCACGGCAGAGGAGCTCGCCGTGACGGACCCGCTTGATATCAACGAAAACGTTCGCGGTGGCTGTCAGTACCTCAAGCAGATGCTGATCCAGTTTTCCGGTGATCTCGATCTGGCTTTGGCGGCCTACAATGCCGGCCCGAACGCTGTCAGGCGGCATCATGGCATCCCCCCATTCAAGGAAACCCAAAATTACGTCAAGAAGGTCAAACAGTATCTGGAAATGTTTCGTTCCCGGGAAGAGGCTACTTTATGAACCTGCGCGAAGGGCGCCTGAACCTGCCGAATATGCTGACCCTGGGCCGGATAGCCGCCGTGCCGGTGGTGGTCTTGCTGATGCTGGATGATTCCCGTGCTTCAGGAATGTGGGCGGCTGCAGTCTTCGGTCTGGCAGCGATCACTGATGGCTTTGATGGCTGGCTGGCACGCAAGTGGGGGATCGTCACTATCCTTGGTAAATTTCTCGACCCGCTCGCCGATAAACTGATCGTCATGGCGGCGCTTATCATGCTGATTCCCCTTGACCGGGTTCCGGCCTGGGCGGTCTTTGCCATCCTGGCTCGAGAAATGGTCGTGACCGGGTTGCGTTCGATCGCTTCTTCGGACGGTATCGTTATAGCTGCCAGCGATCTGGGTAAATACAAGACCATCTTCCAGATGACCGCCATCCCCGGTCTGATGCTGCATTATGATTTCTACTGGTTTTTCGGCCTTCAATGGAGCATTTTCCACGTCAACATGCACAATGCCGGGATCTTCTTTTTCTGGATTTCGTTCATTCTCGCCATCTGGTCCGGCGCCGACTATCTATTTAAATTCTTTAAGGTTATTGCCCGGGCCTGAAAAATGTTCTGCGTGAAAAAAAAGCGGTATTTTTTATTGACTTGGTCAAAGCCATTTGCTATTAATAGGCCCGCTCGACAGGGCGCCACCAAGTTGCGGGAATAACTCAGTGGTAGAGTGCAACCTTGCCAAGGTTGAAGTCGCGGGTTCGAATCCCGTTTCCCGCTCCAAAAAATATAGTCCCAGGGTTACGACCCTGGGATTTTTTTATTGTTTGGCGTTGCACTTGACTTGCCCAGCTGTGTTAGCCTCAAGATTCAGGATCTCGCTATACTGGTGTAGGTCTTCACCACGAGTCTTGACACCTCATTGCTGGACAAGACTGTTGCTTAGCCACTCTGGATAACTAGCCATGTCCCGGACTTTTTTTGCCACCATCACCGCCGGCCTCGAAGAGCTGCTCGCTGAAGAACTCTTGTCCCTCGGTGCGCTCTCGACCAGCAACACCCGCGGCGGGGTTCACTTTGAAGCCGACTTTAAAACCGCCTACCGGGCCTGTCTCTGGTCGCGGCTGGCGGGCCGGATCCTTTACCCGTTGCACAGTTTCAATGCCGGCGACGAACAATCGCTCTACACCGCGGCCAAATCGATCGACTGGCAACAACACCTCGACGTCGCGCAGACCTTTGCCGTCGATTGCACGGTCCGCAACGCGGCAATCAGCCACACCCGGTTTGCCGCCCTACGGGTCAAGGACGCCGTGGTCGATCAGTTCCGGGAGCGCTGCGGCGATCGGCCGAGTGTCGAGGTCGCCCAGCCCGGCCTCCAACTGCACCTCTACCTCGAAGGAGAGCAGGGGACCCTGTATCTCGATTTTTCCGGCGAGAGCCTGCACCGCCGTGGTTATCGGACCGAAGGCGCCCGGGCGCCTCTCAAGGAGACCCTGGCGGCGGCGATCCTCTTCCGCTGCAAATGGCCGGAATTGGCAGCCAGCGGTTTGCCGTTCGTCGACCCGATGTGCGGCTCGGGAACCCTGGTGCTGGAGGCCGCCTTGATCGCCGGCGACATCGCGCCTGGCTCGTACCGGAACTATTTCGGTTGCCTCGGTTGGAAACAGTTTGACGCCCCGGTCTGGCAAACGCTGATCGAAGAAGCCGAACAGCGCCGGGAACGGGGCGTTATGAGCATGCCGCCGCTGTTCGGCTTCGACCAGGATGGCCGCTCTCTCAAGGCGGCGCGCGACAATGCCGAACGGGCCGGGCTTGCCGAATGGGTCACCTTTCAGCAGCGCGCCCTCAAGGACCTGGTCAACCCGCTGGCCGGGCAGGATCTGGAACCGGGCTTACTGGTGGTGAATCCCCCTTACGGCGAACGGCTCGGCGAACTCGAAAAGCTGGCGCCGCTGTATCGGGAGCTGGGGACAAACTGGACCCGGCAGTTTCCCGGCTGGCAGGCCGCACTGCTGACCAGTGAAAAGATGCTCGCTTTTCAGGTCGGTTACCGGGCGCTGAAGAAGCATGCCTTTATGAACGGACCGATCGCCTGCCAGCTCTATCATTTCCGGATTAGCCCCGATCAGGCCATGGCCAGCGACCGCCAGACCAGCTTGGTCAGCCCGGCCGCACTGGAACAGGCGGCGATGTTCGCCAATCGCCTGAAAAAGAATCAAAAGAAACTGCGACCCTGGTTGAAGCAGAACCAGATCAGCTGTTACCGGCTTTACGATCGCGACCTGCCGGAATACGCCGTCGCCGTCGACATCTATGCCGGTTCGGTGCATGTCCAGGAGTACCGGGCGCCGTCGACCATCGATGAGGAGAAGGCGCGAAAACGGCTGCAGGCAGCCCTGGCGGTGCTTCCAGAAGCCCTGTCGGTGACCAAGGATCAGGTCTACTGCAAGGTACGGGAGAAACAGAAAGGGGCCAATCAGTATCGGCGCAAGGATGAAGCCGGTGAATTCATCCAGGTTGCAGAAGGGGGGCTGCAGTTCCTGGTCAACCTGCGCGATTATCTCGATACCGGGTTGTTCCTCGACCATCGCACCACCCGCGCGATGCTGCGTAAGATGGCACTGGGTAAACGGTTTCTGAATCTATTCTGCTATACAGCCACCGCGACGGTCTATGCCGCCTCCGGCGGTGCCGTCACAACCACCAGTGTCGACTTGTCACGGACCTACCTCGATTGGGCAAGGAGCAATCTGGCCCTGAACGATATCGTCGGCAGTCGCCATCAGTTGATCATGGCCGACTGCATGGACTGGCTCAAGAAGGACCGTGGCGAATACGATCTGATCTTTATCGACCCGCCGACCTTTTCCAATTCCAAGCGGATGGCCGACGTGTTCGATGTCCAACGCGACCATGTCGCCCTGCTGCAGACGGCGTTGCAACGCCTGGCTCCCGGTGGCCGGATCGTGTTTTCCACCAACTTTCGTCAGTTCAGGCTGGCGGAAGAGGAGCTGTCCGCTGCGGAGATCCGTAATCTCAGTTCCGATACCCTGCCGGAAGATTTTTCCCGCAATCCGAAAATTCACCAGTGCTGGCTTTTGGAGAAGTTGGACACTTGATCCGCGTCAAAGGAATCCCGGCACAGGTGTGGCAGGCTGGTCGCAACTTCAAACCGGGAGCCATTATGCGCCACATCTGCCTGCTGTTGCTGTTCTCATTCTTGCTGCCCGTTTCGCTGTTTGCGGACAGCGGCATCTCCTGCCACTGTTTCCAGGATCGGGTCTATAATCCGGACCAGCCTGGGGCGGCCGACGACTATATCCTGGCAACCACGCGCAACTCGTTTATTTCGGCATTGTTCGAAATCCCCAAAAAACAGATTGTCAAGGCCCGGATGAGCGGCACTCCGGGTGAGGATCTCTGGCTGGCTGGATATCTGGCCCAACAGAGCGGACAAACGGTCGCAGAGTTGCTGGCTGCGCGGCAAGGGGGCACAGACTGGAACACATTGCTGAAAAGCCTGGATGGTTTTCCTGAAACCTTGGACCCCGAGGTCGCTGCACCGGTCCTGGCGCGAAAGTCGGCGACTGTTGTCGTTTCGGCGTTGGTTGAGTTGCAGGTCGTAAAACATCTCGGTTTGCCGGCTGGTGAGATCAAAACGCTACGCAGTGAGGATGCGACCGATTCGCAACTGATCCTGGTTGCCCTGCTGGC
>DATFMT010000085.1:0-6418 GCA_035266745.1 Geothermobacteraceae bacterium | reverse complement strand
ACTCCTTCGAACCGCACGATTCCGGAACTCGGGCTGTCCAGGCCCCCGAGAATGTGCATCAGGGTCGTTTTGCCGGCCCCAGATGAGCCGACAATCGCCACCCGCTCACCACTGGCAATCGTCAGATCGATGCCGCGCAGGACCTCAATGTCACCCTGGTCCGTGGCAAAGGTTTTCTTCAAACCGGCTGTCTTTATCAACGGCAACTCTCTCCCAGGCAGATCGACCAGCTGTTATTCATAACGCAACGCCTCCGCCGGATCCATTTTGGCGGCGTGCCAGGCCGGGTAGATGGTCGCCAGCAGGGAAATTCCCATGGCAACCAGTACAACGGACAAGACGTCACTCATAATGACCACCGAGGGGAAATGGTCCATGCCGTAGACCGCCTGATCGAAGATCTTGATATGAAACGTCGATTCGAGACCCTTGATCAATGGATCGGCATAATTGGCCAGCAGCAAGCCCAGCAAGGTACCCAGCGACGTTCCCAAGGTCCCGATGATAATACCTTCCAAGATGAAAATTTTCATAATACTGCGAGACGTCGCCCCCATTGAACGCAGAATCGCGATATCTTTGTGTTTTTCCATGACAACCATGATCAGGGTTGTGGCGATATTAAAGGCCGCAACCAGCACGATGATCCCCAGAACGATAAACAAACCAAGTTTTTCCAATTTAAGTGCCGAGAGGAAGGAACCGAACAGATCCTCCCAGGACCTGACAACGTAAGGAAATTCAAACTCTTTACGCAACTCCGCGGCAACCGGCTTGGCGTTGTCAAACTGGTCAACATCAATCTCGATGCCGCTGGCCAGGGCCTCGCTGTCAAAAAAAGCCTGCGCAGTATGCAGGTCGATATACGCGACATAGGTATCCATAAAACCGCCGGCCTGGCGAAAGATCCCAACTACGCGGAAAGGTTTCATTTTCGGAATCATGCCAAACGGGGTGATATTGAACATCGGCGGAATGACGTTGATCGATTCACCAACCGCGATGCCGAGCGTGGTCGCAGTATTGACCCCGATGACAATACCCGGTAACGACTGTCCGCTATCAAACAACAAGGTCCTGACATCCGCAGTACCGGTCGACAAAAAGGGTTGATCTAGGACCTTGTTGCCGGCTTCAATCCCTTTGACATTGACAGCGGCAACATTCTTTTTCGAAAGCAGCATCGCTTCTTTCGAAACAAACGGAATCGCAGATTCGACATGAGGGTGTTGACGGATTTTCTCGGCGATCTGTTCGTAGTCGGCCAATCCCTCGTTGTAGCGCTGCAACAGGACATGCGGTACGTTGCCAAGGATCTGCTGACGGACACCGTCATGAAAGCCGGTCATCACCGCCAGCACCACGATCAGCGCTGCTACTCCGAGCGTGACTCCGGCAATCGAGATGAACGAGATGACCGAGATAAAGGTCTGCTTGCGCTTGGCCCGGAGGTAACGCAGGCTGACGAACATTTCATAGCTCATGGACAATCCGTTCCAAGAAGAGGACTGCTCGCATCCACTACGGGCGAGATTCCGGCCGCAACTGCGGAAACAGGATCACGTCACGAATCGACGCCGAATCGGTCAGCAGCATGACCAGTCGGTCGATGCCGATCCCCTCGCCGGCGGTTGGCGGCAGACCATATTCAAGAGCACGGACATAGTCATCATCCATGGCGTGCGCCTCTTCGTCGCCAGCCTCCTTTTCGGCCAACTGTTTGACGAAGCGCTCTTTCTGATCGATCGGGTCATTCAGCTCGGAAAAGGCGTTGGCCAGTTCACGACCGACGACAAACAGTTCGAAGCGGTCAACCACCTCGGGGTTGTCATCGTTCTTGCGCGACAGCGGTGAAACTTCGGTTGGGTATTCGGTAATAAAAGTCGGGTTCCAGAGCTGCGGCTCGGCAACCTCGTCAAAGATTTCCGTCAGCAGTTTGCCGTGCCCGATCGCCCCCTGGAATTCCAGCCCGAGCGAGTTGGCATAGGCCAGGGTCTTGGCCGGATCGTCGAGTACCTCGGCAGCGACCTGGCCATACTTGACAATCGCCTCCTTGACGGTCAGGCGATCCCAGGGCGAGGAGAGGTCGACCTGCCTGCCGCCATAGCTGATCTGCAGTGAACCGCAGACCTGCTCGGCAACGTGGCAGATCAACTCCTCGGTGAAATCCATCAGGTCCTCGTAGGTTGCGTAGGCCTGGTAGAACTCGATCATGGTGAATTCGGGGTTGTGCTGAATCGAGATCCCTTCGTTGCGGAAGTTCCGGTTGATCTCGAAGACCCGCTCGAAACCACCGACCACCAGGCGTTTCAGATAGAGCTCCGGAGCAATGCGCAGAAACAGATCCATCTTCAGGGTGTTGTGATGGGTGATGAACGGCTTGGCGGTCGCGCCGCCGGCTATCGGTTGCATCATAGGCGTTTCAACCTCGAGAAAATCGCGTTCCACCATGAACTCGCGGATCAGGGCGACGATCCGGCTCCGTTTGCGGAAGGTTTCGCGCACTTCGGGATTGACCATCAGGTCCAGATAGCGCTGCCGATAGCGGGTTTCGACATCGGTCAGGCCGTGCCATTTCTCCGGCAGCGGGAGCATCGATTTGGTCAGCAGTTTCATGCTTGAAGCCCGCAGCGACAGCTCACCGGTCTTGGTCCGAAACGGCACCCCCTCGACACCGATGATGTCGCCCAGGTCGAGCTTTTTGAACTGCTCGAAAGCCTCGTCACCGATGTTATCCTTGCCGACATAAACCTGCAGCCGCCCGGAGCGGTCCTGCAACTGCAGAAATCCGGCCTTGCCGAAATCGCGCCGGGCCATGATCCGGCCACCGACGACGTAGACGGCCTGACAGTCGCTAAGGGCCTCGGTATCCTGGTCCGCATGGGCGGAAAGGACGTCCTCCATCACGTGCGTCACCGGGAAATTATTGGCATAGGGATTATGCCCCTGTTCCCTGAGCTCAGCTATTTTGTCACGCCGCTGTTGCAGCAGGTCGTTTAGTTCTTCCATCGTCTTCTCATACCTTTCAACTTACTTTGTTCCAAACACCGCCGAACTTACAGGGTGGTGAAATTCCAACTCAATGGCTGCGACAAGGGGTTTTTCGCTACCGAATCGTCGGTAATCCCTGTCGTCAGGGTGACCGTGTAGAGGGTTGTCGCCGCCAGATCGGCATCCGGAGTCAGGCTGGCCGTGCGCGTGGCGGCTTCGTAGACAACCGTAGCCGGCACCAGTACGCCACCGGCATCCAGAGTGAACGTCCCGGTCGTAATCGAGTTCGCATCCATATCAGCATGGAATTGAACAGTCACGGCGGAGGTCACCGCTACGCCGACGGCGTTCTTGACCGGGGATGTACTGACCACCAGCGGCGGGGTCGGTTCGACAAGCAACAAGGTTCTGGCCGTGGCGGTAGCGCCGCTGGCAAGCGTCACTGTTGCGGTCACCGGATTTTTCCCCACCGCAAGACTGTCGATCAAGGCACTCCAGTTTCCGGTGCCGGCATCGACCACCGGGTCTCCATCGACCGGCAACGGCAGGATTGCCAAGCTCGTTGCCGCAGGATCTGAACCGCCGGTGACGGTCTGGCTCGGGACGATGACTGTGGAAGCCGTGGAAACTGGGGAGGCTGGCGGATCAATAGTCACAACTGGGGCTGCCGCATCGACAGTGATAGTCACAACGGCTTCAACCGGTTCAACGACTCCTGCAATGACGTTACTCAGCTTGACTTCATTTGCACCGGTTGCCAAGCCTGCCAGTGGGACGCTCCAGTTGTCTCCAACAACATCAGCCTGTACAGTGAAAGGCGTAATACCGGTATCTGCCGGAGTCACTGTGACCTCGAGGGGCGACGTATAGTTAACACCATCGACGAGACCAGAAATCGTCAGATTGTCGACCGATATCGGTGTCGTATAGGTCTCAATACTGACGGCATCGTAGGTCAGGGACAAGCTGAACAGATTCTGGTTGCCTCGCGCATCGGCGGCACCGACCGTCAGCAAGTTGACCCCGGGCTGCAAGGAGACTTCAGCAGTCCAGATATCACCCGTCACTGTCGCCGTGGTCACCGTCGTGCCCTGGGTAACTTCTACCGTCGCGCCCGGCTCGACGGTACCGCTCAACGCCCGGGTCGGCGTCGTCGTCGCAGCACTGGGAATGCCATTGACGGAAACCCCATCAAAGGTTAAGGCCGGCGAAATCTCATCGAGATCGGCACCACCACAACTGCACAATAACATCACCAGAGCAATCAGGATCGTTAACTTGGAGAGGCGTGTTAAAACAAGCAAACGCTTCATATGTTTCACCTTCTGCACCTTGGTCGGTGCGGATTATTTATGTTGCCCGAGTAAATAGGCCTCGATGAACTTCTCGAGCTGCCCGTCCAGCACCGCATCGGCATTGCCGACTTCGTAACCGGTCCGATGGTCCTTGACCATCCGGTAGGGATGCAGGACATAGGAACGGATCTGGCTCCCCCAGGCAATCTCCTTCTTGTCACCGGCAATCGCCGAGGCCTCATCTTCTTTTTTTTCGAGTTCAAGCTCATAGAGCCTGGCTTTGAGCTGTTTCATTGCCGTCGAGCGGTTTTTATGTTGCGAGCGTTCATTCTGGCAGGCGACCACGATCCCGGTCGGCAGATGCGTGATGCGGATCGCCGAATCGGTCTTGTTGATATGCTGGCCGCCGGCCCCGCTGGCCCGATAGGTGTCGACCTTGAGGTCTTTCTCGTTGATTTCAACCTCGACATCGTCGGCGAGTTCGGGGAAGACGAAGACCGAACAGAACGAGGTGTGGCGCTTGGCGTTGGAATCGAAAGGAGAGATGCGGACCAGCCGATGGATCCCCATTTCCGGGCGCAGCCAACCGTAGGCATAATCCCCCTCGACGTTGAAGGTCACCCCCTTGACTCCGGCCTCGTCGCCCGGCTGGTAATCGGTCATTTCAGTACGGAAGCCCTTGAGTTCACAAAAGCGCAGGTACATGCGCAGCACCATTTCGGCCCAGTCCTGGGCCTCGGTGCCTCCGGCGCCGGCATTGATGCTGACAATGGCGTTGCTGGCGTCGTGTTCGCCGGAGAGCATCCGGGCAAATTCCATCTTGCCGACCTGCTCTTCGAGCTGCGGCAGCAGACGGCGCACCTCGTCGAGAGTTTCCTCGTCCTCTCCCTCCTCGCCGAGTTCGGCGAGCACCGTCAGGTCATCCAGCTCCTGACTGGCCTGTTCAAAACTTTCGATGATTTTCTGCAGCCCGGTCCGTTCTTTAAGCAACTCCTGGGCCTTGTCCCCCTGGTCCCAGAAACCGGGCCGGGCTATTTCCGCTTCAAGCTCCTGGACCCGCTCCTTTTTGCTGTCGAGGTCAAAGATACCTCCTCAGCTCATTGAGCTTGTCCTGCAACTGAATCATTAAATCTTTTTCTTCACGCAACATCGGGGTTGATTCCTCTCATTGTTTGCAACGCGCGATTATAGCTTCTCTGAGACGGCAGGGCAAGGGGCGGGAGGGGTTAAGAAATACTTCTTTTTTTCCGCAACAATGCCATGGCAAGTAAAAGTAACGAAAGCCCGCTACAGCCCATCGGTAAAAGGTCCCCATGTCGCGTATAGAACCCCGGAGATGCGTGGGCATCGACCTGCATCACCCGGCTGGCCGCGGTAAACAGTTCGGTCTGGTCGTGGACTCTGCCAAGGGGGTCAATAAAGGCCGAGATACCGGTATTGGCCGCCCGCACAATCCAGACCCGATTTTCTACCGCGCGAAAAGAGGTCATCGCCAGATGCTGATAGGGGGCCGATGAGGACCCGAACCAGGCATCATTGGTGATGTTGACCAGCAGGTTGGCGCCGCGGTTCAAGTATTTTCTCGCCAACTCAGGGAAAATGACCTCGTAACAGATCAGAATACCAAGCCGGGTCGATCCGAAGCCGATCGGTTGCAGATTTCCCGGAGAGAAATCGCCGATACCGACCACCAGCTTGTCGACAAACGGCAGCAGCCACTTCAACGGCACATATTCACCGAACGGAACCAGGTGGACCTTGTCGCTCCGTCCCAACGTCACACCCTGAGGAGAGAGTAAAAAAGCACTGTTGAAATAGGCAATCGCCTTTCCGGATGGCTGGAAAGCCGGGCTGCCGAACAGCAATGCGGCATCAGCCCGGGCGGCAACCGCCTTGACGAACTCTGCCTGGGCGGAGGTCTCCTGAAAGAAGAACGGTGTTGCGCTTTCCGGCCAGACCACCAGATCGACTGGCTGCGCGGAGGCAGCAGCTGTCAAGCTGGCATATTGTTCCAAAGTCTGCTGCCGGTAGGCCGGGCTCCATTTGACTCCCTGCTCGATATTGCCTTGTGCCAGAGCGACTGTGAGCGGGTTGACCGGTTCTGTTGCACTGAACTGATGTAACCGGTAGCG
>DATFMT010000084.1:0-13172 GCA_035266745.1 Geothermobacteraceae bacterium | reverse complement strand
GGCCCGGTAACAAAGTTCGCCGGTCGCATCCCGACCGAGGGTTTCGATAAATCGGCGATTCATGAACCGGATGCGATAGTCGGGACCGCCGACATAAATCAGGCCGTCCCAAGCCTCGACGATGGCACTTGGCCATCCAGCCTCGGGGACTGTCGTTCCATCCGGAGTAAAGTGAGACATCTTACCTCCTGTTCTAGCCAGCGTTGTGTTCATTATTCTAACGGAAATGTCCGAAAATGCCCAAAGAATCTGCCTGTTGGACGGACGGGACAAGGATTCGATTGTCATCTGCCAGGGAATATGATTACATTCAGCTGCCCCCTGAAAGAGCGGAATCAGATGCTGGGTCTTGAAACCATTACAACTTTTTTTGCCGCTTCACTGCTGCTGGCGCTGGCTCCCGGTCCTGACAACCTGTTTGTCCTGACCCAGTCAGCACTGCACGGGCGGATTCCGGGGTTGCTGGTTGTCTGCGGCCTCTGCACCGGCCTGCTGGTGCATACCCTGGCGGTGGTCTGCGGCCTTGCCGTGTTGTTCCAGGTTTCTGCCGCCGCTTTTGTTGCGCTGAAGCTGCTGGGTGCCGGTTACCTGATTTACCTGGCCTGGCAGGCATTCAGGGCCCCGAGCGCCCGTCTCGAGTTCGGTTCCCTGCCCCGGCAACCCTTGGGTCGCCTTTACCTGCGCGGCATCGTCATGAACGTGACCAACCCCAAAGTTTCAATTTTCTTTCTTGCTTTTCTGCCGCAGTTCGCCGATCCCGGGCGCGGACCCATCCCTCCGCAACTGGTTTCACTCGGCGCCCTGTTTATCCTGGCCACCATCCTGGTTTTCGGCTTACTTGCACTTCTGGCCGGGACTCTCGGCGCATGGTTCAGCCGTTCACAACGGGCGCAGCTGGTTTTGAACCGGATCGCTGGCACGGTATTTATTGCTTTGGCGCTGAGGCTGGCGACGACTCAACGTTGACTCGTCGGTAGCTGCATCGTTCCTACTTGAAAAGTCCCCGAATCGTTTTACTCTTTGGGTAAGAAGTCACCCAACCAACCAGCAAAAGGATCATGGTATGAAAGGTCTACTCAAGTTAGCCGCTGTGCTGATCGTGGTGCTGGTCATTGCCGTTGCCGGGGTCTTGTTTTATGTCGACTCAATCGCCAAAAAGGCGATCGAATACGGCGGCAGCGAAGCTCTCGGCGTCTCAACGACATTGGCCGACATCTCCATCTCCCTGTTCGGCGGCGAAGCGAACCTAAAGCAGTTACAGGTTGCCAACCCGCCCGGCTTCAAGGCGGATAAATTTCTCGGCCTGGGAACCGGAGAGTTCGCCGTATCGCTCGGATCGCTGACTGATGAGACGATCGTGATACCCAAGATCCGCTTGGCAGACATCGAGGTCAATCTCGAACAGTCGGGGAAATCGTCCAACCTCGACCCGATCCTGGCTCGAGCCAAATCAGCCTCAGCAGGCCATGCTGGTGCAGCGCCTCCCTCCAAATCGTCCTCAGCCGGCGAAAAGAAATTTATCGTCAGCCGGTTTGTCATCGAGGGGGTCAAGGTTAACGCCAAGCTGGCCATGCTCGGCGAAGCGGCCAACGTCAAGCTCAAGCTGCCGCGCATCGAGATGAAAAATCTCGGGGCCGACCAGGGCGGGATGCCGATGGATGAACTGATCCAGACCGTCGTGACCACGATCCTTGAGGTCGCCAAGAACAGCTCCGCGGACTTCTCTCCGGCACTGGCCGGATTTTTGAAGGGGAATCTGCAGGGTGTTGATACCATCAAGTCGGAGGTGGTCGGCAAGGCTACGGCTGAAGTACAGAAAGTGACCAGTGAGGTGAACAAGGCTTTAGAGCAGGTTCCGGGCGGAGCTGGCGGAGCGGTCAAGGAGCAGACCGATAAGCTGCTTAAGGGTGTTGAAGGGCTGTTTGGCGGCAAGAAGGAATGACAAAAGGTTGTTTCACTCCCAAGGACCGGCTAGCCCGGTCCTTTTTCTTTGAAAAATAGGGCCCAACATCAGTCGAGTGAGAATAGAGCGAACTAACCTGAGTGTTCAAAGTAGCACGCGAGACAAGGCTAGCAGCGCTTATCTGCTATGGTCAGCCATGGGCTCCGTCGCCCGGCCTCGACACCGCAGCCGCTCAGGATTGATGCAGCCGGTCGCGCAGGAGGTAGAGGGATTCGCTGATCGAAACCTTGTAGCGGTGTGGGTTGTGCAGCCGCAGGGAACCCTCCGGGAGGCGTTTGAGCTCGCTCGCGGCGTGGTCGGCGAGGGCATCGAGTGATGGGGCCGATGCAGTCTGTGCGCCGGCGTTCATGACTTCCCGGTGCAGCTCTTTGAGCACGCCCGCGCCGAGGCGTTTCTGCCGGGACGGGTTTTCTGGATCGTAAATCAGATCGCCGTAAGCAAGCCGGTCATCCAGGCGGCAGATGATGTCGCCGGCGTACTTGTCTTGCCCGTTCACCAGGCGCAGGACCTTCTTCTTCCCCGGCAGGGTTGACTTGACCGCCTCGGCGGTGAATTTCATCCGCGGACTGCCGTTGTATTCGACCAGCTTGTAGACCCCGCCCAGCGCGCCGCCGCCTTCCCCGGCACAGGTCGCCAGGCGGGTGCCAACGCCATAGAGGTCAACCCGACCGTTTTCACTGCGGATGGAATGGATCACCTGCTCGTCGAGTTCATTGGAGGCGACGATCTTCACCTCCGGGAAGCCGGCGGCATCGAACATTTTCCTCGCGGACTTGCTCAGGTAGGCGAGGTCGCCCGAGTCGAGTCGAATCCCCAGCAGTTCATGCCCGCCGGTTCTGAGTTCCGCAGCGACGGTGATCGCATTGGGGACGCCGCTTGCCAGGGTATCGTAGGTATCGACCAGCAGGATGCAGTTGTCGGGGAAGAGCTCGGCATAGGCGCGAAAGGCGCTCAATTCATCGTCAAAGGCCATGATCCAGCTGTGGGCGTGGGTCCCCTTGACCGGAATGCCGAATTCTGCCCCGGCCTGCAGGTTGCTGGTGCTGCGGACCCCACCGATGTAGGCGGCGCGGGCGACGCTGAGCGCTCCGTCGGGCCCCTGGGCGCGACGCAGACCGAATTCGACGACCGTCGCCGGCGCCGCGGCCTGCGTGATGCGGGCGGCCTTGGTCGCCACCAGAGTCTGAAAATTGATGATGTTGAGCAGGGCGGTTTCAACCAGTTGGGCCTCGGCCAGCGGCGCTTCCACGGTGATCAGCGGTTCGTGCGGAAACACCACGCTCCCCTCGGCAGGGGCGGTGACCCGGCCGCTGAAGCGAAAGGCTTTGAGGTAGTCAAGAAAGGCGCGTCTGAACAGCCCGAGGCTCTCCAGGTAGCCGAGTTCGGCATCGGTGAAGCGCAGCTTGTGCAGATAGTCGAGGGCCGGCTGCAGCCCGGCGAAGACGGCATAGCTCCCTTGGTAGGGGGGGGTGCGGAAGTAGAGATCGAACACTGCCGGGGTTTTCTCCATCCCCTGATGCTGATACCCGGCGAGCATGGTCAATTGGTAGAGGTCAGTCATCAGGGCCGGGACGGTCATTGTGGCACTCCTTGGCGGATACCTTCAGTTTAACCGTTCAGGAGAGATATGCTGCAATCTTCTCCAGCCCTTCCACGGCCCCGCAGGGAAGGGACAGATGCGGACGACCGATCCGTGCTTCGCGCGGATTGATGCGGATCACGGTCACGCCGGGCCGGGAACCGAGTCGTTCGCTCAAATAGCGAATGGTCGGGATCGCGGTGCCGGCTCCCATCTCGATCACCACCAGGGCGTCATGCTGGTGCTGGCTGGCAAACAGGTCAAAGCGCATCTCCTGCCCGTGGGTGCGATCCGGCAGCCAGGAATAATCGCCGAACATCAGGATGTTGGGTCGGGCGGCTCCGCCGCAACGGGGACAGGTCGGCACGTGGTCGGCGCGCATGGTGGAAAAATCGACCGGGATTTGTTCGTTGTTGTTCCAGATCGCGTGATGACAGGGGGTGAGGCATTGCAGGTGATGAATCGACCCGTGGACCTCAAGGATCTGGTCTTCGCCAAAGCCGGCTTTCTGAAATTGCCCGTCGACATTCGAGGTGACGACAAACCTGTCCAGGCCGAAGCGGTCACACCAGTCGAGCAGGATGTCGAAGCCCCGGTGAGGCACGGTTTCCCGGTAGAGGTTGGTGCGGTGACCGTAAAAGCCCCAGCCAAAAGCCGGGTCACGTTCAAAGTGGATGGGGTTGGCGGCACCGACAAAATTGATGCCGAGTCGCTGGTACATCGGGTAGGCCTTCCAGAAGCCCTGGTCGCCGCGGAAATCCGGCAGGCCCGAGTCGACACCCATGCCGGCCCCCGCAGTGACCACCAGGGCGGCTGCGTTACGCAGGGCTGTGGCAACTTTCCGGCAGATACCTTCCATCGATTCATTTCCTCCCGATCCTAAATGGCTACATTCACCAGGGTCGGCTGCAGCAGCTCGGCGACTCTTTGCGGTGCGAGCCCGATCAGAAACCCGCGTTTGCCGCCATTGAGATAGATCGTCGTCAGTGCGAGGATCGATTGCTCCATGTAGACCGGCATACTGCGGCGGGTCGCAAACGGCGAGGTGCCGCCAACCTGGTAGCCGCTGTTCTTGTCCGCTCGCTCCGGGGGGCAGGGGGAGACCGTCTTGCAGCCGGCCAGGCGGGCCAGCTGCTTGGTGGACACCTCACGGTCGCCATGCATCAAAATGATCAGCGGAGTGCGGTTCTCATCCTCCATAATCAGGGTCTTGATGACGCTGTGTTCGGGGACCCCAAGTTCCCGGGCTGATACGGCAGTCCCGCCCTTGTCCTCGTAAGCATAGAGGTGGGCGGTGAAAGCGATGTTGTGTTGCTTCAAAAACCGGGTGGCCGGCGTGACCGGGATTTTCTGTTTCGCCATGGGTCGCTTTATCCTGTCACAACGACATAGAGCATACTGCCCAATGCCAGCAGCGTGACTGCGGCACAGCAAAGGCCAAGCAGGTTCCACAGTCGGTTAAGTGTCGGTCGGAACAGGCTGCGCGGCGGCAGCAGCAGGCCAATCAGCGCTCCGCCGGCAGCGCCTCCGAAGTGGCCGGCATTGTCGGCGCCGACCAGCAGGCCAAAGACAAAGGCAAACAGGGCCCATTGCAGCATGAAGTTGCGTAACTGGTGGGCAGGCGGGCCGACCCGATGAAAGTAGACGATGGAGAAGCCAATCAAGCCAAACAGGGCTCCGGACGCGCCGACGACCGGGGCCTGCGCGTACCAAAACAGCCCAGCCAGGGTTGCGGTCAATGCCGTTGCGGTGTAGAGAACCAGAAATCGCCCCGGGCCCAGTTCACGCTCAACCAAGGGTCCGACCTGGTAGAGCACCATCATGTTGAAACCGAGATGAATCAACCCGCCATGGGTATAGGCATAGGTCAGGGCGCGCCACCACTGACCGTGGTTTAAAGTCGCGGGCCAGTATTGCCCGCCCCAAGCCAGCAGCAGCGGGGTCGGCGGCGAGAAGAGACTGGCAAAGCCGATTCCGGCCAGCAGGCCGTGGATCACCATCAGCGTAAACAGGACCAGATTGAGATATAGGATGATGCGGTGCACGGACAGCTCCAGGCTGGAAAAGTCGCCAGCTTGCAGCTGCTTGAGCTGCCGTTCCCATTTCATAATCTTCCACTGCCAGCGGGTTCCGTTCAGTCCCAGCGCATCGAAGAATTTTTTCACATTCAAATCAAATCCTTTCCTGACTATTGCCAACTATGACAAATAAGTCGGCGCCTAGCAAGTCGACCAGACAGACGCCGTCTAGGTGAGTGGTTTTGCTTGAGGACCACGGCACACTGTAACGTATTGAGCGGAGAAGAGACATGCAAAGATTGGTTTTCGGACTCCGCAGCTATCTCTGGCTTGAAAAGCCGGTCGTCGCCTGTCTGACGCTGCTGGCTTCGGTTTCAGCTGTTCAGGCCCTGGCCCGGCCCGGCCTGGCACTTTATGAGATGATAGCTTCGGATCCCCACCTGCTGGCCCTGTTCCGCAAAGTGGTGCTGGTCGATTTCAAGGCGGTCGATTATCCCTCCCTGGTTGGCTTGGCAGTGCTGATAGCGGCCGTAACCCTGGCCTTATGGGTGATACAGCGAGGAGCACTTGCCCCCTGCCAGATGATTTTACGCTGAGGCCACCCTGATGGGCGGCCTTTTTGTTATGATGGATATACACATGGATCCATAACGATGAGCATTGCAATGCGCTGGGTTATCTTCGCCATTTCCGTTTGTCTGCTTCCGGTCCAGTTTCCCGGAGCCGTTTCAGCAACGCCGTTAACGGTTGCGGTGGGGCAGGGTATTGCCCAGCGACTGACCGGTGCTAGCGTGCCACCGGCGGTCTGGCTCGGTGGCGCTCTGGAACTGGATTCAGAATCTTTGCCCGACTTCTATACCCGGCGGCATTATGCTCCGGCCTGGATCAACGAATTCGGGTTAACTCCCGCTGCCGATGAGTTGCTCGAAGCGTTGCGTGACAGCGCCAGTCATGGCTTGTGCTCGGATGATTTTCGTCTGCCATATATCGAATCTCTGGTTCAGCTGGAACGTGACTCTCTTGTTCAGGGCGTTCTTTTCGATACCCACTACCTGGCGATTCTTGACCTGTTGCTGAGCGATGGATTTTTTCGCTATGCCCACGCCTTGTCGGGTGGCGCTGACTCGGTGGCCACCGGTCAGCACAGGCGGAAGCAACATTTGTCTGCGGCGCTGCAGGAGCATCTCGCCAACAATCGTTTGGCCGAGTTGCTGAAGGAGCTCGAACCGCAGCAGCCAGGTTACGTCAAGCTGCGCCAGGCGCTGGCCGAATTGCGTGATTTATCGGCCTATGGTGGCTGGCCGCAGATCGCTGCGGGACCGACCCTGCGGGAGGGGGATCAGAGCGAGCGGGTCAAGGGGTTGAAGATCAGACTCTTTCTGGGCGGGGATCTGGACATGCCTGCTGCCTGGGATGAACCGGGTGTCGGGGCGTTGACAGTTGCCGGTATCAGGAATTTTCAGGAGCGGCACGGATTGGAAGCCGACGGCGTTGTCGGGCCACTGACGTTGGCCGAGATGAACGTCCCCATCGAGGAGCGGATCCGGGAGGTCGAGGTCAACCTGATGCGTCTGCGCGAAGCACCGATCGATTTTGGACCGCGGTTCATCAGAGTCAATATTGCCGACTTTACCCTCGAGGTTCATGAACGGGACGAGGTCGTCATGACCATGTCGGTCGTGGTCGGTACCCCCTACCGGATGACTCCGACATTTTCCGCACAGCTCAGTTACCTGGAATTCGCACCCTACTGGTATGTCCCCGGCACCATCCTGCGGGAAGACAAGTTGCCATTGATTCGGCGTGATCCGGGCTGGGTCGAGCGTAATCATTACGAGCTCGTGTCCTGGCAGGGTGATCCGGAACGGCGGATCGACCCGCAACAGATCGACTGGTCTAAGGTCAAATTCCAGAACTTTCCTGGCATTCTGCGGATGCGCCCCGGGCCCTGGAACCCGCTTGGCCGGGTCAAGTTCATGTTCCCGAATCGTTACGCGGTTTACCTCCATGACACGAATGAACGCCAGCTGTTTTCCCGTGACGAGCGGCTGTTCAGTTCGGGCTGTATCAGGATCGAGCGGCCACTTGATCTGGCGCAGTACCTGCTGGACGGGATGGACGGTTGGGATTGCGAGATGATCATTTCCGCCCTGGAGGGGGCGGAATCCTTAAAGGTGATGTTGCCGGAAAAAATTCCGGTTCACGTGTTGTACTGGACGGCCTGGGTCGATGACCGTCAGCACTTGCAGTTTCGGCGGGACATTTACCTGCGCGATGCCGACCTCGTCGAAACCGCCAGAGCCAGTCGCCAGGGATTAGGCCGTCCGTATCCTGACGCCGCTCCGCAGTTTACAGCAGATTTTTCAGCCAGTGAAAGGCAACTATAGTTCCGATCGATGAACCGATTGACGAGAAGAGAAAGACCAGCATCACGCGGCTGAGCCGGTTGTTCCACCAGCCTTTCAGGCTTGCCAGATCCTCCCCGACATTTTCCATGTCCCTTACCGTTGGCGCGGCTACAAACGCCTGAACCAGTCCGGTCACCATCCCGGCGCCGATGGTCGGATTGAGCGAGGTGATCGGAGCGGCAACAAACGCAGCGATGACGGTTGCCGGGTGCCCCAAGGCAGCGATGGCTCCGAGCGCCGAAAGCAAACCGTTGGCGAGAATCCAGGCGAGTGCGGCGCCGGCCACCTGACTGCGGTCACCGAACAGGAAGCCGACGATGAACAGCACGACCACCACGGCAGGGATCAGCCAGGGAACCAGCTTGGATACCACCGACTTGGGAGGGATCAGGTCTAGCTCTGCGATGGCGGCAGCGCTCTCTGCCGGTTGTTGCAGGGCGCGTAAAATCCCCGGCAGGTGAGCGGCACCGACCACGGCCACCAGCTTGTCGCCCGGTGCAGACCTGATGTGATGGGCCATGTAGCGGTCCCGTTCATCGACGAGGATCGTCTTGACCGCCGGCAGCAGGCTCCCCATCTCGTCCAGCATGGCGGACAAGGTGTCGGTTTCGCGCAATCTGGCGAGTTCATCCTCGTCAATCTGCTGTTTCTCAAACAGGCTGCCCAACAGGGTCGCCAAGAGCATCATTTTGCGCCAAAGCCCGGTACGGCGCCAGGCCCGTAGCAGAGTGGTGCGGATATTCCGGTCGACCAGCTCGACCTGCATGTTCCGTCCGCGCGCTTCTTCCGCGGCGGCAGCCAATTCGGCGCCTGGTTTAACCCCGGTTTGCAGGCCCATGCGTTTTTGAAACGAGGAGAGGGCGAGATTGCTGAGCAGGTAAGGGACCTGCCCTTTCCGCAAGACCTGGATCAGGTTGAGCGATTCCCAACGGTTGCGGTTGGTGAGGGCCTGGTAACGTTGCTCGTCCAGTTCGACGCAGACGGTCTCTGGTTGTTCGTCGGTTATGACCTGGCGGACCGTGTCGACCGATGCCTGAGAGATGTGGGCCGTGCCGACCAGGACCAGTTGCTTTTGGTCGATGCTGAGGTGGTGAATGTCGGAAGGTGTCATTGTGTCGTTCATCATAACCTGTCAAAAAACTCGCAGTCGCGAAGCCTACCTGCGGATCATTGAATCGGGATCGCGCAATGCAAAAGGAGCCCGTCAGTTTTGTCGGCCTGTGCCAAAGGCGGCTGAAACAAAAAGGCGTCGGTTGAACCGACGCCTTAAAGGGTGCTCTCCACACCGGCCGTGGGTCGAGGAGCCTCAGAACGACTCCCAGTAAGGTGGGACCACTTGTTGCCACGTCAGGCTTCCCATGCCGGGATGGGCTTGCTCACGGCGGCCCTGAAGCTGTCCCGAATAAAACTTTATACCGCCTGGGCCTGTGGACCTCACGCACTGGGCAGAGAGCAAACAAAGGTTGATTCAGTATAGGAAATGAGCGGCGGACTGACAAGTGAAATTTCGGATCGGTTGCGTTGACGTTGCTCAGACAATAGGCAGGGGACGTCATTTTCTATGCATCTGTGCGCGAACCAGAGCTGTCAAAAGCAGCAAATAGCCTGTAAGTATAGGCAATTCAACCGTTTACCCGGCTGGCATATTCTATGCGATAAACACTTGCCATGAACCAGCTTGCCGACCAGCAACAAAAAATCCTTCAGGCCCAACTCGACATCAGCCAGGAACTCTCTTCCGGGACGGATGCCGCTGACCTGCTGCACCATATCCTTGCGGTCTCCCGGGATGTGTTTCGCTTCGAAAATGCCATTATCAGGCTGTTCGACGAAAGGCAGGAAGTGCTGCTGACCGCTGCTTCGTTCGGCTACTCGCTCGAGGCTGCTGAGCGGGAAATCCATAGCGGAGAAGGGGTGATGGGGCGTGCCGCCGCAACCGGAGAGCCGGTTCTGGTTGCCGACGTCAGCAAAGTCAGTGGTTACATCAGCGGGATTAGCGATGCCAGAAGCGAACTGGCGGTTCCCTTGCTGGTACAGGGGCGGGTGATCGGGGTGTTCAATGTTGAAAGCAATCGTCCTGACGCCTTTCGGGACTCGGACATCCCGCCGTTGATGACGCTGGCGAGCCTTGCGGCGATCGCCATCGAAAATGCCCGGCTTTACCGCGGACTGCAGCGAGCCGGTGAGCGCAACCAGGCTCTCGACCAGCTCAACAGTCAAATCCTCGAAAGTTCAAGCCTTGGTATCTACACCCTGGATACGCGTTTCCGGATCACCTCGTGGAACCGGCAGATGGAGAAGTTCAGCGGGGTGACCAAGCAGCAGGCGCTTGGCATGAAACTGCAGAAGCTGTTTCCCCGTTTGCGCGATGAGGGGTTTGAAGAGGCACTGCTGCAGGTCCTGGAACAGGCGACCCCGGGAAAACTGAAACTTGCCCATCGCAACCTGCAGGGCGAACTGCGCTTTCAGAAACGCCGCCTGACTCCCCTGGTTGAAAATGATCAGCTCAAGGGGGTTCTAGTCATGGTCGAGGATATTACTGAGTTTCGGCGGCTAATGGACCAGACGATCCAAACGGAGAAACTTGCCGAAGTCGGCCGGCTCTCGGCGGGCATTGCCCATGAGGTCAACAATCCCTTGTCGGTGATTGCCTACGCGACTGAACTGCTGCAGCGTGAAGAGCCTGCCAGCACCTTTCAGACCGAACTGCTCGAACGCATTGCCAGTGAGGTTGAGCGGCTCAAGACGCTAACCGGAGGTTTACTCAGCTTTTCTCGCAGGGGTGAAATCAGGATGCGTTCGGTCGATTTGGTTCAGACACTGCGTGATGTACTGCTCTTGCTCGAGTATGAATTAAATCGTCATCAGATCAAATTGCAGGAAAATTTCACATCGGTCCCCCAGATTCAGGGCGACTCCAATAAGCTCAAACAGGTGTTTATCAACCTGATCATGAATGCCTGTCAGGCCATGGGGAAAGGTGGCCAGTTGACAGTTTCAAGTTACGTAACCGATGATGGCCAAGTCTGTGTTGCCATTGCTGATAGCGGTCCGGGGATTCCGGCGGATATCCGGGAGCAGGTATTTGAACCCTTCTTCAGCACCAAGAAGGAAGGTGAAGGAACCGGGCTCGGCCTCTATCTCAGTCTGAATATTATTCGGGAGCACGATGCTCACCTGCAGCTTGAGTCGGAGCTCGGCCAAGGGACGAAGTTTACGCTGCTATTTCCCACGCCTCGAGTGCTTGACGAATAGCCAGCCGTTTTTCGTGTTTGCCCATTAATTATGCACTGTCAGGGCTGTTGAATCTGTTGTTGAATTTAACTAATCGAAATTATTGATAAAAATATTTTGGCATGCACTGTGCTTTAACACAGTCAGCAACGATACCTCACTGAGAGGATCAATTCACAACAATAATTATCCAACCTTTGCGGAACAACGAGGTTCTTAACAAAGGTTGAAATTTAGGGCAACGGCGCCCGCCTTCCATCTGGAAGGCCGGGCGCCGTTTTTTTTTGTTCGCAACTCTGGAAAGGAGAATTAACCCATGAAGAAGATTGAATGTATCATCAAGCCTTTCAAACTCGATGACGTCAAGAACGCGCTCACCGAGATGGGCGTAACCGGCATGACCGTCAGCGAGGTCAGGGGGTTCGGTAGGCAAAAAGGGCACACAGAGCTCTATCGCGGTGCCGAGTACCAGATTGATTTTATTCCCAAGGTCAAACTCGAGCTGGTCGTCAATGATGATCTGATCAGCAAAATCGTTGAGACCGTCCAGAAAGAGGCCTGCACCGGGCGTATCGGTGACGGCAAGATCTTTGTTTCGCCAGTCGAGCAGTCGGTTCGGATTCGTACCGGCGAAACCGGCGAAGATTCCCTTTAACCATCAAACGATAACTCTTAAGGAGGTCTTGATATGAAAAAGCTAATTCCCTTTATCACCCTCGTGGCGCTGCTTGGCTTGCCCGCACTGGGGCTCGCAGATGACGCGCCCATTACTGCCGACACGGTACAGAACAACCTGAACTTTGTCTGGACCTGTGTTGCCGCCTTCCTGGTCTTCCTCATGCAGGCCGGATTCGCCATGGTTGAAGCCGGGTTCACCCGCGCCAAAAACGCCTGTAACATCATGATGAAGAACCTGATGGACTTCTCGGTCGGTGCCCTGGCTTTCTGGGCCGTCGGCTTCGGCTTGATGTTCGGCGCCAGCAATGGCTACTTCGGTCACAGCGATTTCTTCTTCAGCGGCGCTACCGGTGACGACGCGCCCTGGAACTACGCCTTCTGGATGTTCCAGGTCGTGTTCGCCGCCACCGCCGCGACGATTATCTCCGGCGCGGTCGCCGAGCGCACTAAATTCAGTGCCTACATGGTCTATTCAATCTTCGTCTCGGCACTGATCTACCCGATCTTCGGCGGCTGGGCCTGGGGCAGTCTCTATCATGGCAGCGGCTGGCTCGAAGGGCTTGGTTTCATCGACTTCGCCGGTTCCTCGGTCGTTCATTCCATCGGTGGCTGGCTGGCACTGGCCGGTGCCATCGTCGTTGGACCGCGTCTTGGTAAGTTCGACAAGAACGGCAAGGTTAAGCCGATTCCCGGCCACAACATTCCGGTCGCCTCCCTCGGTGTCTTTCTGCTCTGGTTCGGCTGGTATGGCTTCAATCCCGGCTCGACCACGACCGGTGACACCTCCATTGCCATGATCGCGGTGACCACCACCATGGCTGCCGCTGCTGGTGCCGTCGCCGCCATGCTCTTCACCTGGATGAAGTACGGAAAAAGCGATATCGGTATGACGCTTAACGGTGCTCTCGCCGGCCTGGTCGGCATCACCGCCGGTTGCGCCAATGTCTCGGTGACCTCGTCGGTCATCATCGGCCTGGTTGCCGGGGTGCTGGTCGTGCTCTCGGTTCTCTTCTTCGACAAGATTCGTGTCGACGATCCGGTTGGTGCGGTCTCCGTTCATGGCGTCTGCGGCGCCTGGGGGACCCTGGCCGCCGGGATCTTCGACACGGCCGGTTTCTCCATGCACACCGTCGGCGTCCAGTTGATCGGTATCGCCGCTTGCTTTGCCTGGGCGTTCTTCGCCGGTCTGATCCTGTTCAAGGCTATCGACATCGTGATCGGTATGCGCGTCTCCGAGGAAGAAGAGATGGCCGGACTCGATTTCTCCGAGCATGGTGCCTCGGCCTATCCCG
>DATFMT010000083.1:0-2315 GCA_035266745.1 Geothermobacteraceae bacterium | reverse complement strand
TGAACAGTGAGGCCAGCAGTTGGCAGTTGGCAGTTGGCAGTTGGCAGTTGGCAGTTGGCAGTTGGCAGTTGGCAGTTGGATCAACCTCACACTTTTTATAAGTTTTCATAACGTTCATCGGTTAGGGATGAGATTTTTTGGCTTGAGCAAAAAAGGCAACTTCGCACCAGCGAAACGTAGCCAGCTACGTCGAGCGCAGGTCGGAGGCAGCCTGACGCCGAGATCGCATAAAAGGCTCCGCCCTTCTAGCAGGAGACCAGAATGAAAGCAGTCATCATGGCCGGAGGCTTTGGCACCCGCATCCAGCCGTTGACCATCAACCTGCCGAAGCCGATGATCCCGCTGATCAACCGGCCGATCATGCTGCATATCGTCGAACTGCTGAAAAAGCACGGCATCGAGGAACTGGTCCTGCTGCTCTATCACCAGCCGGAAACGATCAAGAATTTTTTCGGCGACGGCAGCGAATTCGGAGTACACATAAGTTATGTCACGCCATTGGAGGATTTAGGTACCGCCGGCGCGGTCAAGGCGGCGGCCAAATATTTCGATGAATGCTTCATGGTCATCAGCGGCGACCTGCTGACCGACTTCGACCTCACGGCGATCATAAACTTCCACCAACAGAAACAGGCCAGGGCGACCATCACCCTGACCCCGGTCAGTGACCCGCTGCAATTCGGCGTCGTGATGACCGACCAGCAGGACAAGATCACCAAGTTCCTGGAAAAACCGGGTTGGGGCGAGGTCTTTTCCGATACCATCAATACCGGCATCTATATCCTTGAACCGGAGGTTCTCGAACTGATTCCCGAGGGGGAAAACCGCGACTGGGCCAAAGACGTTTTCCCGGCCATGCTGGCAGCCGACGCTGCTCTTTACGGCTGCTCCCTGACCGGCTACTGGGCCGACATCGGCAACACCGACGCCTACCTCGAAGCCAGCGGCGACATTGCCGCCGGCCGGGTCTCGGTAAATATCCGTGAGCCCCTGGCTGTGCCGACCGGCAGGATTCATCTTGGCGAAGAGGCTCGGGCCAACCTGGACAACCTTGACGGACTGGTGGTCATCGGCGGCAACACCCGGGTCCACCCCGAGGCCCGAGTGAAAAACTCAATCCTCGGCCGCAACTGCATCGTCGAAGAGGGCGTAGAACTCGAAAATGCGATTCTCTGGGACAACGTCTACATCAAACAAGGCTCCCGCATCAGTGGCGCGGTGCTCTGCCACAACGTCCGGGTCGGCCAGCAGGTCGCCATCGAGGACGGAGTGGTGGTCGGCGACGAGACCACCATCGGCAACGGCGCCCAGCTCAAGCGGGATGTCAAGGTCTGGCCGCGCAAAGTCATCGAGGGGGGTGCGACCGTCACCACCAACCTGATCTGGGGCGAGAAATGGCGCAAGAGCCTGTTCGACGGTGCCCTGGTCAAAGGGCTGACCAATATCGAGTTGACCCCCGAATTCACCGCCAAACTCGGGGCGGCCTACGGCTCGACATTGCCAAAGGATGCCTTCGTCCTGGCCGGTCGGGACGCGATCCGCTCCTCGCGCATGCTCAAGAGCTCATTTGTCGGCGGCCTGCTCTCCGCCGGAATCAATGTCCGCGACGTCAAGATGCTCCCGCTGCCGGTGCTGCTCTACAAACTGACGACTTTCGGTGAGGTCGGCGGCGTTCATTTTCGCCAGTCTCCGGATGACCCGGCGGCGACCGAGATCGTCTTTTTCGACGCCGACGGGGTCGAGTTCTCCTCGGACATGGCCAAGAATACCGAGCGAATCTTTTTCAAGGAGGACTTCCGTCGGGCACACTACTCGGAACCGGGCGGCATTTCGGAACTGCCGCGCATCTACGATTTCTACCGGGAGGGCTTTCTGCGTTCGCTCGACCGGGGCGTCCTGAACCGCGCCAATCCCAAGGTCGTGGTCGACCTGAACCATTCTCCGGCCGGCGACCTGCTGCCGTCGCTGCTGTCGGAACTCGGCTGCGAGATCATCGAACTCAATTCGCATGTCGAGGAAAGCAAGACCGGCACCACCCCGGAAAAACTGCAGAAAACCATGGATCAGTTGTCGCGCATTGTCGCCACCCTCAAGGCCTCGGCCGGCTTCTGGGTCGGGCCCTCCGGCGAGAAATTGGTCATCATCGATGAAACCGGCGTGGTGCTGAGCGACCTCGAGGCGCTCTCGGTGCTCGTCGCGCTGAGCTGTCAGACCGGGGCCGGCGACACCCTGGCGGTTCCGGTCTCGGCGCCGCAGGTCGTCGAAGACCTCGCCGCAGAGCACGGGCTGACCGTTCAGCGCACCAAGCACGAAGG
>DATFMT010000082.1:0-3160 GCA_035266745.1 Geothermobacteraceae bacterium | reverse complement strand
GCTCTGGCGGCGCACCATGAGGACGAAAAACCGGAGTCGATCCTGGCGATTCTGACCCAGGCGGCCGACGCGCTTTCCGGGGCCCGGCCCGGCGCCCGACGCGAGATGCTGGAAACCTACGTCAAGCGCCTGCAGGATTTGGAGCGGATCGGTACCTCGTTTCCGGGCTGCACCAGTTGCTACGCGATCCAGGCCGGTCGGGAAATCCGGGTCATGGTCGCCAGTGACGAGGTCTCCGATTCACAGTCGCATGTGTTGGCCAAGGATATCGCCAAGAAGATTGAAGCGGACATGACCTACCCCGGTCAGATCAAGGTTAACGTGATTCGCGAAACCCGGGCGACCGAATACGCCAAGTAGTTCGGTGTGCGACCTGGGGGGGGCTGGCAGTGTCAGACGTCGCCCTGTGGCACCGACCAGTTTAGCTGGAGACGAAATATTGAAGTTATTGTTTATAGGTGATGTGGTCGGTCGCCCTGGTCGACAGGCGCTGGAGCGTAAGCTTGATCGGCTGGTGGACCGGCATCAGGTCGACATGGTGGTTGCCAACGGCGAAAATGCCGCAGCCGGTTTCGGCCTGACCCTCGACATCGCCCGGGAGTTGTACGATGCCGGTATCGATGTCATTACCTCGGGTAATCACATCTGGGACAAGCGTGAGATCTATTCTTATCTTGACGAGCAGCCCCGTTTGCTGCGGCCGGCCAACTATCCTAGCGCTGCGCCAGGGCGCGGTAGCGGCCTGTACACCACCAGCGCCGGTCTTAAGGTCGGGGTGGTCAACCTCGAGGGACGGATCTTCATGAACCCGCTCGAGTGTCCGTTCCGGACCGCGGATCGCCTGGTCGGCGAATTGCGTAAAGAGACCAAGATGATCCTGGTTGATTTTCATGCCGAGGCGACCAGCGAAAAGATGGCCCTGGGGCATTATCTGGATGGCCGGGTTTCGGCGGTGATCGGTACTCATACCCATGTACAGACCGCCGATGAACATATTCTTCCCGGCGGCACTGCCTATATGACCGATGCCGGCATGACCGGGGCTCGCGACTCGGTGATCGGGATTAGTAAGGAGATCGCCATCGAGAAATTTCTGACTCAGTTGCCGAACCGTTTCGACGTTGCGAAGAAGAACCCGGTGCTCAATGCGGTGCTGGTCGATATTGATCCGGCCACGGGTCGTGCTCATGCTATTGAGCGGATTCTGGAGTTGATCGATTGAGCGGCCAAAGACAAGGTGTGACCTCATACATTGAATAGCAGGTGTTGGAAATGAATTTTGTCGAAGAATTGACCTGGCGCGGCATGATCCACGACATCACGCCCGGGACGGATGAGCAACTTCAAAAAGAAATGACGGCGGCCTATGTCGGAATCGACCCGACGGCTGATTCTCTGCACATCGGCCACCTGGTCAGCGTGATGATGCTCAAGCATTTCCAGATCGCCGGCCATAAGCCGATAGCGCTGGTCGGCGGGGCGACCGGAATGATCGGTGATCCGTCGGGAAAATCGGCCGAGCGCAATCTGCTCGACGAGCAAACTCTGCGTCATAACGAGGCCTGTTTGAAAAAGCAGTTGGCGAAGTTTCTCGATTTTGAATCGGATGCCGCCAATGCTGCCGAGCTGGTCAACAATTACGACTGGATGAAAGATTTCAGCTTTCTGGAGTTTATCCGCGACATCGGCAAGCATATTACGGTCAATTACATGATGGCCAAGGAGAGCGTCAAAAAACGCCTCGGTGAGGAGTCCAAGGTTGGTCTGTCCTTCACTGAATTCACCTATCAGCTGGTTCAGGGCACCGACTTTTTGCACCTGTACCGGGAGAAGAACTGCAAATTGCAGATGGGCGGGTCGGACCAATGGGGGAACATCACGACCGGCACAGAACTCATTCGCCGCAAGGAGGGCGGTGAAGCCTTTGCCCTGACCTGCCCGCTCATCACCAAGGCGGATGGTGGCAAGTTCGGCAAAACGGAAAGCGGCAACGTCTGGCTCGATCCGAAGTTGACGACGCCGTACAAGTTCTACCAGTTCTGGCTCAACGTTTCTGATGTCGATGCCGAGAAGTATGTGAAGATCTTCACCCTTTTAAGCAGGGAAGAAGTGGCCGCTCTGGTTATGGAGCAGGAAGCCGCGCCGCACCTGCGACCATTGCAGAAACGCTTGGCAAAAGAGGTCACCTGCCTGGTCCACGACGAAGAGGAATACAATAAGGCCGTGGAGGCTTCGCAGATTCTGTTTGGCAAGGCTACGACTGAAAGCCTGTCGAAGCTGGACAGGGAGACTTTTTTTTCGGTGTTTGAAGGTGTGCCGACCTATGAAGTTGCCCGGGCCAAGATTGAGGCCGGTGTGCCGGTCGTAGAGCTGCTCACGGCCGAAACAGGAGCCTTCCCGTCGAAGGGGGAGTTGCGCCGTACCATCAAAGGCAACGGTCTCAGCCTGAATAAGGCCAGGCTGACCGATCAGGAGTATCTGGTGACCGGGGCTGACCTGATCAACGGCTCATACATTTTGATACAGAAGGGCAAGAAGAATTATTATATCGTCGAGGCGGTCTGAAGATGGTCGAGGTGTTTAGGCAGAAAGAGACCTTTGGCGACGTCCCGGTGGCCGAAATTTAATCGCGTGGGCCACTTGGACCAGCCGACTGTCGGCCGGCCTGGCTACTTCCATCGGCGAAGCGTTAGTTGGTAAAGCAGGGCGGTGAAGATCGTCAGAGGGAAGCTTCTGGATTGGGTTTTGAAGTTGCGCCTGGCGATGAGTTCGTTTAGCCGGCTGGCAGGCCTTGCGTTGTTCGCATCCGGCTTGCGTGCTGAGGGGCCGGTCGTCGTTATGTTCCGGTTTTAGGGCCGGTTTTCAGGGGCCCGAAAATATTTTCAAAAAAGCTCTTGACGCAGCTTTGTCTGCTGGGCTATAACCACACCCCTGCGCTGCTGGAAATGAGCTGCGCAGGCTGAAAAAATTCGCAAATTGATGAAGAAAGTGATTGACAGCTTCATCGTTTTTCGATAGCTTCAGAGTTCTGCCGCTGACGATAACTTTTGCGGTGAACAGCTTGGTCTTTGAAAACTAAATAGCAGATGTTAGAGATAGTTTGCGGGAAACAAAGTCAAACTAGAGAGTAAAAACAGAATCAACTTATACAGTTAATAAC
>DATFMT010000081.1:0-13570 GCA_035266745.1 Geothermobacteraceae bacterium | reverse complement strand
TGATCGTTACAACCCGCTGGTGATCGAGGGGGCGGGCAGCATCTCGGAGCTCAACCTGCGCGACCGGGACATCGTCAATATGCGCGTCGCGCTGGAAGTCAATGCCGACGTCTACCTGATCGCCGACATCGACAAGGGCGGGGTATTCGGCAGCCTGTATGGGACCTTGGAACTGCTCCCCGCAGCAGAACGGCAACTGATCAAGGGGCTGATCATCAACAAATTCCGGGGAGACATCCGCCTGTTCGAAGATGGCAGAAAGCTTCTCGAAGAGTTATGCGGTATCCCGGTCGTGGCGATCATCCCTTATTTCACTGACATCTGCATCGAAGACGAGGACTCGGTGGTGATCGACAGCAAGCAGAAGCACCTGAACAGCGGCAAAATCAACATCGCCGTCGTCCTGCTGCAGCATATGAGCAACTTTACCGATTTCAACAACCTGGAACGCCAGGACGCCGTCCATCTGTATTACACGGCCAATCCGGCCGAAGTCGAGGCGGCCGACATGGTGATTCTTCCCGGTTCGAAAAATACCCTCTCAGACCTGAACCATTTGCGCCGGAGCGGACTGGCCAAGGCGATATTGAACGTCCACAAACAGCACAAGGGCGTGTACGGCATCTGCGGCGGCTATCAGATGATGGGCCGCTCCATCAGCGACCCGCTCGGCGTCGAAGGCGAGGTCCTCTCGGTTCCCGGACTGGGGATCCTGCCGGTCCATACCACCTTGACGGACCAGAAGGTCACCGAGCAGTGTCAATTCAGGTTTCTCGACCAGCCCCGGACCTGCAAGGGTTACGAGATCCATATGGGGGAAACCGTTGCGGAGAACGAATCGCCGCTCTGCCGGATCGAGGGGAAGGGTGGGGACGGCTACTTTCTCGATCATAACAGCTGGGGGACCTATCTCCACGGCATCTTCGACAACCAGAGCGTCGTTGACCACCTGTTGCGGCTGCACGGGAAAACCGCCGGGAGCGCGTTCGATTACGAAGCGTTCAAGGAAGAGCAGTTCGACAAGCTGGCCGAACTGGTCAGGTCCCATACCGACCTGGCGAATATTTACACCCAGCTGCAGGCAGGGTCAGCCGCGGCCGAACATCGCTCCGAACCGGGTGCGTGATGGTCGTCAGCCCGAACGGCCTTGGCCAGACCGATCGATCTGTGGCATGCTGTGGGGACGGGCTGCGCTCACCGAAGCCAAGCAACAGGATTTAACGATGAAACAGGTCAAATGTCCAACCTGCGGGACGCTGGCAAGCTACGCCGGCAATCCCGACCGCCCCTTTTGCTCGGAACGTTGTCGCCTGCTCGACCTCGGGCAATGGGCTGACGAAGGCTACCGGATCGCCGGCAAACCGGCTCCGCAGCAACAGAACGATCACGAATCAGGAGACTAACCATGTATCGACTCACTATCCATACCCAGTTCGCTGCCGCCCACAACCTGATCCACTACCAGGGGGATTGCGAAAACCTGCACGGTCATAACTGGAAGGTCGAAGTGACCGTCGCCGCCAAGCAACTCGACAAGGCCGGACTGGGGATCGATTTTAAAATCCTCAAAAAGGAAACCAACCGGGTTCTCGACCTGCTGGATCACAAGTACCTGAACGACCTGGCCCCCTTCAAGGAACTCAGCCCCTCATCGGAAAATATCGCCCGCTTTCTCTTTGACGAGCTGACCGGTCAGCTCAATACCGACAACGTGACGGTCGAAAAGGTCAATGTCTGGGAATCGGAGAACGCCTGTGCCAGCTACAGCCTCGCCTGAGCTGCAGGCCGTCGAGCTTTTCTCCTCCCTGCAAGGGGAGGGGGTCTGGATCGGTGCCCGGCAGATATTTTTCCGCCTCGCCTACTGTAATCTGGCCTGTGGCTACTGTGACACCGATTTTGCCGCAACGCCGCAGTGCCGCATCGAGACCCGGCCGGGGAGCGGAAAATTCGTCCTGCAGGATAACCCGCTGAACTTGCCGTCGCTGCTCGCAGTGATCGACCGCTGGTTACGGGAATGTCCCGGCCTGCACCAGGCCATCAACCTGACCGGTGGCGAGCCGCTCTGCCAGGCTTCAGCCCTGACTGGCTGGCTGCCGGAGCTGCGCAGGCGGCTGCCGATTCATCTCGAGACCAACGGTACCTGCCCGGCAGAACTCGAGATGCTGCTCCCCTGGCTCGATTTCATCTCGCTGGATATCAAGCTCGAAGCGGTCACCGGTCAGCCGACCCCCTGGGCCGAACATCGGGCCTGTCTCAAACTGGCCAGCCAACTCTCCGGCCAGGTTAAATGCGTGGTCGATGCCGCAACGCCAGTTACCGACATCGAGCAGGCCGCCAGGCTGCTGGCCGAGCTTGCACCGGACATCCCATTGATCCTGCAACCGGTCACCGTCGCCAATCGGCCGGCGGTAGCGGGGGGCAGGCTGATGAAGCACCAGCTGGCTGCGAGTCGCTTCCATGCGCAGGTGCGGATCATTCCCCAGGTTCATCCGCTGCTTGAGGTGCTTTGACCTGACAGCGGTGCAACCACGTTCGTAACATACCTGTGTAGAGCGCTTCGCAATACCTCCCACTTCTTCTGGTCGTACCCACAGGGCAAACTCGCCCTCCAAGTCCAGCCATCATTGTCCACATCCCATTTCAGGCATGAAGTTCAACGATAAACAATATGGAGTTAAGCTGAATGCCGCACGTCAAGTTGACAATGAGCCGAAGCTTGTCATCCTCAACCTAGACAGTCAGTAAACAGTCGCATGCAGCGACAGGTTTCAGAGCTGTGCGTCTTTCCCGAAGAAAGGTTTGTCAATGAAAATCACCTTCCATGGCGCCGCCCAAACCGTGACTGGCTCGCAACACCTGCTCGAGGTCAACGGCAAGGTCATTATGCTCGACTGCGGGCTATATCAGGGCAAGCGCAAGGAAGCCTTCGAAAGAAACCGCGGTGAGCTGTGCCCAAGCGAAAAGGTCGACTGTCTGGTGCTCTCCCATGCCCACATCGATCACTCGGGCCGCATTCCATGCCTGGTCAGGAACGGTTTCGACGGTGACATCTTCTGCACCTCGGCAACCCGGGACTTGTGTGCCGTGATGCTCATGGACAGCGCCATGATCCAGGAAAAGGACGTCGAGTTCGTCAATCGCCGGCGGAAGAAACAGGGACAAAGGCTTTTCGAGCCGCTTTACAGCAAGGATGACGTCGCTGCGGCGATGACGCATTTCGTCGGATTGAGCTACAGTCGAAGGCAGCAGATTTCCCCCGGCGTCCACCTCACGCTGATCGATGCCGGCCACATGCTGGGCAGCGCACATGTCGTCCTCGACCTGAAAGACCAGGCAACGGGTCAGCAGCGTCGCCTGGTCTTCAGTGGCGATATCGGCCGGCCGGATATCCCGATTATTCGCGACCCCGTGCCGATCAGCGACGGCACCGACTTGCTGATCATGGAGAGCACCTACGGTAACCGGCTGCACCCGGCCTATCCCGAATCGGAACGCGAACTCGAGCGCATTGTCAATGAAACCGCCAGCCGTGGCGGGTCGCTGCTGATCCCGGCCTTCGCGGTCGGTCGGACCCAGCAGCTCGTTTACGCCCTCCATAAATTGCACAGCGCCCGGGCGATTCCCGACCTGCCGATTTTCGTCGACAGCCCGCTGGCCACCCGGACGACCGAGGTGTTCCGGCTCCATCCCGAGGTCTATGATGCCGAGATTCGCGAGTTTTTGCTGACCGATGACGACCATAACCCCTTTGGCTTCGGCCGGCTCAAGTACACCCAGTCCGTGGAGCAGTCCAAGGCGCTTAACAGCTTGAAAGTTCCGGCGGTGATCATCAGTTCCAGCGGCATGCTGGAAGGCGGCCGGATTCTCCACCACCTACGCAACCGTATCGGAGACCCGCGCAATTCCATTCTTATGACCAGCTGGCAGGCGCCGAATACTCTCGGCCGCCGCCTCGTCGAGGGGGAGAAGACCGTCAAAATTTACGGGGAAGAGTACCAGGTGAGAGCCCGGGTGGAAGCCTTGAGCGGGTTCTCCGGGCACGCCGACCGGGACGGACTGATCGATTTCGTGCGGGTGATGAAGAGAAGGCCACAGCAGACCTTTATTGTCCATGGCGAGGAGGAGTCGTCTGCGAGCCTGGCCGCTGCCCTGCGCCATGAACTGGACCTCAGGAATGTCCTCATCCCTGAGCCCTTGCAAACTTTTGAGGTCTGAGCCAGGCTGCGGTCGGGACCTTTGAACTGGGAGGGGTTTCACTTTGTATTATCTGCACCGGTAAGCTTACGGAGCGCCTTCAGAGTTGTATACTGTTTTTGCATATCTGACGGAGTTTTTGTTCGATGCCTTTGATGTCTTTCTCTTTTCTATGGGAGTGGGCCGAGGTTGGATGTTAGGCGGACACAATCCTTCCCATGGCTATTGTTTGGTGCGGAAGCACTAGGCACAGCGTTACTCGTTGCCGTCGGAATTTCATTTGTCGTCCTGAATTTCGGTCAAGACAGTCCAGTGGTTCAACTTATCCCGAATGCCGGCGCGCGGCGCGCTCTCACCGGTTTTCTCTTCGGTACGACCGGTGCGCTGATTGCCCTCTCGCCCCTGGGTAAAGAAAGCGGTGCGCACATCAACCCGGCGGTGACCCTGGCGTTCTGGCTGACAGGCAAACTGCAGGCCGGTCATGCGATAGGGTACCTGCTCTCACAACTGATCGGGGCGGCTCTTGGAGCGTTGCCCTTATTGGCCTGGGGACAGATGGGACGGAGTGTCGCGTTTGGAGCAACGCTGCCGGGTCAGGGCTACGGTACAGGAATAGCCTTGTTGGGCGAAACCATCACTACGTTTCTTCTCATCGCCGGATTGTTTGTCTTTCTGCGGCACCGGCGTTTGCGACCCTTCACTCCGGCACTTTTCCCCATCTTGTATGCTGCTATGGTTTATCTTGAAGCGCCCGTCTCCGGGACCAGCACCAATCCCGCCCGCAGTCTCGGGCCGGCGTTGATTTCGGGGGACTGGCAGGGCTGGTGGATCTACTGGTTGGGACCTTTACTGGGAACCTTGCTGGGCGTTGCCGTCTTTCGTTTAAGAGCAGACTGGCTGAAAATAGAGGTTGCGAAGCTCTACCATTTCGGACACGACCGTTACGGCGTGTTTAACCGCGAAGGCGGTTTGAAAGGAAGACCATGATTATCAGTCTGGCTGGTAAACGGGCCCTTGTGACCGGAGGTAATTCTGGGATCGGCGAAGCTATTGTCCTCGCTCTTGCTGAGGCTGGTGCGCAGGTGGCCATCAACTACGTGTCTCACCCTGAAATGGCAACAGCGCTGGTTGAAAGGATTGAGCAACAAAATGGCATAGCTGTGGCGGTCGAGGCCGACGTTGCCGACCCCGAGGCGATCGGTTCAATGTTCGCATGTATTGATGCGGCCTGGGGCGGGATCGATATCCTGGTCAACAATGCCGGCATCGACGGTGTCCGGGCCAAGACCTGGGAAGCCGATATAGCGAGCTGGCGGCAGGTGATCGAAGTAAACTTGCTGGGCGCTTTTCATTGCTCGCGGGAAGCCCTGCAACGGATGACCGCGCAACAAAGCGGCGTCGTCATCAACATCAGTTCGGTGCATGAGGAGATCGCCTGGTCAGGTTACAGTGCCTATACCGCCAGCAAGGCGGCAGTCGGGATGTTGACCAAGACCCTGGCGCAGGAGGCGGCGCCTCACGGGGTGCGGGTCTTGTCGGTCGCACCCGGGGCGATCAAAACACCGATCAACCATTCGGTCTGGAACGATCCCCGTAGCCTGCAGGATCTGTTGGAGAAGATCCCACTGAACCGGATCGGCGATCCTGTCGAGATCGCCCGAATGGTCGTTGTGCTGGTTTCGGATGTCGCCTCCTACATGACTGGCCGCACGGTCTTTGTTGATGGCGGCATGACCGATTATCCCGACTTCGCCCATGGCGGGTAAACCGCATCCCGCAAGAGGAGGGCAAGATGAAAACAGTTGAACGGTATGCTCCTGGCTGGCCGGGGATTCCGGCACGCTGGACATCCAGCGCCAAGTCCGGTGTGGGAGCTTCTTTCGGCAACAACAGCCGGGTCTGGTTCACCTTGAGTCATGGGATCTTCAACGAAATCTATTACCCGCGTATCGACCAGGCCTGCGTCCGTGATTTGGGCTTGATCGTCACCGCAGGAACGGATTTTCTCTCCGAGGAAAAACGCGACGCCGACAGCGTCGTCCACTGGCTGGCCGAAGGCGTTCCGGCCTTCGGTCTGGTCAATACCTGCCGGCAGGGGCGCTACCGCATCGAAAAACAGGTCCTGACCGACCCGCAGCGAGACGCCGTCTTGCAACAGACCCGCATTGTCGCCCAACAAGGAGTTCTGTCCGACTACCGACTCCATGTCCTGCTTGCGCCGCACCTGGAAAATCACGGCGCCGGCAATACGGCCTGGGTCGGTGATTACAAAGGTGTCCCCATGCTGTTCGCCGAACGTGACGGCAACGCCCTGGCGTTGGCCTGCTCAGTCCCCTGGATCAAACGCTCGGTGGGGTTCGTCGGCGTTTCGGACGGCTGGCAGGATCTTTCGGGCCACCACCAGCTGAACTGGGACTATACCCTGGCCGAAAACGGCAATGTCGCCATGACCGCCGAGATTGACCTGCAGGCCAGCCAGGGGGAGTTTCTATTGGCCCTGGGACTAGGACGCAACAGCGCCGAAGCGGGCAACCGAGCCCGGGCCGCTCTCCAGGACGGCTTTGCCACGGCCCAGGCGGTCTATCTCCAGGAGTGGCAGGACTGGCAGAATCAGCTGCTCCCGCTCGATTCGGAAACTTCAGGGGAGCGAGAAAACCTCTACCGGGTCAGTACCGCTGTTATGCGGGTTCACGAAGCGTTCAATTTTCCCGGCGGTCTCATCGCCAGCCTGTCGATTCCCTGGGGCTTCAGCAAGGGGGACAACGACCTGGGCGGTTATCACCTCGCATGGCCGCGAGACCTGGTCGAGTCAGCGGGCGGCCTGCTGGCGGCAGGAGCCAAAAATGAAGTCCGCCGGGTGCTCGGTTTTTTACAGGTCACCCAGGAGGCGGATGGGCACTGGCCCCAGAATATGTGGTTGGACGGTTCTCCTTACTGGCATGGTATCCAGATGGACGAGACCGCGTTGCCGATCCTGCTGGTCGACCTGGCACACCGCGAGCAGGCGCTATCGGCAACGGACCTGGACCGGTTCTGGCCGATGGTCCGGAGCGCCGCAGGCTACCTGGTCCGGAGCGGTCCGGTCAGTCCCCAGGACCGCTGGGAAGAGGACCCCGGATATTCGCCTTTTACGATCGCGGCCGAAATTGCCGCACTGCTGGCGGCGGCTGATCATGCCGAGTTACAGCAGGAAACTGCCCTTGCCAGCTATCTGCGCGATACGGCAGATGCCTGGTACACCTCTATCGACCGCTGGATGTACGTGACGGGCACCGACTGGTGCAGGGACTACCAGGTGCAGGGCTATTACGTACGGATAGCACCGATCGAATTCGAGGACGGTACAGTGCGCTTTCAGAAGAGCGTTCCGGTCAAGAACGTCGCTCCTGCTCAGGCCGAGAGTCCAGCCTGTCATCTGGTCAGCCCCGATGCCCTGGCGCTCGTCCGCTTCGGCTTGCGGAAAGCCGACGACCCACGCATAGTCGATACGCTGAAGGTCGTCGATGCGCTGCTCAAGACCGAGACCCCGAGCGGACCCGTCTGGCACCGTTACAATGGCGACGGATACGGCGAGCACGCCGATGGACAACCCTTCGATGGTACCGGCATCGGCCGAGCCTGGCCGCTGTTGACTGGCGAACGGGCTCATTTCGAGTTGGCGGCCGGCCATCATGCAGAGGCAAGACGGTTGCTGGACACCCTGGAGTCTTTTGCCGGGTCCGAAGGTCTCCTTCCCGAACAGATCTGGGACGCTCCTGATCTGCCGGAACGGGAATTGTTTTTCGGTCGGCCGTCCGGTTCGGCCATGCCGCTGGTCTGGGCCCACGCCGAACATCTCAAACTGCTTCGCTCCCTGCACGATGGGCGGCTTTTCGATCTGCCGCCGCAGACCATCCAACGCTACCTGGTGAACAAGATCGAATCGCCTTACCAAATCTGGCGTTTCAATCACAAGATTCGTTCTGTCGCGGCAGGCAATATCCTGCGAATCGAGACGCTCTCTCCTGCCGTCATTCACTGGAGCGCCGATGACTGGACAACGTCACTGGATAACGCGACACACGATACAGGACTTGCGCTTCATGTTGCTGACCTGGCGACGGCATCGCTGGCAGCGGGAGGTCAGGTCAAATTCACCATTCGCTGGTTGGAAACAGGGCGCTGGGCAGGGGCTGACTTCATGGTTTCAATCACTGCCGAGGAGTAAGGAGTTTCGTTGCGGGTCGTGCCTGATCCGCTGGACATTCCCATGTCCAGCAGGGGACAATTGAAAAAGTCCGGCCGCCAGCAGACGGTCGGACACATGAATTGGAGTAGGACGATAACGATCTAGCTCTGTTCGATCACCTGGTTCAGTTCTTCAAGTAATTCCTCAAGGTTAACCTTGTGAACCCCCGCCCCATGCTCCAATTCCTCGAGTGATGCCATCTGACATTCGTTGCAGTCGAGGCCGAATTTCTTGAACACCGAGATGGTCCGCGGATGTCGACTGATCACATCGCCTATTGTCATGTCCTTGTCGATCATGGGCGCTCTCCTGGTTAGAGATTGAATTTTTTCTGCAGGGCCGCCTTGACCGGGCCCGGTACAAAACTGTCGATATCGCCGCCCAGGGAGGCGACTTCCTTGACGATTGATGAGCTGAGATAGCCATAGGGAACCGAGGTCATCATGAACAGCGTTTCGACCTCATCCTTGACCGCGTGGTTCATCTGGGCGATCTGAAATTCATATTCGAAGTCGGAGACCGCCCGGAGTCCGCGGAGAATGACTCGCGCCCCCTTGGCCACCACATAATCAACCAGCAGCCCGTCAAAAGTATCAACCTGCAGGCGTGGGTTGTCACCAACCGTTTCCCGAATCATGGTGAGACGTTCATCGGTTGAAAACAAGCCTTTTTTTTCGGAATTGCGCGCGACGGCAACAATGACCTGGTCAAAGACCTCAAGTCCGCGGTGGATGATATCCAGATGACCATGGGTGATCGGATCGAACGACCCGGGGTAGATGGCAATGTGGCGATTCATGACAATCGTGATGACTCCGTTGGCGAAAAAATGGACATCCGCGTTGATCCGTATTTGCGTTCCTGGTCAAGGGCAAGCTTACCATAGCTTGCCTGCAATGCTTCACTTAAACCGGTTTCGACACAAACCAGGCTCTTCTCATGCAGACACCCTGCAGCCGCCAGGCTGGTCAGGATCTGGTCGGCAAGCCCCTGGTTATAGGGTGGGTCAAGAAACACGACATCGAAAGTCCGACCGGGTGTCAATTGATCCAGGGCACGGGGGAGGCTGCCGCGGATAAACTCGGCCCGATCCTCCAGCTGGCAGCTTGCCAGGTTTTGCCGAACCAGCTTTTCTGCCGTCGCGGTCTGGTCGACCAGGATGGCGCTCGCAGCCCCGCGACTGAGAGCTTCAATCGCCATGGCCCCGGTCCCCGTACAGAGATCGAGAACGGTCCTGTCCTGCCAACTGCCAAGGCGACTGAAGAGCACGCTGAAAATGGCTTCCCTGGCACGGTCCGAGGTCGGCCGGATCGCGTCACCGGTAAAACTTTTGAGGGTTCGGCCTTTGGCGGTGCCGGCGATGATCCGCATGGTGTCAATCCTGTTGTAGGTACTCAAGTTATTGAAAAAGCTAGCACATGGCGAGATTTACGGTCAAGAAAATCTACATCGCGCCCTTGACAGATGGTCTTGAAAAGAGGAGAAATAGGGAGTCGTCATCACCCCTGACAAGGAATCAAGCCATGGAACGTCCCGATCTGGCCCCCTATGCAACCCTGAGCCGGAAAAGTCGCGGTCGGCAGCATTCGGAACTCTTCAAGGATGACCGACCGGCCTTCGAGCGCGATCGTGACCGGATCATCCATTGTGCTGCGTTTCGGCGCCTGGAGTACAAGACCCAGGTCTTTGTCAATCACGAGGGGGATTACTACCGGACCCGCCTGACCCACTCCCTGGAAGTCGCACAGATTGCCCGGGGGATTGCCCGACAGCTCAGCCTGAATGAAGATCTGACCGAGGCGCTGGCGCTGGCCCATGACCTGGGACATACGCCATTCGGGCACACCGGAGAAGAAACGCTCAACCGGCTGATGAAGAATTCTGGCGGTTTTGAACACAACCGGCAGTCGTTGCGGATTGTCGAACTGCTCGAAGAACGCTATCCTGGCTTCCAGGGACTCAATCTCTGCTGGGAGACCCGCGAGGGGATCATCAAGCATTCATCCGACTACGATCGCCCCGGTAGCAAGGCAGTTGCCGATTTTGCCCCGGATGAACGTCCCTCACTCGAAGCCCAGATCATCGATCTGGCCGATGAAATCGCCTACAACAACCATGATATCGATGACGGCCTGAAATCTGGCTTTATCTCCCTTGTTGACCTGAAGGCCGTAGCGATCTGGCAGGAAACCTGGGATCGGGTGGCCGATAAATATCCCGGCCTCGATGAAGAACGTCATATCTACCAGACGATCAGCCACCTGATCGGCTGTCTGATCGGTGACCTGGTCGAGAACGTCCGCCGACAGGTCATTGCCGGCAATATCAACTCCCCGGAGGCGGTGCGCAGCGCTCCCACCAGGCTGGTCGACTTCAGCCCTGAAATCCACCAGCAGAACCGGCAATTGAAGGTCTTCCTCTATCAGCGTCTCTACCGGCACTACAAGGTAGAACGAATGCGTCTCAAGGCCGAACGGTTTCTTTCGCAGTTGTTTGAAAACTACCTGGAAAACCCGACTCTGCTGCCAACGGCCTATCAGCAGAAATTCGATCAGCATGGCAAGGAGCGGGTGATCTGCGACTACCTGGCCGGGATGACCGACCGTTACGCCCTGGATGAATACAAGCGGCTGTTTGATCCCTACGAGCGGGTCTAGCCAGGTCTCAGGGGAGCTGGATCAGGGCCTCGTCCGATGAGCGGTAGAGCAGGATGGTTTTACCGAGAATCTGGGCGACTTGCCCTCCGGTGGCGCGACTCAGGCTCTCTGCCACCTCCTTGCGGTCCAGTATACAGCCCTCCTGAAGCCGGATCTTGATCAATTCGTGGCTGGTCAGCGCCTCTTCGACCGCGGCGATCAACGCAGCGCTCAATTCATCCTTGCCAACCATGACCACCGGCTGGAGATGATGACCAAGGCCACGCAGAAAGCGCACCTGTTTACCTGTCAGTTTCTTCATATAAACTCCTTTCTCTGGCAACGGCGGCCGATTATAGGGTAGATGCGCCGCAAGTCCAAGTAAAATAAGCCCTTGTCGGACCCAGGACCAAGTAGCCCGGATTGCTTTCTTTGTGCTATCTTTCAGTCATGAGAAAAGCACTCATTATCAGTTCAGGCGTTCTGTTGCTCGGAGTCTGTTGCCTGCTGTTCGGGTGTGGCAACTTGGGGTATTATCTCCAGTCGGCCAGCGGTCAGCTGGAGATCCTCTCTAAACGACGTCCCATCTCTGAACTGCTGGCCGACACAAAGACCGACGCTGAGTTAAAGAAACGGCTGCGGCTCGCCCTGGAAATTCGCGAATTCGCCTCAACCGAATTGGGCCTGCCCGACAACGACAGTTACCGTTCCTATGCCGACCTGAAGCGCCCCTACGTGGTCTGGAACGTAGTGGCGACCCCGGAGTTTTCCCTGCAACCCGAAACCTGGTGTTTTCCCATCGTCGGTTGCCTGCCGTATCGCGGCTATTATCATGAGGCCGATGCCAAAGAATTCGCGGCTGGACTTGAGCAAGCCGGCCTCGATACGGCGACCTACGGCGTTGCCGCCTACTCGACGCTGAAATGGTTTTCCGACCCGATACTCAACACCTTCAGCGGCTACTCGGAGGAGTACCTGGCCGGCATGATTTTCCACGAACTGGCGCATCAGCAGGTCTATATCGCCGGCCAGGCCGATTTCAACGAGGCCTATGCGAAAACGGTGGAAAGGGTTGGCGTGGCGCGCTGGTTCGAGTACAAAGGCGACCCTGAACAAGCCGTCCGTGCTGCCCGGATGCAGGCGATCAACCGGGAGTTTGTCGATCTGGTCATGGCGACGCGCCAGGTACTGCAACAACTCTACCGCTCCGGGCGCGCAGTAGAGACGATGCGGGCGGAGAAAAGCCGGGTCATCAAGGATTTTCAGAACCACCTGCGGAAATTCCGCAAGCAGCACAAGTTGACCCGCGGCTATGATAAGTGGCTGGCAGCGGAGTTGAACAATGCCCTGTTTGCGTCGGTCAGTACCTACCATGAACTGGGGCCGGCCTTCGAACAACTACTGGTCCTGAAGAACAACAACCTGCCGGCATTTCACCGCGAGGTTGCCCGGATCGCCAGGCTCGACGCGAACGAGCGAAAGCGGGTTCTCGAGCATCTCTCCAGTCTCTACCTGGCCGCACAAAAAGAGGCCGGTTCAAACCTGTAGCAGACCGTTTCCGGACCAATTCGCTTCGGTAGAAGCCCGGTCCTGTCGGGCTTTTCGACTTTACAATTCAGGGGCTTTTCTGTATCGTTCCGGTTTGCCAGTTTGCAGCAGAACTCCACTCACCCGAGTTATTCATGAAGCTAGAAAATATACGTAACTTCTCCATCATCGCGCACATCGACCACGGCAAATCGACCCTCGCCGACCGGCTCCTCGAGGAGACCGGAACCCTGACCGCGCGCGAGCGAACCGACCAGTTTCTCGACAAAATGGAACTGGAGAAGGAACGCGGTATCACTATCAAGGCCCAGGCGGTTCGTCTCAAGTACCGGGCCCAGGACGGCCAGGACTATATCCTGAACCTGATCGACACCCCCGGGCATGTCGATTTTACCTACGAAGTCAGTCGTTCACTGACCGCTTGCGAAGGCGCCTTGCTGGTGGTTGATGCTTCGCAGGGGGTTGAGGCGCAAACCCTGGCCAACGTCTACCTGGCGCTTGACCAGGACCTGGAGATTTTTCCGGTTCTGAACAAGATTGACCTGCCGAGTGCCGATCCGGAGCGGGTCAAAGAAGAGATCGAGGAGATTATCGGTCTCGATACTTCAGATGCCGTGGTTGCCAGCGCCAAGGAGGGGATCGGCATCCAGGATATCCTCGAGTCAATCGTCCGGAAGGTCCCGCCCCCCAAGGGGGACGCTTCAGGCAAGCTCAAGGCGCTGATCTTTGACTCCTGGTATGACTCCTACCAGGGGGTTATCGTTCTCATCCGGGTTTTTGATGGCACGATCAGAAAAGGTGAGAAGATCCAGCTGATGGCCAGTCGGCGCAGCTACGAAGTGCTCAAGGTCGGGGTGTTTTCACCGCACCCGGTCGAGGTTGCCGAGCTCGGTCCCGGCGAGGTCGGTTTCATCATTGCCGGCATCAAGGTCGTCCAGGATGCCAAGGTCGGCGACACGATCAC
>DATFMT010000080.1:0-7564 GCA_035266745.1 Geothermobacteraceae bacterium | reverse complement strand
ACCATATTTACACCGTCGATATTCATTCCATCTTTGCGGTAGGAGAAATCGCCAAGCTCTGGGCTGGTGAGTATGCCGAGCAAAAACCGCTGCTGACCAAGACTGCCCTCGATATCGAAAAACGCGAGTTGCTGCTGCTGGCGGTGCTGTTTCACGATATCGGCAAGGGCGAAGGAAAAAATCACAGTGAAAAGGGCGCGGTCCTGGTGCGGACCATCTCGCGGCGCATGGGACTGAACAAAGAAGACAGTCTGCGGTTGGAGTTCCTGGTCCGTCATCATCTCGACATGGCCCACATCTCCCAACGACGTGATCTGCATGACGATAAACTGATCGATCAGTTCGCCAAAACCATGGAGATGACGGAAAATCTCAAGATGTTGTTCCTGCTGACCTTCGCCGACTTGAAAGCTGTCGGCCCGGATGTCTGGTCCGAGTGGAAGGGGTTTTTGCTTCAGGAGTTGTTTCAAAAGACTTACGATGCCATGGAGCGCGGCAACTTCCGCGCCGATATTCGTTCTGAGCGGGTTCGCAACCGTAAACGCAAGGTGTTTGATAACCTCACGGAGGATTATGATCCGAAGGCGATCAAGGCGCACCTGCGAGCCATGGGCAATCGCTATCTGCTCAGTCATCGTTCCGTCGAAATCACCGAGCACCTCAAGGTGCAGCTCTCTCGCCAGAAAAATCCGCTGGCGCTGCACATTGAGCATCGCCATGAAGAAGAATACACCCAGGTGATCGTCTCGACCCTTGACATCCCCGGGCTCTTTTCCAAGATTGCCGGAGTGATGGCCGCCAATGGCATCAATATTCTTGGCGCGCAGATTTATACCCACAAAAACGGTGAGGCGCTCGATCTTTTGCAGGTGAGGGGCCCGTCGGGCGGGATACTTGACGATCCGCGAAAATGGAAGAGAGTCCAGACCGACATCTCCAGCGTCATCGAAGGCCGTAAACGGGTCGACGAGCTGGTCGTTAAGAGCAAGCCCCCGAGTTTCATGATCGAGAAGGTCAAGCCGAAATATCCCAGCCGGGTCGAAATCGATAACGAGGTGTCCGATGAGTACACGGTCATAGATATCTATACAGATGACAAGGTCGGCCTGCTTTACCAGATCACCAAGGCGATCAAGGAGCTGGGTCTGTTTATCAGCGTTTCTAAGATCTCGACCAAGGTCGACCAGGTCGCAGATACCTTTTATGTACAGGATATCTTCGGCCAAAAAGTGACCCAGCCGGAGAAGATCGAGGAGTTGAAAAAAATACTCATCGAAGCGGTCGAAAAAGACTGAAAATCAGTTTGTTATGAACCAAAAACTCGATCTATTTCTGAATTATCTGGTGGTTGAAAAAGGGTTGGCTAAGAACACCCTTGATGCCTACGGACGTGATCTGGTGCGTTATCTCGACTATCTGGCTGAGCGTAAGCTGAACCAGCCGGACGACATCCGCCCGCCTGACATTATTCAGTTCCTCGGCCGACTCAAGCAGCAGGGGCTTTCGCCGCGCAGTCGCAGTCGGGCCCTGGTTGCCCTGCGGGTGTTTCACAAGTTTTTGCTGCAGGAGCGCCTCGCCAGCCAAAACCCGGTCACCCGGATCGAGGCCCCCAAAACCCTCAATCCTTTGCCCAAAACCTTGTCGCAATCGGATGTCGAGCGCCTGTTGCAGTCGCCGCGCGGTGAGACGCCGCTGGAGTTGCGTGACAAGGCGATGCTCGAATTGCTGTATGCAACCGGACTGCGAGTGTCCGAATTGATCGGTTTAAAGATCAACGATCTGCAGATGGACTCCGGGTACCTGACGGCTTTTGGTAAGCGCAGCAAGCAGCGGCTGGTGCCGATGGGCGAGACGGCCGTCGAAGCGATTCGCAGTTATCTTGGGCTGGGACGTCCTCACCTGAGCCGGCAGCAGAACAGCAGATACCTGTTTCTCAATCGCAGCGGTGATGGCTTGACACGCCAGGGCTTCTGGAAGATGATAAAGCGCCGCGCCGGCGAGGCGGGTATTCTGAAGAATATCTCCCCGCACACCCTGCGGCACTCGTTTGCGACCCACCTGCTGGAAAATGGCGCCGATCTGCGTTCGGTCCAGACCATGCTAGGGCACGCCGATATTTCGACAACCCAGATCTACACCCATGTAACCCGGGAACGGCTGCGGCGGATTCACGAACAGTTTCATCCCCGCGGGTAACCGGCAAGAAGAGGCTTTGATGAAATATGTAGTTTTACTCGGTGATGGTATGGCCGACGAACCGCTGGAAGAACTTGGTGGTCTGACGCCGCTGCAAAAGGCCCATACGCCGAACATGGATCGACTGGCCGCAGCGGGTGAGGTCGGCATGGCCGAAACGGTGCCGGATAATTTTCATCCCGGCAGCGACGTCGCCAACCTGTCGGTCTTCGGTTACGATCCCAACGACTGCTACAGCGGTCGTTCACCGCTTGAGGCGATCAGCATGGGGGTCCGGCTCGGTCCCGAGGATGTCGCCTTTCGCCTCAACCTGGTGCACCTGGTGGCACATTTCGGTAAACTTTACATGGGGGATTTTTCGGCCGGGCACATCGGCACCGAGCAGGCCGCTCGCTTGATCGCCACCCTCCAGGAAGAACTCGGCGATGAGCAGTTTGAGTTCCATGCCGGAGTCTCCTATCGGCACCTGCTGGTCTGGAAGCATGGCCGGGACAAACTGCTGACTCACCCGCCGCACGATATCACCAACCAGTGCATTATGGACTACCTGCCGAACGGGGAGGGGGCTGATGAGTTGATCCACCTGACCAACAGCGCCCAGATGCTGCTGGCCAACCATCCGGTCAACAAGGAGCGCATCGATGCTGGCCAGGTCCCGGCCAACTCGATCTGGCTCTGGGGCCAGGGGCGGGCTCCCCGGATGTCCCCCTATGCCGACAAGTATGGCCTCAGCGGCGCGGTGATCTCGGCGGTCGACCTGATCAAGGGGATCGGCTTGTATGCCGGTCTCGAGGTAATCAACGTGCCCGGCGCAACCGGCTATCTCGATACCAATTACCTCGGCAAGGCCGAGGCGGCCCTGCAGGCCCTGAACGACAAGGATTTTGTCTACGTCCACGTCGAGGCCCCGGATGAGGCGGCTCATGGAGGTCTGCTCAAGGAAAAGATTCAGGCCATCGAGGACTTTGACCGGGAGATCGTCGGCCGGGTCGTGACCGGCCTGGCAAATCACGGGGACTACCGGGTGCTGGTTCTCCCGGACCATCCAACCCCGGTTAGCCGGATGACCCACACGGCGGATCCGGTTCCTTATATTCTCTATGACTCCGGCGGCCGTTTCCGTAACAGCAACGCCGCGACCGGCTATTCCGAAGCACAGGCCCGAGCCACCGGGGTGCTGGTCGATCCCGGCTGCGGACTGATCCCGCGGATGCTGGGGCGCTAGGTTTGCGCCGTAGCGATGAAGGTTTCGTTTGTCCGGGTCAAAAAACCGGAAAAAGCCAAGCATCTGTGTGAACTGGCAGAACGCTTCCTGCAGCAGGGGCAGCGGATCTATATCAGCGTCAGCGACGAGAACCAGGGCGTGACCCTCGATCGCTTCATGTGGCACTGGACCAAGGGGAGTTTCCTCCCGCATGTCTATGACAATGGGGCCGTCGAATGCCATGACGAGCCGGTCGTGATCGGTATCCGCGAACGCAATCCCAACTCCGCTTCGGTTCTGATCATGGGCCACCCCTGTTCCATTGAATTCATCCGGCACTTCGAACAGGTGATCGATTTTGCCGAACTCTATGACCCGGAGCTGGCGGAGCAGTCGCGTGCCAGGTTCACTCAATATCGGACGGCAGGCTTTGACCCTGGAATGCTCGAATAACGGAGGGCCTGCAAGCCTGCTGCAGCTCGTCGAGTCGCCGGTGCAACTGGAGATCGAAGTGGCGGCGTCCGCGGCAACTGTCGCTGCTTTGACGAGCTGGCAGGCTCGCCCAGGTGAGATCTTTTCGGTGGTCGGCTCCGCAGGGGATTGGTACCGGGCCAGGCTGCTTGAGCTGAGTTCGACCACGGCCTGTTTTGTTCCGTTTGCTCGCATCATCCAGAGCTCTGAGAGCAGCTTGCAGCTGACGGTCTGCCAGGCCTTGCCGGACAAGGAGCGCTTCGAACTGGTCCTGGAGAAGCTGACCGAACTCGGTGCCAGTCGGATCGTCCCGTTTCAGTCCGAACTTTCTACCAGCCTCGCCGAGCGCGATGCGCGGCAGAAAAAATCCCATCGTTGGCCCGATCTGATCGTCAAGGCCGCCAAGCAGTGTCGACGCGGCATGCTGCCGGAGCTGTACCCGGTGCAAAGCTTCGACCAGGCTCTTTATCTGGCGGCTCAGGCCAATTTGAAGCTGATGCTTTACGAAGGTGACTGTGACTGGCCGCTCACTGAAACTCTGGATGCCGATTTCACCTCCTCGGTGGCGTTGCTGATCGGACCGGAAGGGGGTTTCAGCGCGGCGGAAGTCAGCGCCGCCCGGAGCTTGGGGATCCTTCCGGTCAGTCTCGGACCGCGCATTCTCAGAACCGAGACGGCGGCCATTACGGCGGCGGCTATTTTACAGCATAGATTGGGTGATCTCCGTTGAATCAGCAAAATCGACCAAGCTCCCCGGATAGCGCCATCAGTCTCGATCAGGTTTCCATCGTGCTGGTTTCGCCTCAGGGACCGTTAAATGTCGGCTCGGTGTGCCGGGCCATGGCGAATTTCGGTATCTCCGATCTCCGCCTGGTTGAACCCGAGGCCGACTACCTGTCGGATCCGGCGCGGAAAATGGCGGTCAAGGCCGGATTCCTGCTGGAGCAGGCGCGGCTTTTTCCAACCCTGCAGGATGCCCTGGCCGATTGCCAGCTGGCCATCGGTACGACCCGCCGCTTTGGCAAATACCGGGAAGACCTGGTTCATCCCGACCAGGCCGCTGCCCAGGCCCTGCCATTGACCGTCAGCGGCCGGGTTGCTCTGGTTTTTGGCCGCGAGGACAAGGGGCTGTTGACCGAAGAACTCGACCTTTGCCAGACCCTGATGACGATTCCAACCGAAGACGCGATCGGATCGATGAATTTGGCCCAGGCGGTGACGGTGGTGCTGTACGAATTTTACAAGCTCAAGGGACAGCTGCAGGGCAAAACCTGGGGCAGGAAACGACAGGCTTCGAATCAGGAACTGGAAGCCATGTACCGGCACATGCGCCAGTCGTTGCTCGATGTCGCCTATCTCGACCCGCAAAACCCGGATCATATTCTGCGGACCTTCCGGCGGATTTTCGGCCGGGCCGGGCTCAGTGACCGGGATGTCAAGGTCTTGCAGGGTCTGTGGCGCCGGATCGACTGGGTGACGCAGGAGCTTGCCAAACAGGATCGCTAGCCAAAAACAGGACAATGAAAACATGAGCGTGATTTATCAGGCAACTTTACCGAATCAACTTGAGTTGATTATCGAAGATCAGAGTAATCGTTATTTCGGCGACTACCACCGGGTCAAGCTGCGGGTCCGGTGCCCGGTTTCCGTGTCTGCTGCCGCTTTCAACGCAAGCCAGGACCCTGCTGCGGACGCTGCCGCTGCGGAACGCATCCTTGGAAGCGAAATCGTCTATGAAAAGTCCCTGGAGCGGATGGGGGTCGCAGGCGAAGAATTCGAGACGATCAAGCAGGAACTACTCGAGCGGTTTCTGCAGATCAATCGGCCTTATCTCGCCCGCGCAGATTTTCCGGCCCGGTTCATTGCGCTGAAAATGCGCGAGAAACAGCAACCCGGACTTCCGGGCGGACCATCCTATTGACCGACGTGTTGCAAATCGATGCCCTGGCCTATGGCGGCAACGGGATCGGTCGTCAGGCGGACGGCAAGGCGGTCTTCGTCCCTTACAGCGCACCGGGTGACCAGCTGCTCTGGCGGCCCGCCAGGGTTAAGAAACGCCATATAGAAGCCGAACTGGTCGAACTGCTTATCCCTGGAGAAGGGCGCTGTGAACCGGTTTGCCCGGTATTCGGCCAGTGCGGTGGATGTCAGTGGCAGCATCTGACCTATCCCCGGCAACTGCACTGGAAGCAGCGTTTTCTGGCCGATGCCCTGGAACGGCATGCCGGACTGGCGGAGGTTGCACTTCTGCCAGCGGTTGGATCCGCAGATCTGTGGCACTATCGTAACCGGGCCCAGTTCAAATGCCATGTGACGGCAGACGGTCCGCTGCTCGGTTTCTATCGCCGCGGCAGCCACTTTGTGATTCCTATCAAGCACTGCCCGATCCTGCGTCCGGAAATCAACCAGAGTCTTGATTTCCTGCGGCAGTTGCTCGAAAGCTCTGCCCAACCGGATAAGATTCCCCAGCTGGATGTGGCCGTTGGTGACGATGGCGCGGTTCGAGTCGTCTGTCACTTCATCGGTCCGGTTGATCGCAACTGGCAGGCCAGGGCGATCAGTCTGGCGGATGAACGGGGCTATGGCCTGCTTTTACAGCAGGGACGCAAGTCAACCCTGCAACGGCTGAGCGGCGCCGAGGATCTGCAGTTGCAGGTCGACCAGCCGCCCATTACCCTCTGCTTCGGTCCTGGCGGGTTTGCCCAGATCAACTCGAATCAGAACCGCAGGCTGGTTGGTGCGGTTGTTGCGTTGGCCGCATTGCACGGCAGCGAGCGGCTGCTCGACCTGTTCTGCGGTATGGGAAATTTTTCTTTGTCGCTGGCCAGGCGGGCAAGCCGGCTGACCGGAGTTGAAGATTATCCGGTCTCCATTGCCCGGGCGAAGGCCAATGCTCGGCTGAATCGGATCGACAACGTCGATTTCCTGGTGGCAGATGCGGCGGCGTTCATGGCGTCAGCTGAACAGCACTACGACCTGGTCCTGCTCGATCCGCCGCGGGTCGGCGCCGGCAGTGAGGTGGTCCAGGCCTTGCTCAGACTGAACCCCGAGCGCATCATCTATATTTCCTGCGATCCGATCACCCTGGCGCGTGACCTTGCGCTGCTGCTGCGACACAGCTATCGGAGTGTGTCGAGCCAGGTCTTCGATCTGTTTCCGCAGACCTATCACCTGGAAAGCGTGACCATGCTGGAACGACGCTGAAACTAGGGCTGTTTCTGCTATACTGTCAGCAATCAGGAGTGATACATGGGCTCATTGCTGCGCCTTTTACTTAGTGTTTTTGCCCTTTGTGCATCAGCCGTTGCGACTTCTGCCGCGACCCTGACGGTTTCCGAACACTTGGCCCTCGAGTACCAGCAGCCGCAGGGCTGGCAGGCGACTTTTTCTGCTCCCGAGTTCCTGGTCCGCCAGACGACAGAGCATCTAGCCAGGCACCTGCGGGAAGCCGGCAAGCCGGTCCCGGAGGAGCTTGAGCATCAGGTGCGCAAGCGGTTGGCCAACAATGAGCTGTTCCTTTATAATCCGCAGACGCGAGCCCACCTGGATATCGATTTCAGTGAGATCAATGCGGATGATGACCCGCCCCTCAAGGAGAGCCTTGCCAAATCGGCAAGATATGCCAAAGAGGAGTTGTCCCAGGAACCGGATCTGACCGAAGTCGTCAGCGTTGACCATGAGTACGCGCTCAAG
>DATFMT010000079.1:0-5560 GCA_035266745.1 Geothermobacteraceae bacterium | reverse complement strand
ACCACCAGGTCCGGCGTCAGGGCCGGGAGAATTTGCGGGGTATTTTCGCTCGACAAACTCATGCACCCACCTGAAATCATTCAATTCCCCGACAATGTAACCCCTTGGTTGCCGATGCGCAAGGGGCAGCCGGCAAAGTTTACCCCCGCCGCTTGAATGCCGGGCGGCCAGCCACCTTTCCACGGGGAGCCGGACCGGCAACCGCCTGCCGAGCTATGAACCGGGCAACAACGCTTCGGCTGCGGCGATCGCGCGCGGCAGATCCGGCAGGTGGGAGAGCTCCGGGACCACCTGCAGATAGCGGATGGTTCCATCGCGATCAACCACCAGCACCGAACGTGCCAGCAGATAGAGCCGGTCGATCAGCAGACCGCTCTGATGGCCGAACTCGGCTTTTTGAAAATCGGAGAGGTAGAGGATGTCCGAAAAGCCGGTGGTATTGGCAAAGCGCTGCTGGGCAAACGGCAGGTCGCGGCTGATGGTCACCTTGCGGATTCCCGGAGGGAGCTTGGCTTCACCGAGCAGGTGGGTCTGCCGCTCGCAGACCTGGGTATCGAGGGACGGTACGATACTGACCAGCAGCACCTCGCCGCGCCGGGTCGACAGGTCGACCGGCCGCAGGTTGCTATCGACCAGGCTGACGGACGGGAGTTGGTCGCCGAGCTTGAGCCCCGGACCGAGCAAGTCCAGTTCGGTCGTGCCGCCGCGGGTCACCTTGCTGCCCGGCTCGACCGAACCCCGATCAACCGGAATCTCCGGCCGGCTGGCCGCGCAGCCGAGCAGGATAATGCCACCGGCCAAGGCGAAAAGTAGCTTTTGCATATTTTGGCCCCACTTTCGTTTGGTTTGTCCTATGATTGTAGCGTGTTTCGCAAATCGCGGGGCCAAGGCGCAAGCAGGGAGATTTTTGTGGGTTTCACGATTGATCCGATCGGGGTGATCAGCACCCCTTACCAGGAGAAATTCGGCGTGCCGCGCCAGCCGGGGCTGGTGACTGCGGCGGAAGGCTGGCTCGAATTGCTGCCGGAATTCTCCAAGCGGGAGATGCTGCGCGGGCTCGAGGAGTTCAGCCATGTCTGGCTGCTCTTCATTTTTCATGAAGCGATGGAACAGGGCTGGCAGCCTACGGTTCGTCCGCCACGTCTGGGGGGCAACATCCGCCAGGGGGTATTTGCCACCCGCTCGCCGTTTCGGCCCAACCCGCTCGGGCTGTCGCGGGCCGAACTGCTCGGCATCGAGGAGCGCCACGGCAAGCTCGGCCTGCGCCTCGGCGGCATCGACCTGGTCGATGCCACCCCGATCATCGACATCAAGCCCTACCTCCCCTACGTCGACGCGGTCCCCGAGGCGACCGGCGGGCGCTTCCAGAACAAACCGCTCGCCCAACTCGAGGTCGCCTTCTCACCCGATGCCGAAGCCCAGGTCGGCTGGCAAAAACGCCAGCACCCGCAACTCAAGGAGCTGATCACCCAGGTGCTGCAGCAGGACCCGCGGCCGGCCTACCAGAAATCTGAAGCAAAGCGGATTTACGGCATCAGTCTCTACAATCTGAATATCCGCTGGCAGATCGAAGGGGAGACAGCCCGGGTCCTTGAAGTCCTCCCCGACGGCAAAAACTGAGTCACAGCAGCGTCGCAAAGGATGGGGTAAAAAACTGGTTGATTTTCCCTGGGCCCTGTCATTTCAACGGATTTTACGATTTCACCCTGCCCGCTCCCCCCGACTCGAATCACGGGCATCAAGCGTCGGTCTGCCTGCCAAAACAAAAGCATCGGCTAATTCATTGTTTTTTATAACTTTTTTCCTTGCAATAAGCGGCAATTGAGCGCTATGGTTACCATGTTTGTATTTTAATTCCATATAAAACAGGGGTCCTCAAGAGGAGAATAATCATGGAATGTCCGGTCTGTCACCACAAAGAGCATGTCGAGGTTGATACCCACGCCGACGGCTTCGCCAAGAACCTGAACGAGTGCGGGGATTGCGGCGCGGTCTGGATCGTGCGTGAAGTCAAACACTATGAAGACGTGTTGCTCCACGGCGCTGATAAGTCTGCCGCTTAAGCGGTTAACTTATCGGCCACAAACAGACAGAGCCGGCTGCAGCAACCGCAGCCGGCCCTGTTGCAACCGGAGTTCACATCTCTGGATTTGGCTCAACAGCTAGCTGGCCAACTGATCATCAAGAGCCTGGCGATCCTGCAGTTCGATCCAGAACGTGCTCCCGCCGCCAGGTGTCTCCCCAATCCAGACCCGCCCTTCGAACAGCTTGGCAATTTTTTTGACCGTGGCCAGGCCGATACCTGTCCCCTCCCGACTCTGTGCGGCTGCGCCGCGGTAGAAAACATCGAAGACGCGCTGTCGGTCCGCTTCAGGAATCCCCGGGCCGTGATCGCAGACCGACAGCCTGACCCGGTCACCGCTGCGCTCACCGGCAACCTCAATGACTCCGCCCTGACGGCAACCGTGAACAATGGCGTTACGAATCAGGTTGTCGAAGAGTTGATAAAACAGACTTTCCGGCAGCTGCACGCTGGGTAAGGCCTGAATACTCAGTTGCGCTCCAACGCTGTCCAGTTGCCCGGCAAGACCCTCTGCAACCCGTTCAACAACGTCTCTGAGGTCGATGGGGGCCGGCGGTGGCTCAACCACGCCAACCTTGGCCAGTTGCAGCAGGTCGTTCATGGTTGCCAACATCTTGTTGCCCGAGCTGCTGATTTGTCCGAGCGCCTGCAGGGCCGCAGCGTCGAGTTGTTCCTGGTAGTGCTCCGCCAGATGGTCGGCATAACCGATAATCGGTGTCAGGGGCGAACGCAGATCATGCGAGACCGTATAGGCAAAGGCGTCCAACTCGCGGTTGGCGCGGCGCAGCTCCTCAGCGGCCTGCTTGCGTGCGGAAATATCGCGGATCGACTCGATGGCGCCGACCAGCCGACCAGCCTGGTCCAGTAGCGGCGACGCCTTCATCCACATATACCCCCCCCGGCCGCCGTATAGCTTCGGCAGAAACCGTTCCGCAACCAGGGTCTCGCCGCGCTTCTCGATGAAATCGTACTCCGCTTCGGCCATCAGTTCCGGCTCGCCGATCATATCGATCAGGATCGGTTTGCGTTTGCCGTACAGGGCCAGCGCATAGGCCGAGTCGCCCCGGCCGAGGATCTCTTCCTTGGCGACCCCGGTTTTCTCTTCCATGGCCCGGTTCCAGGCAATCACGCGCTTTTCGCCATCGATCACCAGGGTGGCGTCGGGGAGAAAGTCGATGATCCCCTGCAACTGCCGGTTAGCGGCCAGCAGTGCGGCTTCGGCCTGCTTGCGGTCGCTGATGTCGACCACCTGGCCGGCAATATATTGTGGTCGCCCCGCACCGTCACGCAGACAGCTGGCAGTGGCGTGCCCCCAAAGGACCTGACCGTTCTTATGCAGGTAGCGTTTTTCATAGTCGAGGACCTGGCGGGTTCCGCTGAGCAACTCGGCAAACTGCCGCCGGACCATTTCCCGGTCATCAGGGTGGGTGACATCCAGAACGTTCAGACCCAGCAGTTCATCTTCGGTGTAGCCGAGCAGACGGCAGGAGGTCGGATTGACTTGAAGATAGGTTCCGGTCGGTGAGGTGATGCCGATCGCGGCAGCGGATGATTCGAAGAACAGGCGGAAGCGCTCTTCACTTTCCTGCCTGGCGTCCAGCGCCTTTTTGCGTGCCGCATTCCCGATCAAGAGAACCACGCTCAGAAGCACGAGACCGGCCAGATAGCAGACTGCGGGAACGAAATGATTCAGCATCAATCCTGTTTCGACAAAAGGGCAGAGGACCCCGCATCTGAAAGGCGAGAGGGCCGGCGGCGCAGCGAATGACCGACACTTCGGGCCGGTCGTACGATGCGCGCACCTTAAGTACATTCGTGTAATTCTGTAACGTATACGTAAATTGGCGAGTTTAGTCAAGCGTCAAGTGGTCCGCTGCTGTTGCCAACCCTCTCCACACGAGGACTAGTCCGGCAGCAACTCTTCGAGCATCCCCTTGGCAAAATTCTTTGCCCGCCCCCCGGGGGCCATCATTCCATAGGCCATCGCCTCTTTGAGCTCGGCCTCAGTTGCTCCTGCCTGCTTCGCGACCGCGAAGTGCTTGCGCAGTCAGTCAGGGCAGTGCACCGCCACCGCGCAGGCAACCCGGATCAACTCCCGGTTCTTGAGGTCGAGAACTTCTTCGTACTCATAATCAAAAAAAAGTTTCCTGACTTTCATGTCTCCTCCTAATTGTCTGGCTTGGGTAAGGGTGTCGGCACTTCGACTCCATTGTGCAGGCAGTGAATCAACCTCGGAAAGTTCACCTGCAAAACCTAAAGATCAGCTGTTTCCGAACCGAAAAGAGGGGGACGCCCTCTGCATAAATATAGCATCCAATTGGCGACACATGCAGATGTCATGGTGCACAGATTCCAGCAACAGGAGGGGTACCCATGCCGAAAATCGATGGTCTATTTAAAATTCTCAAGGACAAAGGGGGCTCTGACCTGCATATCTCGCCGGAAAACCCGCCACTGATTCGGATCTCCGGTGTTCTGACTCCGGCGCATCCGAATGTCTTCAATCACGATCAGTACAAGGCCCTGTTGTACGAAATCATGTCGGAGAGCCAGCGGGATGAGTTCGAACAGACCCGGGACATCGATTTTGCCTACGAAGTGCCGGCCATCGAGTCCCGGTTTCGCGCCAATATCTTTTATGGCCGGCTTGGCATCAGCGCCGTCTTTCGCCTGATCCCGACCCGGATCCTCACAGTTAAGGAACTGGGGCTGAAGCCGTCGATACTCAAATTCACCCAGTTCAAAAAGGGTCTGATTCTGGTCACCGGACCGACCGGCAGTGGCAAATCGACCACCCTCGCGGCCATGATCGACCACGTCAACGAACAACGCACCGAACACATCCTCACCATCGAGGACCCGATCGAGTTTGTCCATCGCAGTAAAAAGAGTCTGATCAACCAGCGTGAAGTCGGCCGCCACACCCAGTCGTTCGCAGCCGCCCTCAAGGCCGCCCTGCGCGAAGACCCAGACATCATCCTGGTCGGTGAGATGCGCGACCTGGAGACCATCGAACTGGCGATCACTGCCGCAGAAACCGGTCATCTGGTATTTGGCACCCTGCACACCAACAGCGCCGCGAAAACCGTCGATCGTATCATCAACGTCTTCCCGACCAGCCAGCAGGAGCAGATTCGCACCATGCTCGGCGAGTCGCTGCGCGGGGTCATCGCCCAACAGCTCTGCCGCAGCACCGATGGCAAACGCTGTGCTGTGCTGGAGGTCCTTGCGGTCAATGCAGCGGTGTCCAACCTGATCCGCGAAGGCAAGACCTTCCAAATCCCCTCAGTGATCCAGACCGGCAAAGGCGAGGGAATGCAACTGATGGACCAGGCCCTGATGGAACTCTACGATGCCAAGACGATCGACATCGAAGAAGCTTACCGGTTTGCAGCCAACAAGTCGACCTTTGAACCGTTGCGCAAGAAAGGAATGGCCCATGAGTGATCAACGACTGGCGACCGAAGCTTGCACCAT
>DATFMT010000078.1:0-23134 GCA_035266745.1 Geothermobacteraceae bacterium | reverse complement strand
CGCCCGGTCATTCTGGCCGGCGGATTGACCCCGGAGAATGTTGCGGCAGCGGTTCGGACCGTGCAACCCTACGCGGTCGATGTCTCAAGTGGTGTCGAGGCGGCCCCGGGTCGCAAGGATCTGCATAAGCTGAGAAGTTTTATTCGCACCGCCAAGGAAACAAGTCATGACCTATAAATATCCCGACGAACGTGGTCATTTTGGTCAATACGGTGGCCGCTATGTCGCTGAAACCCTGATGCCGGCGCTGCTCGAACTCGACGAGGCCTACCGCGCGGCCCAGACCGACCCATCGTTTCAGCGTGAACTCGACTACTATCTCAAACACTATGTCGGCCGACCGAGTTCGCTGTATTTCTCCCGGCGCCTGACCGAGCAGCTCGGTGGCGCTAAAATCTACCTGAAGCGCGAAGATCTCAATCACACCGGTGCCCACAAGGTCAACAATACCGTCGGCCAGGCCCTGTTGGCCCGGCGGATGGGGAAAACCAAGGTGATCGCCGAGACCGGTGCCGGGCAGCACGGGGTGGCTACGGCGACCGTCGCCGCCCTGTTCGGTATGCAATGCCAGGTGTTCATGGGGACCGAGGATATCCGGCGTCAGGCGTTGAATGTCTTCCGCATGAAATTGCTTGGCGCCGAGGTTCATGGCGTCACCAGCGGCACCGCGACTCTCAAGGATGCCATGAACGATGCCCTGCGGCATTGGGTCACCCATGTCCGCGACACCTTCTACGTCATCGGTACGGTGGCCGGGCCACATCCCTACCCGGAAATGGTCCGAGACTTTCAGGCGGTCATCGGCCGTGAAACCCGTCGGCAGATTCTCGAGGCCGAGGGGCGTTTACCGGATGTCGCCGTCGCCTGTATCGGGGGGGGGTCGAATGCCATTGGCATGTTCTACCCATTCGTCAACGAGTCCCAGGTTCGCCTGGTCGGGGTCGAGGCGGCCGGGCTCGGCGTCGAGACCGGCAAGCATGCCGCGTCGATCGGGGCCGGGGAGGTTGGGGTCCTGCATGGCAACAAGACCTACCTGCTACAGGATGCGGACGGGCAGATCAACCATGCCCATTCCATCTCGGCCGGGCTCGATTATCCCGGTGTCGGCCCCGAGCATGCCCACCTGAAGGATATCGAGCGCGCCGAGTATGTCTCGATCACCGACCAGGAGGCACTCGACGCCTTCCAGATGCTGACCCAGCTCGAAGGGATTATCCCGGCCCTGGAAAGTGCCCATGCCGTCGCCCAGGCGATCAAGCTCGCACCGACCATGGGCAAGGACCAGATCATGGTCGTCTGCCTCTCCGGGCGGGGCGACAAGGATATCCACACGGTTGCCGAAGCGATGGATGTCAAACTCTAGGTTGCTGGATGCGCGGATCGGAATTCAGGACGTTCCTGAAACCTATTCTCTGTGCCAGAGCCTTTTTCTAAAGGAAAACCATGAAATTCACCGAACTTGATCTGCCTGCCGAGGTCCATCAGGGGATCGAAAAAGTCGGATTTACGGAACTGACACCCGTCCAGGAGGAATCGATCCCCCTGGCGCTCTCGGGCAAGGATGTCGCCGGTCAGGCACAGACCGGCACCGGCAAAACGGCGGCATTCCTTATTTCGTTGTTTGCCCGGCTGTTGCGCCAGAAACGCCGTGATAAACATGCGCCGCGGGCACTGATCATCGCCCCGACCCGCGAACTGGTCGTGCAGATCTGTGAGGATGCCCGGGGGTTGGGGGAATTCTGCCCGCTGGTCATCCAGCCGATTTTCGGCGGTGTCGACTATGACAAACAGCGCCAGGCCCTGCGCGGCGGCGTCGATATCATCGTCGCCACACCCGGGCGGCTGATCGATTATTACAAACAGAAGGTGTTCTCGCTTAAAGCCATCGAAGCGTTGGTCATCGATGAAGCCGATCGGATGTTCGATATGGGCTTTATCAAGGACCTGCGCTACCTGCTGCGCAAGCTGCCCGAATTCGACCAGCGCCAGACCCTGCTGTTCTCCGCGACTCTCTCGCAGCGGGTCATGGAATTGGCCTACGAGTTCATGGACCTGGCCGAACGGGTCTCCATCGCACCTGAACAGGTGACGGCCGATCGGGTCGAGCAGATCCTCTATCACGTCGGGCGGCGGGAAAAGTTTCCCCTGTTGCTCGGTCTGTTGAAGCAGGAGCAGGATCCCGAGCGGGTCCTGCTGTTCGTCAACACAAAGCGGGAAGGGGAACACCTGGCTGACCGCCTCAAGGTCAACGATTTCAAGGCTGCGGTGATCTCCGGAGACATCCCGCAGAAGAAACGGATGCGGCTCCTTGATGATTTCAAGGAGGGGCGTCTGCACTTTCTGGTGGCGACCGACGTCGCATCGCGCGGTATCCACGTCGATGATGTCAGCCATGTTGTCAACTACGACCTGCCACAGGACCCGGAAGACTACGTCCATCGAATCGGTCGTACCGCGCGCGCCGGTGCACAGGGTAAGGCGATCAGTTTTGCCGATGAGGACATGGTCTTTCACCTGCCCGATATCGAGGAGTACATCGGCCGCAAGATTCCCAGCTCCTTCCCGATTGAAGAGGATTTCGTCTGGGATTATAAGCGTCCGTCTGCGCGCAAGAAGGCGCCGGTCCCGGAGAAAACCGCCCATCCCAAACATCGTCCGCGTCGCCGTTCCCGCCGCCCCCGCGGTGGCGGGGGTGGGGACAAGCAGAAGGGTTAGGCGCCCAGCGCGCGACCATCATGCTTGCTGCCGAGCTACCGGGATTGCTGACCTGCCGTGCCTGCCCACGGCTGGCAGAGTATATCGATCAGTTGCCAGCGAAGAAGGGGCATCTCCGCGAGGGTTACTGGAACCGTCCGGTTCCCGGCTTCGGCGACCCGCAGGCGCGGGTTTGTCTGCTGGGGCTCGCTCCCGGTGCGCATGGCGCCAACCGGACCGGACGTCCCTTCACCGGTGACGGGGCCGGTGATTTCATGTACCCGCTGCTGTATGAAGCCGAGTTTTCCAATCAGGCCACAGCCGTAGCCCTGGATGACGGGCTCGAGTTGCGCGACCTCTATCTGACCAATGCGGTCAAGTGTGTTCCGCCGGGCAACCTGCCGACCGCCGGGGAGTTCCATACCTGCCGTCCCTATCTGAGCGAAGAACTGGCCAGCCTGCCGCGCCTGCAGATTGTCCTGGCGCTTGGCCAGGCCGCATATCTGAGTTATTTGCGAGCGTGCCGTGAGCAGGGGGTGGTCAGGCGCCTGGCTGACTATCCCTTTGCCCATGGCAAGATCCATCGCTTGGACGGTGGGCCGACCCTGGTCGCCAGCTATCACACCAGCCGCTACAACATTCAGACCGGTCGCCTGACCCGCGAGATGTTTCTTGATCTGCTGCTTGAAGTGCGCGCCCTGCTGGAGGGAGAAAACGGTTGAAATGGCCTGGGTCATCGATTAAACTGACCGAATTTGACTGATGAAACAGAGATTTATGAGCAGGATAAAACAGACCTTCACAGAACTGAAACAGGCTGGGCGCAAAGCCCTGGTGCCGTTTATTACCGCCGGTGACCCCGACCTGGAAACGACGGTTGCGATCGTCAGGGTGCTGGAACGGGCGGGTGCCGACTTGATCGAGCTCGGCATACCGTTTTCTGATCCGATGGCCGATGGCCCGACCATCCAGGCCTCATCCGAGCGCTCCCTGCGACAGGGAACGACTTTGGTCGGGGTTCTGGACGTGGTGCGCCAGATCCGGCGCGAGAGTGATGTCCCGCTGGTGCTGATGGGGTATTACAATCCGGTGCTGCGCTATGGAAACGAGTTGTTTGCCAAAGATGCAGCCGCTGCCGGGGTTGACGGGTTGCTGATCGTCGACCTGCCTCCAGAGGAAGCTGACGAATTACAGCGCTATCTGCGCCCGGCCGCCATTGACCTGATCACCCTGCTGGCACCGACCACGCCGCCGGAGCGGAAAGCCCGCCTGGCGAGTAGCGCTGAAGGCTATATCTATTACGTTTCGATGACCGGTGTCACCGGGACCCAGGCGGTTAACGCTGACAGTATCGAGGCTGAAGTTCGGGAACTGATGGTCACCAGCCCGGTGCCAGTGGCGGTCGGTTTTGGCATTGCGACGCCAGCTGACGCAAGCAATATCGCCCGTTTTGCCGATGCCGTCGTGGTTGGCAGCGCACTGGTCAAGGTGATTGAGAGTGCGCCGGAAGCTGTACGGCTTAGACAGGTCGAAAGCTTTGTCCGCAGCCTGCGCGACGCAATCGATCACCGTCCTGAGTAGGCGTATGCGTGCCTGGTCGTTCCAGGAGGAGCTGTGAAGATACGAGTCCTCGGCAGTTACGGGTCGCGGCTGCCCGGCTTTTTTACCAGTTGCTTGTTGCTCAACGACAACCTGTTGCTGGACGCCGGCACCGTGACTTCAAGTCTCAGCCTTGCGGAACAGGCTGCCGTGACTGATGTCTTGTTGACCCACGCCCACCTCGATCATATGGTTGACCTGGCGTTTCTGGTCGACAATGTTCTGACCCTGCAGAGCCAACCCCTGCGGGTCTGGGCTCCGGCTCCGGTTTTGCAAACCCTGCGCGACCATCTGTTTAATGACCAGGTCTGGCCCGATTTTACCCGCCTGCCAACAGCCGAAGCTCCGGCGCTAAAATTCTGTGCGCTGGTTGAGGGGGAGTCGGTGGAGATTGCCGGGTTGGAAATCGATTGGGCGAGAACCTGCCATCCGGTCTATACTGCCGGCTACTGTCTGAGCGACGCTCAAGGCTCGGTGCTGTTCTCCGGGGACACCTCGGGCACGGAGCAGATCTGGACACTCGGGCGGCGATGTGCCAATCTCAAGGCGGCGTTTATCGAGACCTCGTTTCCCAATCGGCTGCAGAAACTCGCCGACGCCAGTGGTCATCTGACGCCATCCATGTTATGTCGTGAACTTGCAAAATTTGACCGATCCGAAGTACCGGTTAAAATTTTTCATATCAAGCCCCAATTTCTGGAGGAGGTCGTGATGGAACTGGAGGCTCTTGGGGAGCAACGCCTGGAAGTCCTACATGGCGGAGAAACATTCCGGTTCTAACTCAAACCGAAGGTGAGGTAACGCATGGCCTGGTTCAAACGTAAAGATAAGCCGCCGATTTCTGGGGCAGATTCGAAAAAAGTGCAGGTCCCTGAGGGGGTCTGGACCAAGTGTAAAAATTGCGATGAAATCATTTATACTCGCGAAATTGAGCGCAATCTGAATGTCTGTCCGAAATGTGACTATCATTTCCGGATTTCGGCTCAGGAGCGGATTCGGCTGATTCTGGATGAGGATTCTTTTGTCGAGATGGATGCGGCTATGGAATCGGTCGATTTTCTCGAGTTCAAGGATTCCAAGAAGTATAAGGACCGGATCAAGGTCGCAGTCAAGAAAGCCGGCGGCGGCGACGCCATCATCTGCGGCACCGGTACCATTGACCAGCTGCCGGTGGCCATCGGCGTTTTCGATTTCAGTTTTATGGGTGGCAGCATGGGCTCGGTCGTCGGCGAGAAGATCACCCGGGCACTGGAAAAAGGCCTGGAAGAAAAACTGCCGGTGATCGTGTTCTCCTCGTCCGGCGGGGCCAGGATGCAGGAAAGTATCCTTTCTTTGATGCAGATGGCCAAAACCAGTGCCGTTCTGGCCAAGCTCAAGGCCGCCGGCATCCCGTTCATCTCGGTCCTGACCGATCCGACCACCGGCGGGGTGACCGCCAGTTTTGCCATGCTCGGTGATATCAACATGGCAGAACCGAAGGCTCTGATCGGCTTTGCCGGGCCACGGGTTATCGAACAGACGATTCGGCAGCAACTGCCTGAGGGTTTTCAACGCTCAGAATATCTTCTCGAGCACGGCATGGTCGACATGATCGTTCGGCGGCAGGAGATGAAAGAGACCCTCTCAAAAATCCTGCGGAACTTCACCAAGAGTTGATCCGGTGGATTACCACCGCAGCCTCGACTATCTTTTTGGCCTGCAGAAATTCGGCATCAAGCTGGGGCTGGACAATATTCGGACCCTGCTGGGGCGGCTGGGATCACCGCAGCTGCTATATCCCTGTGTGCATGTCGCCGGGACCAACGGCAAGGGGTCGACGGCCGTTGCGCTTGCAGGTATCCTGCAAAACTCCGGATACCGGGTTGGCCTCTACACCTCACCGCATCTGCATTCATTCACCGAACGGATTCAGGTAGACCGGCAGGTGATCAGCGAAGCCAGCGTGGTCAGCATCACGGCCAGGCTGCAGGGTCTGGTCACCGATCTGCCGGTGACCTTTTTTGAAATGACCACGGCGATGGCACTGGAGTATTTCCGGCAGGCCAAGGTCGATATCGCCATCCTGGAAACCGGCCTCGGCGGGAGGCTGGACGCTACCAATGTCGTGACTCCTCTGGTTAGCGTCATCACGCCGATTTCATATGACCACGCAGCATACCTGGGCGATGACCTGGCGGCGATTGCCGCTGAAAAAGGAGGCATTATCAAGCCTGGAGTGCCGGTTTTTGTCGCCCGGCAAAAGCCTGAGGCGTTGAAGGTACTGCAGCGACAGGCGCATGCAGTTGCTGCAGAGATTTATGCTGCCGATTCTGACTGGCAGATTCGTTCCGGGCCAGCAGGGTTTAGATTTGCAGGGCTCGGTTGGAATGAGGAGGTCATTTCCGGCTTGGCCGGAATGCATCAGCACGACAACCTCGGCCTGTCTCTGGCGGTCGCCGCTTACCTGCAGTCGCAGGGCTGGCACGTCGCTCGTTCGCTCGCGGTCAAGTCACTGGCAGAACTCAGCTGGCCGGGACGCCTGGAGTGGTGGAGAGGGGAGCAGCTGTTGTTCGACGCGGCACATAATCTCGCCGGTTGTCAGGCCTTGGCCGATTACCTGACAGCGTCCGGCCTGAATAGGGTTCACCTGGTGACCGGCTTCAAGGCCGACAAGGACTGGCAGGCCATGCTCAGGGTGTTACTGCCGTTTGCGACCCGGGTGTATGTCACAAAACCTGAGGTCGAAGCGGTGGTTGACCCGGTGCGGGTTGTTGAATTTGTTGCTCGTCGGGGGGGGGCAGCCAGTTGCCACCTGCCGGCAGAAGAAGCCTTGGACCAGGCATTTGCAGTCCGTCAGCCAGGCGAAACGATCGTTGTTGCCGGCTCGATCTTTCTGATCTCCGTGCTGCGTAACCAGCTGCTGAAACGTGAAAAAGAGAATGCTGAAAGCCGTTCATGACATAGCCTGTTTCAGGTTGCTGCCAGTGCTTGGTTTGTTGCTCCTGCTGTTCACGGTGTCTGCGGCTGCCGAGGACGTCATCGCCGATTTGACCCAGTCTGACCTGCCGGTCAAACTCGAAGCCAATCAGCTCGATTTTGATGAGCAAACGGGTCTTTACCAGGCCAGCGGCGACGTCTTGCTGGAGACCGGTCTGGTCAACCTGCGTGCCGACAAGGTCAAGTATTCAGTCAAAAGCGGACAAGCGGATGCCGAAGGCGGAGTTATTGTCAAGACTCCGGAAGGGACCCTGGAGGGGGAGGTCGTTTCCGTAAATCTGTTGACTGGTTTCGGCAAGTTGGTGGAAGGCAAGCTGTATCTGAAGCAGAGTAATTTTTATCTGACCGGTGAGCAGATCGAGCGAGTAGATCCGTTAACCTACCGGATTCAGAAGGGCACCTTCACGGTCTGTGATGCCAAGGACCCGGCCTGGAAGTTTGGCGCGGACGATCTCGTCATCGATATCGATGGTTATGCCAAGGGGCACAATGGGGTCTTTTACCTGGCGGGCCTGCCGGTCTTTTATACGCCGATCATGCTGTACCCGGTCAAGCAGGAACGAAAATCTGGGTTATTAACCCCGGATTTCGGTTATTCGGAAAAACGGGGCGCCGAGCTTGGTGTCGCCTGGTACTGGGCCCTGGCCCGCAACCAGGACATGACCTTTTACCTCGATTACCTCTCCGAACTCGGGGTTGGCCAGGGGATTGAGTACCGTTATGCCTTTGCCAATGAAAATGACGGCGAAGCCTTTGTCTACCGAATCAGTGGCCTGAAAAATGCTGAGGACCGTTTTGCCGTTCGCTGGAAGCATTCGGGCTTTTTGCCCCGCCAGGTCAGCTTGGCGGCCGATGTCGAATATGTCAGCAGCCGGGACTATTTTGAAGATTTCGGCCGTGTGGCTGACGACTATACCAAGGAAAAAGCCGAGTCGACCGTAGTGCTCGCCAAGCATTGGGGTGATCTGAACCTCTCAGGCCAGTTGAAATACATCCAGGACCTGGAACAAAAAAACCTGGAGACCCTGCAACGGCTGCCGGAAGTCCATCTTGATCTGTTGCGACGCCAGGACGAGACGACCGGCCTTTATTACGGGCTGGAAAGTTCGGCCAGCCATTTCTGGCGCGAATCGGGTGTGCGGGGACAGCGAGTAAGCGTACGGCCCTACCTGTCGACAGTCTTTCACCCCTTGCAACTGTTGGAGGTCGAACCAGAAATCGGCTATACCTATCGCGCGTATCTGCTTGTCAATGCCCCGGAACAAACCGTGGCTGATGGAATAGCTGATTTTACCACCCGGGTCTCTACGCGCCTCTCACGAGTTTACCAGCCAAGCTGGCATGGCATTGACAAGATTCGGCACAGTGTCGAGCCGGACATCAAGTATCAGTTCGTTCCCGATGAGCCGCAATCCGACCTGCCGTTTTTCGATGGACTGGATCGCATTGAACCGACCAACCTGATCAGTTACGGGGTCACCAACCGCTTCACTTATCGCAAGTTCGATGAGACCGGCACGCCGCGTTATCACGAGTTCCTCTATACGCGACTGTCCCAGGAATTCGACATCGAGGAGTCGCAGCGAAACCCGCTCGACCCGGCCGACAGTCGCAAGCCCTTCTCCTCGATCCGCCTTGAGCTGATCGCCCGGCCGGATACGGCCAGCTACCTCGATTTGGATGCCCGCTATGATCCGAATCCTGGAGAAGAGGGGATCACCATGTTCAATGCGATCGCCGGTATGCGTGATGTGGCCGGGAATGCGCTGACGTTGGATTACCGCTATACCCGCGACAGCAACCACTACCTCTCCGGAGCGCTTGAACTTTCCTGGCTTGAGCCGGTGATTTTGAAATATCTGCAACGCTATGATTTTCGCGAGGAAGCCAACCTCGAGCAGGTCGTGGACCTGGAATATCGTGCCCAGTGCTGGAGCCTGTCGCTGGTGTACCGCAACCGGCTTGAGGACAGTGAGTACCTGATCACCTTTTCTCTGACCGGAATCGGCCAGCTGGCACGGTTCGGCGGCAATCTGAATACCCCTGACACCCCTGGTCTTTAGTTACGCCTGTCAAGCGAGCTGTTCATGTGCTACGCTTGAACAGTTTTCGGTTCGAGATTGAAAAGTTTGAGCCCTGAGGTGCAGCCATGACAACCCCCCAGCCTGAATCAACAGGCCACACAACCGGTTACAGTTTTCGCTGGTGGTGGGTTGTGTTGTTGCTGGCGTTGATCGGGTTTGCCCTGTTCGGCGACAAAGGGATCCTGCGCTTGGTCAAAACCTATAACCACCGCACCGACCTGCAACACCAGGTCGAAGAGCTGGTTGCCGAAAACCAACGGTTGAAAGAAGCGATCCACGCCTTGCAGCATGACCACGCAACCATTGAACGGATTGCTCGCCAGGAACTCGGGATGGTGCGCAAGGACGAAATCGTCTACCAATTCCCCAAGCAGAACAAGCCGCTCCAGAAGAGTGACGAGTCGTCCAGATAGGAACTTGCAGTCGGCTTGACAGCCCTGTCGGACAGGGCTAACATGCCAGCGCCGTGTGCAAGAAAGATGGTTGAAAATGTCCCACGATAATCGCAAAATCTGTCCACTGTGTGCCTGGCGGGCCAATTGTGCCAAACGGTTTTCCCGGGGGGATGATGCCAGCCTGCACTGTCCTGATTTTTCAGAAGATGTGACCCTGCACAAACTGCGCAGGGCAGACGGGCAAGACCAGCAAAGCCAAGACGAAGTCTAGAAAGTGTTAGGAATGAAACAGCAATTACGCAGAAATCTGCAGCAGGCCCTGCAGGACTGTTACCGGCGGGGAGTGCTCGAATCGGGCGTCATGCCGGATTTTACCCTCGAGGTGCCCGGGCGGGCTGACCACGGGGACTTTGCTACCAATCTGGCCATGATGCTGGCCAAGCCGGAAAAGAAAGCCCCGCGCCAGGTCGCCGAGGCCCTTGTTCAGTCACTCGGCGAGCGGTCCGATATCTGGTCACGGTTGACCATTGCCGGTCCAGGTTTCATCAATTTCCATCTGGCCCCGGGATGCTGGTACGCTGCGCTCAGACGGATTCACGACCTCGGGAGCGCATATGGCAAGAGCCGTTACGGCGGCGGCCGCAAGCTGCAGGTTGAATTTGTCAGCGCCAATCCGACCGGTCCGCTGCATATCGGCCATGGCCGGGGTGCCGCCGTCGGCGATACCCTTTGCCGGCTGCTCGAAGCGACCGGCTGGCAGGTGACCCGCGAATTCTATTACAACGATGCCGGTGCCCAGATCAACAACCTGGCGCTTTCGGTACAAGCTCGCTGCCTGGGGATTGCGGCGGACGATCCGCGCTGGCCGGCCGACGGCTATCAGGGGGACTATATCCGTGACGTGGCGGCGGCGTATCTGGCCAAAGAGACGGTCGACGCCGGCGATCAGCATGTGACGGCTGCCGGTGACCCGCAGGATCTTGAAGCGATCCGCCAGTTTGCCGTTGCCTATCTGCGCCGGGAACAGGATCAGGATCTGACTGCGTTCGATGTCCGCTTCGATAATTTTTTTCTTGAGTCGAGCCTTTACGCCGAGGGGAAGGTCGCTGCAACCGTCGAGGCCTTGATCGCCAATGGGCATACCTACGAAGCGGACAATGCCCTCTGGTTGCGGACCACCGATTTTGATGACGACAAGGATCGGGTCATGCGCAAGGCCGACGGCAGCTACACCTATTTTGTGCCGGACGTGGCCTACCATCTTGATAAGTGGCGGCGCGGCTTCGTCAGGGTCATCAACGAGCAGGGTGCCGATCATCACAGCACCATCACCCGGGTGCGGGCCGGTTTGCAGGCACTTGACCAGGGGGTGCCGCAGGGGTGGCCCGATTACGTTCTACACCAGATGGTCACTGTCATGCGCTCCGGAGAAGAGGTCAAGATCTCCAAACGCGCCGGGAGTTATGTCACCCTGCGCGACCTGATCGACGAGGTCGGACGGGATGCAACCAGGTTCTTCTTTCTGACCCGCAAAGCCGATTCGCAGCTGGTTTTTGATGTCGATCTGGCCAAACAGCAGAGTAACGACAACCCGGTCTATTATGTCCAGTATGCCCATGCCCGGGTCTGCAGCATCAACCGCAACGCCGCCGAGCAGGGAGTTGAGTTTACCGGCGATGAGGTTGACGTCTCCCTGCTGACCCTTGAAGAGGAACTGGCCCTCGCCAAGCTGCTGGCCCGGTTCCCTGAAACAGTCGAGGGGGCCGCCGAGCATCTTGAGCCGCATCGGGTGGTTTATTTCCTCCAGGAGCTTGCGGCTCAGTTCCATAGCTACTACAATCGTCATCGGGTCATCGTCGATGACCTGCCGACCACCAGGGCCAGACTCTACCTGGTGAACGCCATCCGGACGGTCCTTGGCAACGCGCTGGCGCTGCTGGGGGTTTCGGCACCGGAAAAAATGTGAGGGAGGAGCACAGGATGTCCCAGAGGTCACTGAGCCGGAGTGAAAGACGCATGGAGCGAAAACAGGCGATTATCCTTTTATTCCTGGTGCTGGCGGTATCACTGGTCAGCTTCTCTCTCGGGGTGATGGTAGGCCGCGGCGGTGCCGCCAAGCAACTGGCCCGAACTGAACCGCAGCCCTTGCCGCAGCGTCCGGTTGCGGCCCCGCCGGAACCCGCGTTGCCGGCGAATCCGGAGCCATCCTCCCCATCGGCGACGACCCAGGCCGAGACTCCCCCGGCGAACGGGGCGGTGGCTGAAAAACCGGCCGAGCAGCTGACCTTCTACGATACCCTGCCGCGTGGCGATCTGCCCCTGGGCAGCGGAATCAATTTGCCGCCGGCCAAGTCGACACCGGCGCAGACCTCGGCTGCGGCCGAAACGGTCAAGTCGCCGGCTCCTGAACCGGTCCGTCAACCCGTGGCACACGGCCAGACGGTCAAACCTGCCGTTGTCGCGACTCCGGCAGCGAGTGCCACCGGTCGCTACGTGGTTCAGTTGGCTTCCTTCAAGGATGCTGCCGCCGCTGGAAAACTCAAGAAACAACTGGGTGGCAAAGGCTATGTTCTGTTTGTTGAACCCGCCGACCTTGGCAGCAAGGGGGTCTGGCACCGGGTCTACGCCGGGCCCTATCTCGATAAGCCGACGGCTGATAAAGTCGCAACCCAGCTGAAACTACAGGAAAAAATCTCGCCGCTGGTGCGCCAGCGCTGACGACTGCGCTGGCGTGAAAAAAACGCTTGACTTTGCCGGGTCGCATAGGTAAATTTCCAAGTCCTGACGCGGGGTAGAGCAGTCTGGTAGCTCGTCGGGCTCATAACCCGGAGGTCGGGGGTTCAAATCCCCCCCCCGCAACCAAGTAATGACCTTCCCGGCGGGAGGTTGACGATAAAGTCTTTCGGCGGTGTAGCTCAGTTGGTTAGAGCATGCGGCTCATATCCGCAGTGTCCGGAGTTCGAATCTCTGCACCGCCACCAATCTTCGCCACAGCCCTCTCCGGATTTCCGGAGAGGGCTGTGGCGTTTCTGGGTCCCCAATGCTGACTGAATTCGCACATCTGCTGCAACAGCAATGCCGGGTCAAACCCGGCGGGTCGCTGCTGGTTGGCGTTTCCGGGGGGGCAGATTCGGTTGCGTTATTGCTGTTGTTGCATGAACTTGCCGGGGCAATGCAACTGGATTTGCATGTGGCGCATCTGGACCATGCCCTGCGCGAAGGCAGTGCCGCAGACGCCGTCTGGGTTGCCGAGTTGAGCCGCAAATTGGGGGTTCCTTGCGTTTGCGAACGCGTCGAGGTGGCGGAACTGGCTCGGCAACGCGGCCAGGGAGTGGAAGAGGCTGCCCGATTTGCCCGGCATCAATTTCTGCATCGACAGGCCGACCGCTATTCGGCCGCAGCAATTGCCCTGGGCCACCACCAGGGCGACCAAGCTGAAACGGTCCTGCTGAGACTCCTGAGGGGCAGCGGTACGACCGGTATGCGTGGCATGGCTTATCGCCGGGGACGTTTGATCAGACCGCTGCTCGGCTTGCGCCGCGAACAGCTCGAGTCCTACCTGAGAGAAGCCGGGCAGGCCTGGCTGACCGATCCATCGAACCACAACCTGGACCTGACCCGCAACCGCGTCCGTCACCAGTTACTGCCGCAGCTTGCCTCGTTCAATCCGCAGATTGAAGCGAGTCTGTGCCGAATGGCGCAGTGCTTCGCCCGTGACGAAGACTGTTTGGCAGAATTGACGACGGTCGCTTTTGAGAGACTGGTGCAGTCGTCAGGGGGATTTTATTCCCTCCCCATCAAGGCGTTGCTGGGGGTGCATCCGGCCCTGCGGATGCGGCTTTACCGCCAGCTGTTACACGAGGCCCGAAGCTCCCTGCAGGGTATTTCTGCTCTGCATCTCGAGGCGATTGACGCCCTGGTCACGGCTGAGCGTTCCCAGGCGTCGCTTGATCTTCCCGGTGCCTGGGTCGCCAGGCGCTATGACGAACTGCTGGTTGGCTGTGAGCCCTTAGCACAGGCCGAACCCTTCTGGTGCAAAATTGACGGGCCTGGAACTTACCCGTTGCCGGGAGGCGGGACTTTGCGAATCTGTTTTGCTGAAGCGACTTCGGTAGAAAGTCAACACCTTGTTGAATTCTCTATCGACAAGCTTGACTTTCCTTTTGTGCTCCGCAGCATCCGGCCAGGGGACCGGTTCCGACCGTCAGGGATGACGGGGACCAAGAAACTCAAAGATTATTTCATTGATGCCAAGCTGACCCTGGAAGAGCGTTCTGCGGCGCTGGTACTCGAGTCTGAGGAGATCCTCTGGCTGTTGGGACGGCGGCGTTGCTCCGGTTATGCGGCAAACGGAGCGGAGCGGGTCATCCGCATGGTTCTGCAGCCGGCATAAAATGGACAAACAGCTTGTTAACCCGTGTCCTTTATGTTAGATTTTGCTGATAAATTCGGCGCATAAACCGCTGCAAACAAGGCGGTATTTATTTAGGAATTCCAAAGCTTTAGGGGGCTACGTGAATCAATTTTACAAAAATCTTGCTCTGTGGCTGGTGATTTCGCTGGTCATGATCCTGCTGTTCAACATGATGACCCAGCGTGATCAGACCCAGCAGCCGATCAGCTATACGGCGTTTCTTGAGGCCGTTGACAATGGCCAGGTGCGGGAAATAACCGTTTCGGGGCCCAACCTGGAAGGCCGCTATGAGGACGGCAAGGCCTTTAAAACCTATATTCCCGATGACCCGAACCTGATCAAGGAGCTGCGGGACAAGGGGGTGACTATTCAGGCCAAGCCGGAAGAGGACCGGAGCTTCTGGTTCACCTTGCTGGTCTCCTGGGGGCCGATTCTGCTGCTGATTGCCGTCTGGATTTTTTTCATGCGGCAGATGCAGTCGGGTGGTGGCAAGGCGATGAGTTTCGGCAAGAGCCGCGCCAAACTGCTCTCTGACAGCAATGCCAAGGTCACTTTCAAGGATGTTGCCGGAATTGACGAAGCCAAGGATGAACTGGAGGAGATTGTCTCCTATCTGAAAGATCCGAAGAAATTCTCCCGGCTTGGCGGCCGAATCCCGAAAGGAGTGCTGCTGGTCGGTTCGCCGGGGACCGGTAAAACCCTGTTGGCCCGGGCCATAGCCGGCGAAGCCGGGGTACCATTCTTCTCGATCTCGGGTTCCGATTTTGTCGAAATGTTTGTCGGGGTCGGTGCCAGTCGGGTTCGCGACCTGTTTGTTCAGGGGAAGAAAAACGCACCCTGCATTATCTTTATCGATGAAATCGATGCGGTCGGTCGGCACCGTGGTGCCGGCCTGGGTGGCGGTCATGACGAGCGGGAACAGACCCTGAACCAACTGCTGGTTGAGATGGACGGTTTTGAGTCGAACGAGGGGGTCATCCTGATCTCCGCCACCAACCGTCCGGATGTTCTCGATCCGGCCCTGCTCCGCCCGGGTCGCTTCGACCGCCAGGTGGTCGTGCCGCGTCCTGACGTCAAGGGACGCAAGAAAATCCTCGATGTTCATTCGCGCAAGATCCCGCTGGCCAAGGATGTTGATCTCGAAGTGCTGGCCAAAGGCACGCCGGGCTTCTCCGGTGCCGATTTGGCCAATCTGGTCAACGAGGCCGCCCTGCTGGCTGCCCGTGGTGACAAGTCGGCCGTTGACATGGACGATCTGGAAGGAGCCAAGGATAAGGTCATGATGGGGGCCGAACGTCGCTCAATGGTGATCACCGAAGAGGAGAAGAAAGTCACCGCTTACCATGAGGCCGGACACGCCCTGGTTGCCCTGTTTATTCCCGGAGCCGACCCGGTGCACAAGATTTCGATCATTCCTCGCGGTCGGGCGATGGGGGTCACCATGTATCTGCCGGCCGAGGAGAAGTACAATGAGACCCGCGACGGTCTGCACACCAAGATTTGTACCCTGCTCGGCGGCCGGGTTGCCGAAGAGATCTCCTTCGACAGCATTACCACCGGAGCCTCCAATGATCTGGAGCGGGCCTCGGCAATCGCCCGCAAGATGGTCTGCGAATGGGGCATGAGCGATACCCTCGGTCCGCTGGCCTACGGCGAAAAAGAGGGCGAAGTTTTTCTCGGTCGCGATATGGGGCACATGAAGAACTACAGTGAAGCGACCGCCCAGCAGATCGACGACGAAATCCGCAAGATCGTCACTGACAATTATGCCCGGACCCGCAAAATCCTGCTCGACAACCAGCAGAAACTGGTTGAGGTTTCTGAGGCCTTGCTTGAACGTGAAAACATGGATGGCCGTGATTTGCGCCGGATTGTTTTCGGTGAAGATGCAGTTGCCGATGACGATGCCGACCATCCAGGTGTCGGGGAGGATGTCGCTCCCGGAGAGAATAGTGCCTGTGTCGATGAAAGCGTGACGGTCAAGGAAGACTGAGCAATTGGCCCTGACACCCTGTCTCAACGGTCGACAATGTCGACTGAAGCTGGATCGCCCGCATATCATGGGGATTTTGAACCTGACCCCCGATTCATTTTATGATGGGGGACTGCACAAGGATCAGGACGCCGCGCTGCGCCGGGTTGCCGAGATGGTTGCGGAAGGAGCCGACCTGATCGATATCGGTGGTGAAAGTACCCGCCCGGGTGCCGCTCAGGTCGCTGAAAGCGAAGAGATCGACCGGGTTTCGGCAGTCATCGAGCGGCTGAATAAAGAGTTTGCGGTCCCCTTATCTATCGACACCAGCAAAAGTGCCGTAGCCAGGGCTGCGGTTGCGGCTGGTGTGGACTTCATCAATGACATTAGCGGCCTGAAGTTCGATCCTGCAATGGCAGGCGTCGCCGTCAGAAGTGGCGCGGGCCTGTTCCTGATGCATACCCGGGCACGTCCGGATCAAATGCAGCAGGATACGGTCTACGACGACCTGCTCGGGGAGGTTGAATCATCACTGCGCTGTTCCGTCCAACGCGCACTCGATGCGGGGGTCCCGCAGCACAAGATTGCCCTGGACCCGGGGATTGGTTTCGGCAAGGATCTGGCGGGGAATCTGTTATTACTGAACCGGCTTGATCGGCTTTGCACCCTTGGCTTTCCAGTACTGCTTGGCACCTCGCGCAAAAGTTTTATCGGCAAGGTCCTTGCTCAGGAAAGCCCGGCCGTACGTTTGAACGGAACGCTGGCGACCGTCGCCCTCGGTGTCGATCGGGGGGCAATGCTGTTTCGGGTGCATGATGTCAAACCAGCCCTCGAGGTAGCCAGGATGGCCTGGGCGATTAAGACAGCAGCTTGATTATTATCAGCTTCATTGGGGTATGTCCCAATGGCTTTTCTCTGGAAACGGGTAGAGCGTCATGGGTGGGTTTGTCGACGCACTGAAAAATTTTCGCTGGCTGCTCGATCTGCTCGATGTCGCTTTGGTGGCGTTTATCATCTACCGGATCATCCTGCTGATCAAGGGGACCAGGGCGGTGCAGATGCTGCTTGGCCTCGCCGTTGTGCTGGTCGTCTATATCGCCTCCCAGGTCGGCGGGCTCTACACCCTGCACTGGTTGCTGGACAATTTCCTCTCCTCGATCATCCTGGTCATCGTGGTTATTTTCCAGAACGATATCCGTCGAGCCCTGATCCATGTCGGGCGTAACCCGTTTTTTGCCGATCTCTCCTACAAGGAAGAGAACGAGGTCATGGATGAGTTGGTCAAGGCCTGTATCACCATGGCCGGACGCCGGATCGGTTCGTTGATCGTCATCGAGCGGGAAACCGGAATAAACGATTTTCTCGAGGTCGGCCAGGAAATCGATGCCAAGGTGACCAGTGACCTGATGGTTGCCATCTTCAACCTGGCCTCACCGATCCATGATGGCGCCCTGGTCCTGCAACAGGGGCGTTTGACCCGCGCCGGTTGTTTTCTTCCGCTGACCCAGGATCCAAATGTCAGTAAGGCATTGGGAACCCGGCATCGCGCTGCGATCGGGTTGACCGAACTGGTCGATGCCGTCGCAATCGTCGTCTCAGAGGAGACCGGCAAGATGTCGGTGGTGGTTGGCGGCAGGATTACCCGAGATCTTGATTCCGTCTCTTTGAAACGGGTTCTTAAACGCTTGCTGGAACCCCGTATCCAGCCGAAGAAGAAGTAAGCCTATGCTCAGTCGACTCTCGGAAAACTGGATACTAAAGCTCCTTTCATTGACCTTTGCCCTGGTGTTGTGGTTTTTTGTCATGGGCGAACGCCGTCAGGAAATCGGTTTTTCGGTGCCGTTAAAGCTGGAGAACATCCCGCAGACCCTGATGGTCGCCAACGAGGTGCCAAACCTGGTTGACGTGCGGATCAGTGGTCCGCGGACCCTGCTGATGAATCTCAGTCCGCAGGATATCAGCATCTCGGTGGATCTCAAAGATCTGAAGCCGGGATTGACCTCGTTCAAACGGCTTGACGAAAAGTTGAATATCCCGAGTGCCCTCAAGGTGACCCGGCTCTCCCCCTCGTTCGTCGACGTCAAGCTGGAGCGGATCAAGGAAAAGCAGGTACCGGTCGTGATCAGTGTCGAGGGCGAACCGGCCGCCGGTTTCCGGCTGGTCGAGACCAAGCTCAGCCCGGCCAAGGTCGTGGTGGTTGGTGCCGAAGGCGAATTGAAGGATATCCGTGAGGTGCCGACCGAAGCGGTCAGCTTGACCGACGTGACCGAAAGCTTTTCGCTCATGGTTCCATTAAATTTCCAGGGCAAATACTCCCGACTCAAGGAGCAGGAGGCGATTGAGGTTCAGGTGACGATCGAAGCTGCCCCTGAGCAGGACAAAAAATCCGGCAAGAAATCCGCTGGTAAAGGTGAATAAACGGAATGAAGAAAAAGCTGTTTGGAACCGACGGCGTGCGCGGCGTCGCCAATATCCATCCGATGACCTCCGAAATTGCCATGCAACTCGGCCGTGCCATGGCGTTTGTCTGCAAGGATGCTGACAAACGTCACCGGATCGTGATCGGCAAGGACACCCGGCTCTCCGGCTACATGATTGAAAATGCCCTGGCGGCCGGAATCTGCTCCATGGGAGTTGATGTCCTGCTGGTCGGTCCCCTGCCGACTCCCGGGATCGCCTTTATTACCTCATCAATGCGCGCCGATGCGGGCGTCGTCATCTCCGCTTCGCATAATCCCTACCAGGACAACGGCATCAAGTTCTTTTCCCGCGATGGCTTCAAGTTGCCGGACCCTGTCGAATTGAAGATCGAAGAGCTGATTTTCTCCAAGCAGATCGACTCGCTGCGCCCGACCGCCGGCGAGGTTGGCAAAGCATTTCGGATTGATGATGCCTGCGGGCGTTATATCGTGTTTCTGAAAAATTCATTTCCCCGCGAGCTAGATCTGAAGGGATTGAAAATAGTCCTCGACTGTGCCCATGGCGCTGCCTACAAGGCTGCCCCGGCGGTTCTGGAAGAACTTGGTGCCGAGGTGATACGGCTGGGAGTCAATCCGAACGGAACTAACATCAATGCCGGTTGTGGCTCGATGCATCCCGAAGTGGTCGCCGCTGCGGTCAAAGAACATGGTGCTGATCTAGGCATCGCCCTCGATGGCGACGCCGACCGGGTCATCTTTGTCGACGAACATGGACGCGAGGTCGACGGCGATCACGTCATGGCGATCTGTGGCACCGATTTGTTGCGACAGAATAAGCTGCCCCAAAAGACCCTGGTGGCAACCGTGATGAGCAACATGGGGCTCGAGGTGGCCATGCGCAAGGCGGGCGGCCAGGTGGTGCGAACCGCGGTCGGTGACCGCTACGTGGTGGAAGAGATGCGGCGGCATGGCTACGGGGTCGGCGGCGAGCAGTCGGGCCATATGATCTTCCTCGAGCATAACACGACCGGCGACGGGATGATATCCGCCCTGCAGGTGCTGGCCATTCTCCAGCGTTCCGGTAAAACTTTGTCGGAACTGGCGCAGGTGATGACGGCTCTGCCGCAGGTGCTGATCAATGTCCGGATCAAAAAACGCCAGGATCTTGCCGACGTGCCCGAAGTCAGTCGGGTGATCAGGGGGATTGAAAAGATGCTTGGCAACGATGGACGGGTGTTGATCCGCTACTCGGGGACGGAGCCTTTATTACGGGTTATGCTCGAAGGGCAGGACCAGTTCCAGATTGAGGCGCTGGCTAATGACATTGTCGAAGCGATTGAACAGCACATGGGTGGAACCCGGGAAGGATAATCAGGCGTGCCGAAACTTGGAGTGAATGTCGATCATGTGGCCACAATCCGGCAGGCGCGGGGCATCAATGACCCGGATCCTGTCACCGCTGCCGCTCTGGCTGAACTGGCCGGTGCCGAGGGGATCACCATTCATCTGCGCGAAGACCGTCGGCATATCCAGGACCGCGATGTCACCCTATTGCGCCAGACCATCAAAACCCGAATGAATCTGGAGATGGCGGCAACCGACGAAATGGTCGGAATCGCTCTGGAAGTGCTGCCGGACTGTGTCACCCTGGTGCCGGAGAAGCGCGAAGAGTTGACCACCGAGGGGGGGCTGGATGTTTCGATGCATCGGCACATGCTGAAAAAGCAGCTCGGGCTGTTACAGCATGGCGGCATTACGGTCAGCCTGTTTGTCGATCCCGATCTCGAACAGATCAAGACCGCTCATCGGGTCGGCGCGGACGCCATTGAAATTCACACCGGTTCCTATTGTGACGCCAAAACCAGTGAGCTGAAACGAAGCGAACTGCGCAAGATAGAAACCGCCATCCGCGCCGCCCAGAAACTCGGACTTGGGGTCAATGCCGGGCATGGGCTTAATTACACCAATATCGCACCGATTCTCGCCCTGGGCGGCGTAGAAGAGTTCAATATCGGCCACAGCATCGTTTCCCGGGCGGTTCTGGTCGGCATGGGTCGCGCAGTTTCTGAAATGGTCTCTCTGGTCAAGGCGCAAAGAACCGTATGACTGTCATCGGACTCGGGGTTGACCTGGTCCGGGTCGGCCGTTTCGGAACCCTGCTCGAAAAGCAAAAACAGGCAGTTCTTGAACGCTTGTTCACCCCTAGTGAGCTTGCTTACTCCTTCGCCAAAAAAAACCCAGCACCCCATCTCGCAGCGCGTTTCGCCGCTAAGGAAGCCTTTTTGAAGGCGCTCGGCCTCGGCCTCAGGCAGGGGCTCAGCTGGCAACAGATTGAAGTTGTCTCTGATGCCCTTGGCAAGCCGTCTCTGGTCCTGAGCGGCAAGGCCTCTGAAATCATGCTCCAGCAAGGCGCCAACAGCTGTCTTCTTTCCTACAGCCATGACGGTGATTATGCCACGGCAACTGTTATACTTGAGGGGCCATGGAACTCTTGACCTCGGACCAGATGCAGGCGTACGACCGGCAGACCATCAATGAACTGGGGGTCCCCGGCGCGGTCCTGATGGTCAATGCCGGCCGAGCCGCGGTTTCCGAACTTGTGAAGAAATATGCCCATTTGGCGCCGGGGCCGGTACTGGTCCTGACGGGGAAGGGGAATAACGGAGGCGACGGCTATGTGATGGCCCTGGCTCTGAGAGAGCTTGGCTGGCAGGTCCAGACCCTGGTGCTGGCGGACAGGGAGCAGATCGCTGGCGACGCCCGACTGCAGTTGCAGGCATTGGAAGACAGTGGTGCGGAACCGGCCTTTGTTAGCACGGCAACCGAGCTGGCCAGCCGACTTGAGGGCTGCCAAGATGTCGCTCTAGTGGTCGACGCGATCTTCGGCACTGGGCTTAGTTCGCCTGTGCGTGGCTTGGCAGCGGTTGCCATCGACTGGATAAACCGGTTTGCCGGTCCGGTGCTGGCGGTTGATATTCCTTCCGGTGTCGATGCCAGTAGCGGGCGTATCTGCGGCGCAGCGGTCAGGGCCGATTTGACCGTGAGTTTTGCCTTTGCCAAGATTGGTCAGGTGGTTTTTCCCGGGGTTGCACAGGTTGGCGAACTGAAGATTGTCGATATCGGAATCCCTCAAGAGTTGGCCGTCAAGCGAAACAATCCGGTTCGATTGGAGACGGCCGCAACCGTATGTGAGCTTTTTCCGCCACGGCCATTGACCGGGCACAAGGGAACGTTTGGTCATCTGTTGGTGATTGCCGGCTCCGCCGGGAAAATTGGTGCCGCCGTGTTGTCCGCTGAGGCGGCCATGCGGGTTGGGGCGGGGCTGACCACGCTGGCCGCTCCGCAGCCGATTCAACCGGTGTTGGCCGGCAAATTGCTTGAAGTTATGACTGAAGCCGTCGGTTCCGGAGAAGCGTATTTGGGTGAGGGCGACTTTCCTGGATTGCAGAAATTAGGGCGTGACAAGCAAGCACTGGCGATCGGCCCGGGGCTTGGCACTGCCGGACCTACTGTGGATCTGGTCTGTCAGCTGGTCACCGAGTCGACGCAGCCCATGGTCATCGATGCCGATGCTTTGAATGCCTTGGCAACCCATCGTCATCTGCTCAAGCATGTGCAGAACCGGCAACTGGTACTGACCCCACACCCTGGAGAGATGGCCCGTTTGACCGGATTGTCGATAGCCGAAATCGAGGCAGACCGGATTGCGGTCGCCCGGCTGTTCGCACAGGACCATCAGCTGGTTCTGGTTCTTAAAGGGGCGAGAACTCTGACGGCGCTGCCAGATGGTACCGTATATGTCAACAGCTCCGGTAACCCGGGCATGGCCAGTGGTGGGATGGGGGATGTTCTGACCGGCATGATCGGCGGCCTGCTCGCCCAAGGGGTCGCTCCCGGCATAGCGGCCCGGTTGGCAGTTTTCTGGCACGGCCAGTCCGGTGATGATCTAGCTACGAACATGGGAGACTGCGGGTTGTTGGCAGGAGACCTGTTGCGACGCCTGCCGGAAACCCGACTGGCACTACTCAAAAATGGAGGCGAGCGATGCTGACAGCCAAAGACATTATGACGACTGAGGTCTGTTCCGTAAATCCGGAGATGGATGTCGACGAACTGGCGAAACAATTCGTCGCCTTGAAAAAAAACGCCATGCCGGTTTTGGATGGGGAACAGCGCCTGGTTGGGGTTGTCACCCAGACCGATCTGGTCGAACAAGACAAGCCGCTGCATATCCCAACGGTCATTTCGCTCTTCGATTGGGTTTTCTATCTCGAAAGCGAAAAAACCTTTCGCAAGGAAGTCGAGCGGATCAGTGCCCGCAAGGTTGGCGATATCTGTTCACGGGAGGTCGTCACTTGCAGCCCGGAGACTCCGGTTGATCAGATCGCTTCACTGATGGTCGACAATAAGGCCCATCTGGTTCCGGTCGTTGATGCCGAGCGGCGCGTTCTCGGTGTCGTCGCCCGGCTTGACATCATCCGTTCGATGGGGATGTAGTTCATTGAAGCAGTGGCAGGTGATCAGCAGCTCGCCGGATATGACGCGTCAGCTCGGAGAGGTCCTCGGCCGTCAACTGAAGC
>DATFMT010000077.1:0-15125 GCA_035266745.1 Geothermobacteraceae bacterium | reverse complement strand
GCCTGGTCTGTACGGGACGAACCCTCATTCTCTGGGGCAGCACTGGATTGAAGCGATCCGCTTCAAGACCGGGTGCGGGTGGCCCCGTCCGAAACAACAAACCCATTTAATTTTGGCGCGCGCGGCGCGCAATCTCTTCGCCTCCCGGCATCCCGAATGGATGGACGTTCCCCTCGCTACCTCCCTCGCAGTGCTGGTATCGCCCAACGCATTTCAGCTCAGGATCATTACGGCTGGCCGCAGCACAACCACATCGCCCGACCAGCCCCCCCAAGCGATTGTTTCCCGATTGCCCGGCGCCCGCCTACCGTCAATTCCCCCCAGAGCCACTGGCGGGAGACCGCTGGCGCACAGCGCCGCGGATAACCCGCGAATAACCCTATGCGAAGCGTATCGAAAGGACGTCATGGAAGCAGCAGTTCATCAAGACAAACACTCGAGCAGTAGCGACTGGAAATCGCAGCTGAAGAATTTCGTCAACACGGTCGATCGGCTCAGGCAGTACATCAACCTGACCCCGGAAGAAGAGCGGACCCTGGCCGACAACCGGACCGTCTGGGGGGCGACGCCGCATTACGCCAGCCTGATGGACCCCGATGATCCGCAGTGTCCGGTGCGCCGGCAGATCATCCCATCAAGCCAGGAGCGGGAAAACCGCTTCGGCATGGACAACTACCTGGTCTGGAAAGAGAATCGCGCCACCGAGGAGGTCCGTCCCGACAGCATCGCCCGCCAGTACCTCGACCGGGTCGCCTTTACCGTCACCCAGACCTGCGGCCTCTACTGCCGCCACTGTTTCCGCAAGGAGCTGGTGGTCGACGGCAGCCTCTTCCTCGACTTCAACGTCGATGAGGGGCTCACGTGGATCGCCGAACACCCGGAAGTGCGCGACGTGCTGATCACCGGCGGCGACCCCTTCCTGCTCGCCGACGACCAGCTCGACTACCTGATCCGCAAGCTGCGCGAACTGCCGCACGTGGAAATGATCCGTTTCGGCACCCGCACCCCGATCGTGCTGCCGCAGCGCATCACCCCGGAACTGATGAGAGTCCTCGGCGGCTACCATAAGGTGCCGATCTGGATCAACACCCAGTGCAACCACCCCAAGGAGCTGACCGAGGAGACCGCCGAGGCGGTCTTCAAACTGCTCAGTTGCGGCATCAACGTCGGCAACCAGGCTGTGCTGCTCAAGGGGATCAACGATGACGTGCCGACCTTTCGCAAACTGCACCAGCAGCTGCTCGCCACGCGGATCAAGCCCTACTATGTCTTTTACTGCGAGCCGGCTCCCGGCATCGATCATTTCCGCACCCCGGTCGAAAAAGGCGCCGAGCTGATCCGTGACGCCCTGCGCGGGCATACCACCGGCCTCGCCCAGCCGATGCACGTGATCGCCACCAACATCGGCAAGATCCCACTGATGCCCGACTACTACATCCAGGACAAGGATGCCGAGCAGTACACGCTGCAGAACCATCTCGGCGCAACCACGACCATCCCGAACATCCCGGAATGATTGACTGAACCCAGAATTGAACAAGGAGGCTAGTTTTTGGAAATCAAAGTCGTTGACGGCAATCTCACCAAGGCGATGAAAGTCATGAAGCGCAAGCTGCAGCAGGAGGGGCTGTTCCGCGAAATGAAGAACCGTCGTTTTCACGAAAAACCGAGCGACAGACGCAAGCGCAAACAGAAGGAAGCCCAGCGGCGGGAACGCAAGCGGCTGGCCAAACTGCGACGCTATTCCTGAGCCGCCACATCGCATCGGAAGGAGTCACACAATTGAGCTCCACAACTCTCGCCAGTAAGATGTCGCAACACACCGTCTGGATGTAGCTCGAATGGCTGGATGACCTGCCGATAAACTAGCCATGAACACCTCAGATCTTTAAAACAACAAAAGCCCCGGCCGCATGGCCGGGGCTTTGTCTAACAGCTGACAACTGTCGAACCCTACTTAATCGACAACTCTACCAGCGTCTGCGGATCGGTCGCAGCCCCCTCTTCAACTGCCGGCAACTCCGGCTCCACGACAAACAGACGATCCGGCTCGACCTTGCCAACATCGACCAGTTGGCCAAGCACGGTGTTGGCACGTTCAAGCGCCAGCAGCCGCAGATCTTCGTCTGCAACCTGAATGTTGCCGAGCAGGAAGGCTTCCATCTGCGCCTGCTCCTCGGCTGCGCTGGCCGGCTTGAGCTTGGCGGCCGCCTCACGTTGTTCCCTCGTTCCCTGCTTGAGTGCCAGCCGATAGGCATTTTTCAGGTAGCCGGGATACTCTTCTGCGGACACAGCAACTGCAGGGATTTTTCCATCCTTGTCCGGTTTGACCCCGGTCGCCTTGATTTTTTCCAGCTTGACCAGCTGCTGCAACTTGCTTTTCGCCAGGGCAGCCGCATCAAGCATGCGATCGATGCGGCCGGCAATCTCCATCTTCAGCCCCGGCCGTTCATGCAGGACATTGGCCACGACCTCGAGCTTGTCCAGGGTCGTCTCGTTGGCGAGCGCCGTTCCGGCATCAAAGGGGATATGCTGGATGTCCTCCCCTTCTGGGATCAGCGCACCGAGCAGCGCAAAGGGCGAGGTGGCCGCCTTGGCAATCAGGTTGACGATCACCTGGACCACCACCCCGGCGACGCTGAACTCGGGATCATCGAGGTCGCCGGCGACCGGGATATCGAGGTTGATTTCGCCACTGCGATCCTTGAGCAGGGCAATCGCCAGGCTCACCGGCAGGCCGGTTGCATCCGGGCTGTCGACATGCTGGCCGAGGGTGAACTGGTCGAGCAGGACCTTGTTGCTGCTTTCCAGCTTGTGCCCTTCGATCTGATAGGCCAGATCAAGCGACAGCTTGCCCTTGCCGGTCTTGTTGCCGATGTACTTGCCGGTGTAGGGAGAAAGCGGCGGCAGGTTGAAGCCCTTGAAACCAACCGTGATGTCGGCAAACGGCTCAACACTCAAGGGGTTGGTGGTTCCCGAGATGGTGAGGGGTGCCTGCTGGTCGACCCGGGCGGAGATGTCGACCGTCGCCCGCTTCTCCAGATCCGAGGAGAGTCCGCTGATATTCCCCTGCAGCTGATCGAGTTTCAGTCCGTAGCTCGGCTGGATGTTGCGATCCTGAAACTCGACCTGGCCATTGCTCAGCTGCACCGTGCCGATGGTGATGACAGGGCGTTCCGCGGCTACGGCTGCCGCTTCCGGCTCGGTCGCCACCGCAGCCTCCGACGCAGGGGGTTCCGTGCCGGCGGCTCCCGGCTTTTCCTTGGCCAGGGTTGCCAGGTTGGCCGTGCCGTCATCGTTGATCAAAACCTGGACGTAGGGATCCTTGAGCAGGATTTCATCCAGACTGAGCCTCGTCGGTTGCGAGTCAAAGCGGATTCCCTTGAATTCCAGCGCCTGCCATTTGAGCAGATCGGCCCCGCTCAGCGTATCGGCAGTCGCCAGCTCATCGATGGAACTGGCACCGGTAAAGCTGATGACGGCGTCCGCACCGTCCGGCTGACTGACGGAGAGATCCCCCTTGAGCGACAGGCTGCCGCTGGCCAGCACCACCCGTGCCTGCTCCGAAAGGTAGGGCTGAAAGTCCTTCAGCTGCAGGGCATCAAGACTCAAGTTGGTTTTGAGTTCCAGGGGATCGAGCACCAAGCTGCCCTGGGCGCTGAACCGACCGGTCTGGTTCGGTTGCAGCGCCAGGGACAAAGTAGCCGTAGTTTCGGGGATGGTCGAAAGATTGTCAACGGCCAGGGAGATCCCCTGCAGTTTGAAACTGGCCGGGGTCTCCAACGCCTGGTCGGCGAAGCTCACTTCACCCTGGTCCAGGCGCAGCCGCTCGATGGTCAAGCGCAGTGGTGGCCCGGCTACCTCCGCTTCTTCCTCGGCAACCGGCAAGCTCGCTTCAGACCCCCCGGCGGGCGGAGCAAGCAGCGCCAACGGCAGCAATTCTCCGTTTTTCAAGCGCTGCAGATCGAGCTGCGGGGCGCTGACGGTCAATTCCGACAGCCGGATCTCCCGGTTGAGCAGGTTACTGTCGGCCAGCACCAGGGTCAGGGACGGCAGACGCAGGTAGCTTTGCCCTTGATCGTCAACGATATCGAGCTGGCGCAGGGCCACGCGTCCGGTCACTGCCAGTCGCGAAACCTGGTTGGGATACAGTCGGTAGGCAACCTGGGTATCCAGATCGAGCAGGGCCGACTTGAGAGTCAGACCGGTCGGGTTCGGGATGTAGGCCAGGTAGGCCGGAATGTCGATATCGGCCATCTTCACGTTGACTTCCGTGGCCTTCGACTCAGCAAACGGCTTGCTGCCGCCTCCCAGGTCCAAAGGAGTGCCGTTGACAACCGCAGCAAACTGCGGCTGAACCGTCACCTCAACACGGGTCGGCAGGTTGGAGATCGAGGGAATCGCCAACTGCAAATCGGTGATTGCGTGGTTGACCTGCTTGGGCAGATCATGGAAATGAATGGTCCCGCCCTTGATCTCGATATTGTTGATCGAGAACAGCGCCGGCTCGGCTGCTGTCGGCGCCGGCTCAGTGGTCTCCGGCGCGGCCAGCAGGTCGGAGAAACTGAAGGTCTGCTCGTCAATCCGGCTAAAGTCGATGGTCGGCTTTTCCAGTGCGAGCGATTGAACAATCAGCGCCCGTTTAACAATCGAGAGCAGCTCCAGGTTGAGGTAAAAACGCTCAAAGGCGACGAACGGGCCACCCTCTTTGTCGGCCAGGTTGAAACCTTCGACCGTCGCCGACAGGGCGAAGGGATTCAGGCGGATGGTTTCGATCTTGACCGGACGGTGGAGAATCTCGGGAAGTTTCTTCTCCAGCACCGCCTTGAGGATCGGCGGAGCGATCAGAAAGCCGCTCAGCGCATAGAATAAAACCAGCGTTGCCAGCCAGCAGCCGGTTTTCTGCCACCGCGTCCAGCCGCGGTATCGGTCGAGGAATTTTTTCATCGGTCATCACATCCCTTGATTGCAAGTCAGGCCAACAATCTCCTGTATGAGTTACAAGTTTTCCACAGGATCGACTGACCCACAAGCGGTCCCGGATATTTATCAGCCCTTGCAGAGAAAATTTGCTGCTGGCTGATAAAAAAACGCCTTCAGCTCGTCTCGAGCCGAAGGCGTTACAACCAAATTTGAATCGCAAGAATCCGGATGCCGTTCAGGCGGTGTTTTTATGCCGAACAATCCGACCGTCAACCAGGTAGATGACATCTTCGGCAACATTGGTCGCCAGATCGGCAATCCGCTCCAGATAACGGGAGATCGACAGGTAACTGATCAGGCCATCGATATGCTCGGGTTGCTTGCGGATCTGCGCCTTGACCATGTCGAAGCTGTTCTTGTGCAACCTGTCAACCCCGTCATCGAGCTGGATGGCTTTCCAGGCGAGGCGCTCATCGAGATTGACCAGCGCATCGAGCGACTTGCGCAGGATATCCTCGACCGCGCTGCTCATTTCGACCACATCGAAGGGGGGGTCAATCTTGACGTCGCTCATCAGCTCGAGACTCCGGGAAGCGAGATTGCCGGCCAGATCGTTAATCCGCTCGAGGTCGTTGTTTATCTTGAGGACGGCGACGATAAAGCGCAGGTCGGCAGCAACCGGCTGATGCAGGGCGAGGATTTTCAGACATTCCTCCTCGAGATCGACCTCGAGCTGGTTGACCTCGTCACCCATTTCGACGACTTTGTGTGCCAGCGGCTCATCCCGCTTGACCAGGGCCAGAACCCCCTGCTGAACGCTCTCCTCAACCATCGCCGAAAGGGCCAGTATCATTTTCTTGAGCTTGTCAAGCTCTCGCAACATGTGAACAGTCATTCCCGTGACTCCTCGTTAAAGTAAACCGGCTAGCCGAAGCGGCCGGTGATGTAATCCTCGGTCTTCTTGTTTCGCGGCTTGATAAAAAGCTCCTTGGTCACACCGAATTCAACCAAAAAACCCTCGTAAAGAAAAGCAGTATAATCAGAGACCCTGGCGGCCTGCTGCATATTGTGCGTGACGATGATGATTGTAAAATCCTCGCGCAATTCGCCAATCAACTCCTCGACCCGCGAAGTGGATTTCGGATCGAGGGCGCTACAGGGCTCATCCATCAGAATAACTTCCGGGTTAACCGCAATCGCCCGGGCGATACAGAGTCGCTGCATCTGCCCACCGGACATGCCGAGCGCCGATTCGTGCAGCCGGTCCTTGACTTCGTCCCACAGGGCCGCGCCCTTGAGACTGCGCTCGACGGTCTCATCGAGAATCTGCTTACTCTTCACACCGGCAATCCGCAAACCGTAGATGACGTTTTCGTAAATCGACTTGGGGAATGGATTTGATTTCTGGAAAACCATTCCGACCTGGCGTCGCAACTCGATCACATCGGTGGTTCGCGAATATACATCATTGCCGTTGAGGCGGATCTGGCCGACGACATTGGTGTTGTCAACCAGATCGTTCATCCGGTTGAAACAGCGCAGCAGAGTCGATTTTCCGCAACCCGAAGGGCCGATCAGCGCCGTGACCTGCTTGCGCGGAAACCCGAGATTGATGTCGTGAAGCGCCTTGGAACTGCCGTAGTAAAAATCGAGTTTCTCAACCTCGATAACCGGATCGGCAATCGTCAGGGTATAGGCTTTGTCAGTCATACTTCAATTCTCACATGACGTAAGTCGGGCGAAATCAAATCTGCCCGAATCGTTAAAAGGTACTGAAAGTATAGCGTTTTTTCATCTTGTTCCGTAACCGGATAGCGACACTGCTCATGATCAGCACAATCAGCACCAACAGCAGGGTGGTGACAAAAACCATCGGCTTGGCCGCCTCGACATTGGGAGATTGAAAGCCAATGTCGTAAATGTGGAAACCGAGGTGCATGAATTTCCGGTCAAGGTGAACAAATGGAAAATGGCCATCGATCGGCAACGCCGGGGCGAGCTTGACCACTCCGGTAATCATCAGCGGCGCGACTTCCCCGGCCGCCCGGGCCATGGACAGGATCAGCCCGGTCATGATCCCCGGCGACGCCATCGGCAGTAGAATCCGCCAGAGGGTCTGGAACTTGGTGGAGCCCAGCGCATAGGAACCCTCGCGCATCTCTCGCGGGATGGCGCTGAGCGCTTCCTCGGTCGCGACGATAACCACCGGCACCGTCAACAAGGCCAGGGTCAGGCTGGCCCAAAGAATGCCGCCGGTTCCGAAAGTCGGCGTCGGCAGTCGCTCTGGGTAAAACAGTTTGTCGAGACTGCCGCCAACTCCGTAGACGAAAAATCCGAGGCCGAAGATGCCGTAGACGATCGATGGGATACCAGCCAGATTGTTGACGGCAATGCGCACGATCCGTACCAGCAACCCTTCTCTGGCGTATTCGCGCAGGTAGACAGCGGCTATCACGCCGATCGGGAAGGAGAACAGGCTCATGACGAAAATCAGCATGACCGTGCCGAAGATGGCCGGGAACAGTCCCCCTTCGGTGTTCGACTCGCGCGGTTCGCCAACGATCAGTTCCTTGAGCTTGCCAAGGTAGAATTGGACTTTGGCCAATGTCGACATGCTGTTGGGCTGCCAGGCGCGAACGATATCGGCGATCACAATTTGTTTACTGTCTCCGCTGCCGGTCCTGAACTCGGCCGTGGCACTGCGCAGCTGTGCCACCAGATCATTCTGGATCTGCAGAATCCGGTTGAATTCGTGTTGCAGACGATTGCGCTCATCGGTGAGAGTCAGCACCTTGGAATCATTCGGTCCCTTGCCGTCGTAGGCGAGTCTGAGCAGTTTCAAGCGCAGCCGCTCCGACTGGTAGCTGACCTCGTTCAAGCGTTTCCCTTCGACAGCAACCCGCTGCTGCATGTCCTTCACCAGGGTCTGCATCCGCCGCAACTTCTCCAAAGTGCTGCCGCTCAGGTTGTTTGCCAGTTCACCGGGATCGACCTGCTGCAGGAAGCCGTAGAAGTTTCCATACTCGATCCGCTCCAGGGAGATGGCCTCCGGAGGTGTGCTGAGCTCGGCGATATCGGCTTCGTCGATCCAGCGAAAATCAAGGCCGTTGAGATCTCGGTTGCCGATTTTAAACTGCAGCCGGTTGCCCTCCTGTTCGTGGCGCGCTTCGCTCTTGACCAACTCTCCGAGCACGACGCTGCCGTCCTTGAGCCTGGCGGAAACCAGATCGGAAGGCCAGAAGACCCCGAGGCCGTTGATCATGATCACAATCATCAGCACAGCGGCAGTCAACAGGGTCAGGGAGAGGGCCGCCCCCGTCAGCCAGACCATCGGTTCGCCGATTCGCCAGTACCTACGTTTCATAATTGTCGTTTTCCTTCCACACCCGGAACCCCGAAGGGTTCTAGAATCGTCCGTATTTGCTGCGTAACCGCTGGCGTATCAGCTCGGCCACGGTATTGACGATGAAGGTCATAATAAACAGAATGACCGCCGAGAGAAACAGAACCCGGTAAAGCGAACCGTCGACCGGTGCCTCGGGAATTTCTACCGCGATATTGGATGATAGCGGCCGCATACCGTTGAAGATGCTCAGATCCATGATCGCCGTGTTGCCGGTCGCCATCAGCACGATCATCGTTTCGCCGACCGCCCGGCCAAAGCCGATCATGGTCCCGGCGAAAATCCCCGGGCTTGCCGATGGCAGCATCACCCTCCAAACGGTCTGCCAGCGACTGGCGCCGAGCGCCAGGGACGCCGCCTTGAGGCTCGACGGGACATTCGACAGGGCATCCTCGGCAATGGTGAAGATGATCGGAATGACCGCAAAACCCATGGCAAAGGCGATAATGATACAGTTCCGCGGATCGTAACGGGTACCCCACTCGGTGAACAGCCACTGTTTGAGATTGCCATCGAACAACCAGTTTTCCATGCCGGAGCCAAGTACCGCGCTCAGCGCCACGGCCAGCACGATCACCGGGGCGATGGCCAGAAATTCAAAGCCCCGCTCGACCCGCTGGAGCGGTTCGTAGCGCCTTGCCGCCTGCCAAACCAGCAGACTGACGATCAGCGATCCCGGCACCACCAGCAGACTCAGAAACAAGGATCCGAGGGAGCGCTCGATGAGTGGGGCCAGCCATAGTGCGGCCAGGAAGCCGATAATTACCGTTGGCACTGCGGCCATAACCTCCACCGCCGGCTTGACAAGGCCGCGCAGCCGCGGCCGGGCGAACTGGCTGGTATAGATCGCACCGAAGATCGCCAGCGGCACCGCAAACAGCATGGCATAGAAAGTCCCCTTCAGAGTGCCGAAAATCAGCGGGACCAGGCTCAGTTTCGGTTCGTAATCATCCGTGGAAGCAGAAGACTGCCAGACGTAGGCCGGCTCATCGTACCCCTCGTACCAGACCTTGCCGAACAGGGTCTTGAAACTGACCTCCGGGTGTTCAATCTCGAATTTCCAGCAGGTCAGCTCACCCTTGCCGGTCAGACCAATCAGCCCGTTACCGCGGACGTTCATTGCTGCCAGACTGATTCCGTCCGGTTGGGAGAGTCCGAGCAGGTAGCGCTCGCTGGTCATATTGTCCAGGTGCACGGCGGAGGCATCCATGCTGATGACGTTCTTGTTGCGCAAACTCTGCAACAGCGTCTGGATCGGACCGCTGTGCGAACTGAGGTCGTGAATGCGCAGCAGACTGCGGCCGCCGCCATCGCTGCGAACCGGCATCCAGGTCGAGACATCCCCCGCGGAATCGCCGACGGCCAGCGAAACGTCACCGTAGACCATGGTGAGGGCGGTGATGCCGCGCTGATCGTCGAAGGCCAATTTCTGTTCCAGCAGTTCCGGGGATTCCATATCGGAGAGGTCCCAACGCAACAGTTCGCCGCGGTCGGTCCCGGCATAGAGCTGCAGCCCGTCATCACTCAGGGTCAAAGCCTGTACCCGGCCCTGCACCCCGTCCAAGTCGAGACGATGAGTCTCTTCGGTCACCGTCATTTCGCCGAGAAAATTCTCTTCTTCGCCGTGCTGCAGCAGCTGTAGGCTGCCGTCGGCCAGCAGATCGAGCCGGGTCTGGCGACCGTCTGAAGTAACCCGAGCCAGAGACTGCAACGGTCGTCCGGCTACGGGGGCGGCAAAAGTCGCTTCATGCTTCACTTCGTGGAGGATGCTGCGCTTATTGCCATTATTTTCATCAAAATCCGTGCGGAAACGGACCTGCTCGACGCTTAGGCTGCCGTCTTTCCAGAGCAGCACATGGTTGAGTCGGCCATAGCTGGTGACCGCCAGCAACTCGCGAGGCCCCGAGGGGGGCTGTAGTGCCTGCTGGTCGGTTTCCCGGCCTGAAACCAGATCATAGAATCGCAGCGTGCCGCTATCGTCGAGGGCATAACCGGTTTCCAAATAATCATCCATGCCAATGGCCAACACGGAGCGCCCGCCGGGCAGATCCTGCTTAACCAGGGCGGTAAGTTCGGCGGACGGTTCATAGAACAGGGGTAGCGACACATTGACAATCAGCACCAGGATCAGGATGACGCTGCAGATGATCGCCATCCCGCCAATGGTGATCGCCCAGCGAACCAGGCGGTCATTGCGTTTGATTTTTTTCAGAAAAGCCGGATTCATAAATGGCCTGTCAGTCTTTAAAACACAAACAGGCCCTGCCCTTTATGGGGCAGGGCCACTTGAGTTTATTCCAGGGACTCGGGTTTTTTAGTCAAGCAGTGCAAGCTGTTTTTTGGCGACCGCAGGAATCAGCGGCAGGAAGCCGTCCTTGACCACGATCTCCTGGCCCTCTTTGGAAAGCACAAATTTCACAAATTCTTTGGTCAGCTTGTCCATCGGCTTGTTCGGCTCCTTGACCACATTAATGTAGAGCATGCGGCCGAGCGGATAGTTGCCGCTGAGCACATTCTCGTAGTTCGGTTCGTAGGCGGTTGCGCCGTCCTTATCGGAAAGCGGCAGGGCCTTGACGCCGGAGGTCACATAACCCATCCCCGAGTAGCCGATACCGGCCTTGTCCTCGGTGACGCCTAGCACCACCGAGGCGTTGCCCGGCTGCTCCTTGACGGTGTCCTTGTAGTCGCCCTTTTTCAGGGTGTGATGCTTGAAGAAACCGTAGGTACCGGAGGCCGAGTTACGACCATAGAGGCTGATCGGCTGATTCGCCCAACTACCATCCAGGGCCAGCTGACCCCAGGTCGTGATGTCTTTACCGCCGCGCTTCTGGGTTTTTGAGAAGATCGAGTCGACCTGGGTCATCGACAGAGCCTTGAGCGGATTATCCTTGTTGACGAACACCGCCAGGGCATCGAGCGAGACACCAATGGTGGTCGGCTTGAAGCCGTACTTGGCTTCGAAGGCTTCGATCTCCTTCTTTTTCATCTGGCGTGACATGGGACCGAGTTGGCTGGTCCCTTCGATCAGCGCCGGAGGAGCGGTACTGGAGCCCTTGCCTTCGATCTGGATGTTAACGTTGGGGTAGATCTTGCGGAACCCTTCGGCCCAAAAAGTCATCATGTTGTTGAGGGTGTCGGAACCAACGCTGTTGAGAGTCCCGGCGACACCGCTCACCTTCTGGTAGGAAGGCAAGTTCGGATCAACCTTGACCGCATCGGCCATGGCATTGCCACTGAGGACGACGACGGCGACCAGGGCCAACGCAGTGATGGTCAGTTTCTTCAAGCTTGACAGCAGTTTCATGGTGGTCATTCTCCTTTGGGTTGAAATTCTCATGAACGAATCGGCCCGCATCGGGCCCAGCAATTTACGTTACGGCTGCTCATTATCGATTCTCATGTTAGGACTGTGCTAGCAATCCATTAGAAAACCGCTAAACGTTCGATTCTGCTTAAAAAATCGTCGAGCAACCGGATGTTCATGAGACTCCGATCGAATGTTTAACAGCCAATTGTTAGTGTTGTGTTAGGAGAAGGTAAGCGGGAGATTAAAGTATTCGGGGGGTTGAAAAAGAAGGGGTGCTGCTTGACGACGGAAGCTCAATGTCCGGGCGTGAAGTTCGGAGTCATAACCTCCATGAGGTACCCGCCGGGAGGGTTTGATCAGTTGAGGTCCGGGTCTGTGCCAGGTATCTGCAGGGTAAACACACTCCCTTTGTCTGGTGCACTCTGGACGGTAACCTCGCCGCCATGCGCCTGGACGATATGCTTGACGATTGCCAGGCCAAGTCCGGTGCCTCCCTGTTTACGGCTGCGGGCCTTGTCGACCCGGTAAAACCTCTCGAACAAGCGGGAAAGATGCTCTTCGGCAATGCCGCAGCCCTCGTCAGCCACCTTGATTTCAAGGCCGCTGCCTAATCGTTCGGCCGAAACGATCACTTCACTGCCGGCAGAACTGTATTTGATGGCGTTGTCGATCAGGTTGGTCACCGCCTGCTCGAGGAGCGGGGCATTGACCGTGGCAACCAGGTTGTCGGGGCACTCGATCCTCACCCGGACCCGGTCCTGCTGGGCCCGCATCAGGCAGATCTGCCGGGCGGAGCTGAGCAGCGCGCCGACATTACAGTCACTCAGGGGGACCTGATCGAGTTCGGACTCCTGCTCAATCCGCGACAGGTCGAGCAGGTCTTCGATGATCGCGTTGAGCCGTTCAGCCTGGCGGACAACGATCCCGAGGAAGCGCCTTGCATCGTCAGGTTGATCGATGGCGCCGTCAAGCAGGGTTTCGACAAAGCCCTTGATTGCCGTGATCGGAGTTTTAAGTTCGTGGGAAACGTTGGCGACAAAATCGCTGCGGATATTCTCCAGCCGTCGCAGCCGGGTTACATCATTCAGCACGATCAGGGCACCAAGCTGTTTCCCCTCCGAACCGAGCAGCCGGGTGCCATGGGCCTGCAGGAATCGATCCTGAACTCCATGCAGGACCAGGTCCTCCTCGACCGGCACCTGGCTCTCCAGGGTCATGACGATAAACCGCTGCAAATCAACCTTGCGGATCACCTCCTGGACCGGACGACCGACGCCACGCTTGAGACTGACCCCGAGCATCTCGGCGGCGGCCCGGTTAAAGCGGAGAATCTTTTCATCGATGTCAACCGCCAGCACCCCCTCGACCATGCTTGCCAGTACCGCTTCGATTTCATTACGCTGCCGCAGGACAGTGTGAATGCGGTCGTTCAGTTCAGCGGCCATCCGGTTCATGGCGTCGGCCAGGCTGCTGGTTTCTTCCGAGCCGCTGACCTGCAAGCGGGTTTCGAGTTCACCCCGGGCAAAGCGCTCGGCACCCAGTTTCATATTTTCCAGCGGACGGCTGATCCGCCGCGAAATCCACCAGCTGACCAGGGCCGCGAGCAGGACGGCTATCACGCCGCCGTACAGGATCCGCCAGCGGATTCCCTGCAGGGTTGCCTCAATCGCAGTCATCGACACCGCGACCCGGACGCTGCCGATATAGGTCGCGCCCTGCAGGACCGGCACGGCAACATACATCATGGTCTGGCTCAGGGTATGGCTGAAGCGCACCGAGCGACCGACCTGGCCGAGTCGGTTGGGATAGATCTCCGGACGGTTGGCGTGGTTGTCCATCTGGTCCGGGGCTTCATCGGAATCGCCGAGGACCTCACCATCGGCCAGAATGACGGTAATGCGACTGCCGCTCTTTGCTCCCAGTTGCTTACAAAGCTCGTCGATCCAGCCTTCTGCGGCGGGATCGAACTTGCCGCGCAACTGATGCTCGACCAGCCGGGCCCGTGCCAACAGGTCGGTCTCGGTCTGCTGCAGGTGAAACTCCCGCAGCGAATGAGTCACATACCAGGTGACGCTGACCAGGGAAACCAGGGTGATCAGCAGGAAAGCGGGATAAAGATGCCAGAGCAGTCGTTTGCGGGCCATGAAGACTATTTTTCTGCCGCCAGGTCTTTGAAACGATAACCGACCCCGCGGACGGTTTCGATCAGCGCACCGCACGGGCCGAGCTTCTTGCGCAGGCCAACCACCTGGACATCGACCGCGCGGTCGGTGACCGCATAGTCTTCGCCGCGTACCGCGTTGACGATCTGGTAACGGGTAAACACCCAGCCGGGACGGCTGGCGAGAAATTGCAGAACGCGAAATTCGGTGAAGGTCAGCTCGACCGGTTTACCGGCGACCAGCACCTCGTTGCGACCCGGATGAATCACCAACTCACCATGGGTCAACTGGTCGGGTTCTTCGAGGACTTCAGCGCCCTGGGTCCGCCGCCGGAGTACCGCCCGCACCCGGGCCAGCAGAATCTTCGGGCTGAACGGCTTGGTGACATAGTCATCCGCGCCGAGCTCCAACCCGGCAACGACATCCGATTCCTCCCCCTTGGCGGTCATCATAATAATCGGCAGGCCAGCAGTCGCTTCGTGACCACGCAACCGACGGCAAACCTCCAGGCCATCAACACCGGGCAGCATCAGATCGAGCAGAATCAGGTCCGGCTGTTCTGCAACCAGCTTGAGCCCTTCCTCGCCCGAGGTGGCACAGGAGACCTGAAAACCTTCGCGGGCCAGGTTGTAATGCACCAGGGCCAGGATATCTTCTTCATCTTCGATGACCAGGATTTTTTCGGCGGCCATATGCCCTTCCTGTCGCTCATAACGTTCAAACCGATAGCGAACCTTAAGCAACCATTGTTAGGATTCGGTTAGAAATGCTCTAAATTCAGGTAAGTCCAGCTCGCCTTAGCTGAAAGCTTACTCTTCTTTAACAGAATTTTCATGAACAACCAACGAGAAGTTTGTCCCGACAACCGCAACCGACCCCTGGCCAGCAAGACCGCAATGCGGAAACATTTGCCTGGATTGTCAATTCAGGGCTTGGCAGGGCTTGGGGTCAGGTCTTGCAATGCCACATTTCACATCATCTCGATATTGACCTGACCCGTCCGCGGGCTATGCAACACACCTGACAGCATCGCCACGCCTTGCTCGATAAAAGCATATTGTGGCTGCACCGTCCTGAGTTGGCAACCCTGCAGGTTGTGTGACTTTTTCAAACGGGCACGACATACCAGAGAATGCACAGATAATGCGCGACGCTGCCCATGATGACAAACAGGTGCCAGATAGCGTGATTATAAGGAATCCGTCCCGCAGCATAGAAGATCAGACCCACGCTGTAGCTGAGGCCGCCGGCAAACAGCCAGAAAATACCTTCCGGGACCATGGCCGCACGTAGCGGTTTGAGGGCGACCACGGCCACCCAGCCGAGCGCC
>DATFMT010000076.1:0-13261 GCA_035266745.1 Geothermobacteraceae bacterium | reverse complement strand
CAGCGGATCGGCTTTCACTTCATCTATCCCGGCTGCGGCTATGGCGGCTCCTGTTTCCCGAAAGATGTCAAGGCGTTGGTCCACACCGCGGAAGAGAACAATCTTCAGCCGACCCTGTTGCATGCCGTCGAAGCCCGCAACCAGGCGCAGCGCCGGGTGCTGTACGACAAAATCGTCAGCCGCTTCGGCGCCGACCTGTCCGGCAAGACCTTCGCCATCTGGGGTCTGGCCTTCAAACCCGGCACCGATGACATGCGCGAGGCATCGGCTGAAGTCCTGATCCGCCTGCTGGTTGAAGCCGGGGCCAAGGTCCGCGCCTACGACCCGGTTGCCATGGAGGTCGCGCGCAAGCTGTTCCCGGCCGACTGGGTGGCCGATGGCCGGATGACCCTGGTCGACCATCAGTACGCGGCCCTCGAACAGGCCGATGCCCTGGCCCTGGTCACCGAGTGGAAACCGTTCCGCAGTCCGGATTTCATTGCCATGAAAAAGATGATGGCCCGGCCGGTCATCTTCGACGGCCGCAACCAGTACCACCCGCCGGAAGTGGTCGAAGCCGGCTTCGAATACTTCGGCATCGGCCGGCGAGGCTAAGCTCCAAAATCCGACACGGCAGCCAGCATGGCTGCCGTTTTTTATTCATCCCGTTGGAGGTCATCTGAACTTCGGCTGGCAATGTGCTACCCTGAGCAGACCAACTGCGTGTGCGGCATCCAACGAGGTTACACTTAAGAACGGAGCGCAATGTCCAGGCACCTCGAAGACAAACGTCGTCAGCGGCTGGCGGCCGAGCAAGGTGTTAGCGCCAACCCCTGGGGTGGGCGCCTCAGTATCGCCCTGGTCTACCCAAACAGCTACCACCAGGCGATGAGCAATCTTGGTTTCCAGGCGGTCTACCGTCTGCTCAACCAACGGGGCGACACTCTTTGTGAACGGTTCTTTCTCCCGGACCCGGAAGATTTGGCTGACTACCGACGGCGGAATCTGCCGCTGGTCTCCCTGGAGTCAAGCCGGTTGCTGGCCGACTTCGATTTGGTCGCCTTTTCGATCTCCTTTGAAAACGATTATCTGAACCTCCCTTTCCTGTTTGAGCATGGTCACCTGCCGCTGTTCCGGGTTGAGCGGACCGAACGGCATCCTCTGGTGCTGTGTGGCGGGGTCTGCGCATTTCTCAACCCGGAACCGCTGGCCGAGATCATGGATTTTTTTGCTGTTGGAGAGGCGGAAAGTATTCTCGACGGGTTGCTCGATGTCTTGCTCGGCTGCGGGGCATCGGGACGGACCGCCCTGAAGGAACAACTGGCCGGCACCCGGGGAATTTACCTCCCGGAGTTTTACCAGGTCGATTACCATCCGGACGGACGGATCGCGGCGATCAGGTCACGCCCGCCGGCGCCGCCACAAGTCTCCCGCGTATGGATGGCAGATATTGATACGCTGCCGACCAGCAGCGCGGTGCTGACCGAAGCGACCGAACTGGGGGACATGTTCCTCACCGAGGTGTCGCGGGGCTGCAGCCGGGCCTGCCGTTTCTGTGCCGCCGGTTATATTTACCTGCCGGTGCGGGAACGGAGCCTGGAGACGCTGCAGCACGAGGCCAGACTCGGGCTCCGCCAGCGGGGCAAGATCGGCCTGGTCGGCGCCGCAGTCTCGGATTATTCACAGATCGAAGCGCTCAACGAAACGATCCTGGAATGCGGCGGCAAAACCTCGCTGGCCAGCCTGCGCATCGACTCCCTGCGCCGCAGCGAGGCCGAAGCCCTCAAAGCCTCCGGTCACAAAACTGTCGCCCTCGCCCCCGAAGCCGGCAGCCAGCGGATGCGTGATCTGATCAACAAGGGGATTGATGATGCGCAGGTTATCGAAGCTGTTGAACTTCTCGCCGAGGTTGGCATTCCGAATCTCAAGCTCTATTTCCTCATCGGGCTACCACAAGAAACTCTTGAGGATATCGAGGCCATTGTGGAGTTGGCCCTTCGGGCTCGGGATATCTGGTTGCAGGCCGGCCGGCAGCGTGGCCAGATCGGCCAGGTCACGCTGTCGGTCAACCCGTTTATCCCCAAGCCATTTACGCCGCTGCAATGGGCGGGGATGGAAAGTTTAAAGACCTTGAAAAAAAAGGTTGCATTGCTGCGGAGCCGACTGAATCGTCAGCCTCATCTGGCACTGAACGTCGAATCGCTCCGTTCCGCCCAGCTCCAGTCGGTCCTTGCCCGGGGCGACCGGCGGCTTGCGACCTGCCTGCCGGACCTCGCCGCAGGAGAACCCCTAGCCGGCACGCTGCAAAAAATAGCTGCATCCGAGGAATTTTTCAGCCAACGCACTAGGGAGGTTGATGAGATCTTCCCCTGGGAGGTGATTGCCAGCGGAGTAGACAAAACCTACCTGCTGAGTGAATACCGCCAGGCGCTGGGCGGCAAGCTTTCAGCGCGATGTTTCAACGGTTGCCGCCGCTGTGGCATCTGTCATTGACTCTCCCCCGCAACGCACAACTCACACATCCCGGGTCTGTGCATATCCGCTTTTGCAGCTGTCAAATCCCGCGGTTTTTTATCCAGATATAGTTTCTTCCCTTGCTATTGAAACTCTGTTTTATTGTATAATATTCCAAATTACCAAACTTGTCATAGTTTTTTCTAATGCTCCCTCCCGTGGAGAGGGCTTGCCTGGGGCATCTGTATGGACCTGCAGGCTTTTGGACCGGTGACCTAGCCAGTTGTCCAGCTTGAGTGGTTATCCTTTCAACTATGAAGTGCCGATAATAGTTCTCTTTTATGTCGTATCCACCCGCCCGCATGACTTCGGGCACAACCAGGAGGACCCGATGAGTCTACGTTGCCGGTCTGTGCGGATGCTGCTCTGCTCACTCGCCCTCGTCGCCGGATTCAGCGGCACGTTGTCTGCCGCCGAAATTCATTTCCAATCCGACACCCTGCTGCGGGGTTTCACCAGAGACACATCAATCGCAAGCGAAGAAACGGTGGCGCCACTTTACGAGTACTTGCAACTGGACAGCGGTGCCTTGAAAAATCACGGCTTATCGTTTCACTTTTATGGCTGGGGACGTGGCGACCTGGCCGATAGTGGCTTTTACCGGGACGACACGGCCGGCGAAGTGCTTTACGGCTACCTGCAGTACACCAAGCCGTTCAGCAACCTGATCGGTCGCCTGGGTCGGATCCATGTCTTTGAGGGGGTCGCCAACGAGACCCTGGACGGGTTCTGGCTGAAGTCAGACCTCGGCAACAACATATCCGGATCAGTCTATGCCGGTCTGCCGGTCGGGCTGAGCACCACCGACAGCCGCAGTGGTGACAGCATTTATGGCGGCCGCATCAGTCATCGTAGCCAGGGGTCCTATGAAGCCGGGGTTTCTTTCAAATCGATTCGGAATGACTCTGATACCGCTGAATCGATGCTCGGCATCGACTTGGCGGTCTTTGCCCTGGACAAGGTCAGCCTCTACGGTAATTCTGTGCTCAATCTCGAAACCGGTGGGTTCGCCGAACATAGTTACGAAGCGAGGTTTGCCTACCAGGACATCCAGTTTCGCACCTATGCCGAAATGTTCAACTTCGAGGACTATTTCGACACCGGAGCCAATGCCGTCAACCCATTCCGCATTCTGGCCGGGCAGGACGATCAACTGCTGGTTGTCGGCGTCGATTCCACCTGGAAGCGCACCGACACCTGGTCTTATGGCGGCAAGCTCAAATTCTACCATGCCGACAGCAACGACACCTCGACCTATGCTTCCCTGCTGACCGTCTGGCATGGCGGCAAGGGCGCGAACCAGGTCGGCGGAGAGATCGGTTACCTTGCGGCCGGTGCCGGCATCAATGACTTCATTCTGCTGCGCCTGTATGGCTACTGGGACGGACTGGCAGCCGCCCTGCCGGTCGACTTCGTCTCGGCGGACCTGCTCTACACCCTCTATGACCAGCCCATTTATGGCGAAGACAACTCCGTCTTCGTTTCACTCGGTGCCGGCCAGAGCTTTCTGCATGATGCGTTCAGAATCAAGCTGTCCGGTGATTTCAGTCAGGACCCTTTCTTTGACAGCGACCTGCGAGCCATGTTGACCGTCACCTATACCTACGACCGCAGCCTCTGATGGCGCGATGAACGAGGAGTCGAACCATGCAGAAAAATAACCGTCGTACCTGTTTACTGGTCCTGCTGCCGCTGCTGCTGCTCGGCGCCTGCGTCGCCAAGGGCGGGTTCGTCCTGCCGGCCATGCATCCGCCAGAGGCCGAGTTGGGGGAAACGCCACCGATCTGTGTCGATTGTCATGAGGCCCGGGGCGAGCATCTCGATTTTGCACGCTACAACCATACCGCCTATTTCGGCGAGAATCATCGCCAGGAGGCTTATCAGAATGCCGGGGTCTGTTCCATGTGTCACCAGCCCAGCTTCTGCAACGATTGCCATGCCACCCGTGTAGAGCTGAAACCGTCCCTGAAGAATCAGACCGAGACCAGCAGGCGGATGCCGCATCGCGGCGATTTTCTCAGCCGTCACCGCATCGAAGGCCGGATTGACCCAACATCCTGTTTCCGCTGCCACGGCAATCCAAAAAACACCCAGACCTGTGCCCCTTGTCATGGCTAGCCGGACGAAGGAGATGATGATGAAAAAAATGCGACTGTCTATGATTCTGCTGTTGTCCATCCCGATTCTGTTCACGGCCTGTTCCGATAGCAACACCGAGGCGCCGCCGCTCGGCCAGGTGCATCCCCTGGCCTGGCTCAACCCGGCCAGTGCGGATTTTCACGGCAAAGCCTTTTTGGCTCCGCAACCAGCGGCCCAGGGGAAGGAGTCCTGTACCTCCTGCCATGGTTTGGACCTGCGCGGGTCAGGATCGGTGCCGGGCTGCAACAAGTGCCACTTCAGCCTGACCGATTTCACCGTCCGGGTGCCGGAAGGGTCGACCTGGACCCATGGCACAACTCCGCACAGCGAATTCCTTGCCCAGGGTGAAACCTGTAATGCTTGTCATACGGCTCTGCGCCAGTTTCCCGGACAGGGGCCCGGCAATTGTCACGACTGCCACGCGGTCAACATGCATCCGCTCGGGCAGGCCTGGCTGGATCGGAGCAGTGCGACGTTTCACGGTCTTTCGGCCTCGGCTGATTCCGATCAGTGTGCGACCTGTCACGGTTCCGATTTCCAGGGCGGTATCGCCGGCGTCTCCTGTTATCTATGCCATTTCGGACCGACCGGCAGCAAGGTCCCTGCTGGGGAAAGTTGGACCCATGGGACCGTCCCGCACAACACCGCAGGGCTGACCGATGCCATTTCCATCTGCAACCAATGCCATACCACGAGCAGACTTTACGGCAACGGCCCCAACGCCTGTCATGATTGCCATGTGGGTGCGACCCATCCTGTGGGACAGGCCTGGCTCGACGTCAACAGCGCGACCTTCCACGGCGCTGCCGCTCAAGCAGATGTCAACAGCTGCGCGGCCTGCCATGGAGCGGATTTTCAGGGCGGAAGCGCCGGGGTCAGTTGTTACAAATGTCATTTCGGCCCCACCGGCAGCAAAATCCCCGCTGGTGAAAGCTGGTCCCACGGCACCGTTCCCCACAACACCACGGCCCTGATAGGTTCGAGCGCCGTCTGCAATCAATGCCACGATACCAGCCGTCTCTACGGCAACGGCCCGAACGCCTGCCACGACTGTCACGCAAGTGCGACCCACCCTGTGGGACAGGCCTGGCTCGACGTCAACAGCGCGACCTTCCATGGCGCCGCGGCAACGGCTGACGTCGTGAGTTGTCAAGCCTGTCACGGGGCGGATTATCAAGGTGGTATATCAGGCGTTTCCTGCAGTCAATGTCACTTCGGACCAGCCGGGGACAAGGTCCCAGCCGGTGAAACCTGGACCCACGGGACCGTTCCGCACAACACCACGGCCCTGACCGATTCGATCGCTATCTGCAATCAATGCCACGACATCAGCCGCCTTTACGGCAATGGTCCGGCGACCTGTCACGATTGTCATACGGTTGCTCCTCATCCAACGGGTCAGGCCTGGCTCGACCCCAACAGCGCCACCTTCCACGGAACCGATGCCACCGTTCCCGACGGCTGCACCAGCTGCCACGGTTCGGATTGGCTGGGCGGAAGTTCGGGGGTCAGCTGCATGCAGTGCCACTTCGGCCCCACGGGGAGCCGGGTCCCGCCGGCCGAAGGCTCCTGGGTCCATGGCACGATTCCGCATAATACGGCGAACTTTACCGCGGCGTCGGCGATCTGCAATCAATGCCACAACCTCAACCGTTCCTACGGCAACCCGCCGGCCGCCTGCCATGACTGCCACCTGGGCGTGAGTCATCCCAAGGGCCAGGCCTGGCTCGATCCCAACAGCGCCACCTTCCATGGTGACGCCGCCCTGGCCGACATCGACAGCTGCAAGCAATGCCACGGTGCCGACTATCTCGGCGGAATCGCCGGCCGCAGCTGTTCCGAGTGCCATTTCGGCCCGACCGGGAGCCGGGTCCCGTCGGGCTCGGGCTGGGCCCATGGGACGATACCGCATAACAGCCTGGCGACCAGCATCGCGGTATGCAACGCCTGCCACGATCTCAACCGGAGCTTCGGTAACGGCCCCTCCAGCTGCCATGATTGCCACGGCAGCGGGGGGTCAGGGCATGTGACAGGCGCTGCGTGGATGGACAAAAGTCTGACAACCTTCCATGGCAACAGCAGCTTGGATTGTACGCTGTGCCACGGTGCGGACTTGACCGGAGGCACAACCGGAGTCAGTTGTTACCAATGTCATTTTGATCCAACGGGGAGAAGGACCCCCGTCGGTTCGTCCTGGACCCATGGACGAAGTGGCCATACCAGCTATTCCAGTTATCAGACCGTCTGCATTAATTGCCATACCACCAACCAAACTTACGGCAACCAGTCCAGCTGCCATAACTGTCATTGATTCATCAGGAGTGACGACCCGGAGTCTTGTTCATATCTCAGGGTCGTCACTCCAGCAATTCTCCCAGATTTGTTGTCCGGACCATTGACAATCAGTGGTTCTGAGTTAGGCTTAGCGGCCAGACTCAACAACCTATCCCAAGGAGAATTTTCATGGCAGAAGAAAGAACCGGCGTCATCACCTTCAAGGGCAACCCGATGACCCTGTACGGGCCGGGACTCAAGGTCGGTGATCCGGCACCCAATTTCAAGGTTGTCGATAACGCTCTACAACCGGTCACCCGCGACGAAGCCAAGGGGAAGATCCAGTTGATCGCCGCGGTCCCTTCGCTCGACACCCCGGTCTGTGATGCGATGACCCGCAAGTTCAATGAAGAAGCAGGAAAACTCCCCGACAATGTCGCGGTCTACACCATCAGTCTCGACCTCCCCTTCGCCCAGAAACGCTGGTGCGGCGCCGCCGGGATCGAAAAGGTCAAAGTTCTCTCCGACTACCAGGACCGCTCTTTTGGACTCAACTACGGCATCCTGATCCGCGAATTGAAGCTCCTGGCTCGGGCGGTCTTCGTCCTCGATCAGGAGGGGAAAATCGCCTACCTGGAGATCGTTCCGGAAGTCACCGCCGACCCGGATTACACGGCCGCGCTGAACGCGGTGAAAAAACTCCTCTGAAGAAAATTGCTCAGACTTCAAGGGTGCCTGCCTTGCAGGCACCCTTTTTCTTTGCCGGATACCGAACCGAACCAGGCCCTGACCGTGAGCCTTGCTATCGCATGAACAGATTCAAACTGACCGACAATGCCTACCTGCTGCTGACCCTGGCGGTGCTGTTCTGGGCGGGCAACTTTATTCTCGGGCGGGCTTTTCACAGCGATATTCCCCCGATCGCCCTGGCGTTCTGGCGCTGGATATGCGCTGCGCTGTTGATCGTCGGCCCAGCCCTCAAACATCTCCGCCAGGACCGGTTGGCGCTCATCCGACACTGGCCGATCGTGCTGCTGCTCTCGACGCTCGGTATCGCCGCATTCAACACCCTGGCCTACAGCGGCCTGCAATACACCCAGGCGATCAACGCTTTTCTCATGCAGTCGCTGATGCCGGTTTTAATCGTGATCTTTTCCCGGCTGATTTTCGCCGAACGGATCAGCCCCCTGCAAGCGTTCGGAGTTGCCGTTTCCCTGTGCGGTGCGGTTACGATCATCGCCAGGGGCGACATCGCACTCCTGACGGCGCTGAAGCTTAACCGTGGCGATCTGCTGGTAGCCGCGGCAATCCTCTGCTATGCGGGCTATTCGGTCATGTTGCGCAAACGGCCAGCGGTGCATCCCTTGTCGCTGATCGCCGTCACTTTCTGGATCGGCTCCGCCATCATTCTGCCATTTTATCTCTGGGAAGCTATTTTCGTCCGGGCCCTGCACCCGCAGCCGGTGACCTTCGTCGTCATCGGCTATGTCGCGATCTTCCCGTCAATCGTCTCTTATCTCTGTTTCAATCGTGGCGTGGAGTTGATCGGGGCCAACCGGGCCGGTCTGTTCATTCATCTGATGCCGGTTTTTGGCAGCCTGATGGCGATGCTCTTTCTGGAGGAGAGTTTCTACTGGTTTCATGCGCTCGGCATCTCTCTGATCGCGGCCGGAATCCTCCTGGCGACCCGCAAGTCAAACTGAGCTAATCGGGAGTTGCTTCGGGGTTATTCTGTGCCCACACCAGCAACCGATGATTCATGAAGCCGTAATCGCCCTCCAGGTGACCGCTGGCAAATCCTTTTTGCGCCGTGATCCGGGTCAATCCGGCTGTAGCGACCAACTGTTCGAGCATATCGGTCGCATAGGTGCGAATTGCATAGGTCTGATCACGCAACAGCCCCTTGTCCTTGCACAGCACCATTTCGCGGCAGCGGATCGCCTTGCTATCGAGCACCCGTTGCCGGCAGACGACGATATCATCGGCAATCTCGTGCCAGGCATTCGGCGTAAAGCGCTTGCGGACCACCTCACCATCGGTCACGTCAATCAACAACCAACCGCCGGGGCGCAACAGCCGGCGAGCCTCCCGAACAATCCGCAAGTCATCCTGATGCTCCGGCAGGTAGCCCAGTGAGTTGCCCAGGATCAGGACATGATCAAAGCTTCCTGCCGCCAGCCCGGTGGCCGTCGCGTCGCCCTGGACAAACTCGAGCCGACAGCCGGTCGCTTCAGCTGTGGTCCGGCCCTGCTCCAAAAGCACAGTTGAATAGTCGAGCACCGTGCAGCCGGTAAAACCTCGCCGGGCCAGCTCGAGGCTATGGCGCCCCTGGCCTCCGCACAGATCAAGGATCCGGTCAGTTTTCCGCAACGGCAGCAGTTCGCAGAGCATGTCGACCTCGCGCCGGGTCAGATCATGGTCGGCGACACTCCGGGCATCGGTCAACAGGTAGATTTCATCAAACAGCGATTTCCACCAGTCGGGTTGTACCTCGATCGTCATGGCTCCTCCGGATGAGCCCCGAAACTGAACAGACCATCGGTGGCAAAGATCGCCGCTCCGCCACGCCAGGGTTGGGAGCGGGAGATCTTCAGCTCTTCCTCCTCGATATCGACCATCTCGGTCAGCGCCCCTTCCAGGTGCAACTTCTCGAGCATCAGGCAGTCGCTCCAGACCGCTTCGGTGTAATTGCGCAGGGCGTTTAGATGGGACATGGTGATCAACCGCGGCCGCAGGGCCATCTTGATCGGCCCGAGCAGGTAGGTAAAACGCTGTTCGATGGCCAACTGCTGTTGGATCTCCAGGACCCCGCGCAATTCGGCCGGGTCGATCTTCAGCATCGCCTCGTTGATGCGCCGGACGGCCGCACCGATCGGGAGGTCTGTCTTGAGAATGGCCAGGGGTTGAACCCCGCCGCCGCTGCCGACGTTGGTCGGGATGCCGCCATAGCGGACCAGAAAACCGAACAGTCCTTCGGCTCCGAACAGACAGCGAAAATCGGTCTGGACCCGTTCCAGGAACACCCCCTGCTCGGGAGCATAGCTGACACACTCCTCGGCCCACAGGTGCAGGGGAATTTTCTGCTGAACGATATACTGCCCCTTGGCGAGCGCCAGGCCGACCGCTTCATCGGCATCCGGATTGACCACCCCGACCCGCACGCCGATCCCCGAATAGCCACGCTCCGGCTTGAGCACCAGGTTGTCCCAGTTGCGCCTCGTCCACTCGATCAGGTCGACAATCTGCTCACCGTTCGGACCGAGCGTTCGCCCCGGCAAAAAACGGCGGGTCCAGGGAGTGCGCAGCACGGATTCTCGGGAGAAACGCTCCTTGCCTTCGGAGGTCAGTAGCTCGAACATGCTCTTGACGTTGATCGGCTCGGTGCCGCGCGGATTGATCACCCGCCCTTCGGCAACCAGCTGCAGCAGCGGTTTGAGGTTGTGCCGGCGATGCAGATTGAGCAGGACATCAGTGTTGAAATCGACGAAAGCGACCGAGACCGGCGTCCCCTTGTAGCTGACCTTGCCGATCTGCATCTCGAGTTCATGCGGCGCCATGAGTGCACTCGACAAGCCGTCGATGTTGTTGAGGTGTTTGGCTAAATTGATGTTCTCGGTCACATCGGCGAGGGTCTCTTCCTCGGCGATCACCGCGATCAGCCCGGAGTTGAGTCCGACATGCTGCTGATGGGCGGCGACCAGCATTTTGACAAACCCGTTGATCGGATAGAGCAGCGGACAATCAAAATCCAGGTCGAGCCCGGTCGGGGCCAGCTGGTTGACCCGCGCCCAGACCGTCTTGCCGATTTCCTGGGTGATACGTTGATAGTCCCATCCCCCCGGACTCCCCAGGTTCCACTCGGAATGGTAGCCCCAGAATCCTTCCACATCAGTCTCCTTGGGTGTGCAAAACGTGTTCCAGTGCCGGAAAGCCTATTTCACCCTGCTGCAGCACCCGCCGGGAGAATTCACCGGCATCCAGCCTTCGACACTGTTCACGCAACCTCAACATCCGCCGCAGCCCTAAAGTGTAACAGACTTGATAGCCGGGGCGCAGGGCATATTTCGGGACGACATTTGCGGCCTCCCGGGGCGCATAGCCAGCCTCGACCAGCAGCTCAGCGGCCGCGGCAAAGCTCAAACGGCCGGTCTGCATGCCGATATCGATCAGTCCGCGGGCCGCCCGCTCGATGCGCCGCCGGGCCAGCAGAAAACGATCCCAGGGCCCGTCGAAGTACCCGGTTTCGACCAGCAGAGATTCGGCGAAGCAGGCCCACCCCTCGTAACAGAGCGGACTCTCCAGCGGCCGGCGAATCGTGCGCGGCAGGTTCCAGCGGCAGACGTCGAGCAGGTGGTGGCCGGGCCAGGTTTCATGGGCCGCGGTCATTCGATACTCTAGGGACCTGCCGAGCTTCCCGGAACCGGTCCTGGCTCGCTGATAGATATGGAACGCACCGCCCCGCGCCGGATGACCGACCCGCGAGCTGTAGGCATCCGAGGCCCGAATGGCTGCCATGCCGGCCGGTACGTCGGCCAGTTCCGGCTGCAGGGCCCCGGCCAGCTCCGGGACCAGACCGGCTTCCCGCACATGCGCTTCGAGGCGAAGCAGCTCGGGACGATACAACTCCTGCAGACTGCTATTCGGAGCCTCTATAAACGGGACCCGTACCGCCAATTGTTGCCAGTCATACCCCGGAATCAGTCGTCCGGCTTCCTCGGTCAGCAGCCCGGACATTTCGGCATATTCGCTGTGCAGCTCTTGTTCGACCACCGTCAGGTCACCGCCACAGCCGAGGTGTTCGGTGACCAGCCTCTCGTACAGCGCCGGGGGATAAACGAAGCTGTCCCCGGCGGACTTTATTTCAAGGGTTTTGGCAAATTCACCCAACGCAGCCAGCCCGGCGCCGGCCGGGTGACCGTTTTGCTCCAGCCGGGTGATCCAGAGGTCAAGGTCAGCCAGCATCTTCCGGCCCGGGTCCAGAAACGCCTGCGGGACCTGATCGAGCAAGCTGCCGGCCTGCTGGAGGAATGCCGGCAATCCGGCCATCCGGAACCTCCAAGCCGCCGGATCGTCCTCCTCCAGGGCCTGGATTAATCCGGCAACCACAATGTTCAAATGAAAGGTGGGTTGGCTGCGTTGTGGGGAGAATTCCAGCAGCTGTTCGCGCAGGCTCTTCAGCATGCGCCACAGTAACCCGATGTCGATCCGCTCTGCGTGAGAAGGGGCATTATGCCGCAACTGATCCAGGTCGGCTTCCCACTGCCTGGAGCGGGCGGCAAAAGTTTCCAGGTTTACGGGAGAAAAATCATCCCAGGTCCAACGAGCATCCCCGTCTCCCGCTACCTGCGGAAAAAAATAAAATTCGTCGCTAGCGCAACAGACGGGAAATTGCCGGGCGATCTGCCGATAGATCTGCTCGGCAAGGTGTTCAAGGGGGAGAGATTGACATTCGGAAGCTTTGCCCATGATTCGAAATATCCCGTGTGGTTTCAAGTCATTATATCAAACACTCTGGGGGAGGTTCCGCAGGGGCCGGTCTCTTCAGTCGCTACGGCCGGTTTGATTACCAGGCAAAGAATTGATAGACTGGCTCCACCATTCTGCGGAGCCGGTTCCGTGGACACCGTTGGCACCGTTACGGGGCTTTTGTTTTTAGGCGAGAGCGTGACTCACAATCAAAAATTTCTCTATGTAACCCCGACCCGGCTCGTGGTCCTGCTCATCTGGATGCTGAGTTCCTCCGTGGCACACTCACGGGAAGTCCCGGCAATCCATTTCTCGACCTTTGCGGCGGGCAGCGGACCATCCTACGCCGATGGTGTCTTGCGTCTGCTCGACGGGAACGGCACTCGCGGACAGTCGAACGCAGTCGCCTTCGACCTGGAGCAGAAGGGCGAGTTTGAACTGCTGCAGCTACACTGCAAGCTCCGCGTGCTGGCGGGTGGCGACGGCGGGGCCTTGGTGTTTTTGAACACGGACGAGTACGGCGGGCGCGGTCCGGCACCATTCGTCAAGAGTTGGGTCGAGCCGAATCTCGCCGGGACCTTTGCGGTCGGAATCGATCTCCACAATTCGCCAAAACAGGAGCCGGATGGTCCTTGGGGCAACGACCAGGCGCTCCCGGCGCGCGAGGTGTCTCTGCATTGGAATGGCCGCGAAATCGTCAAGCGCGTAGCCCCCGGAGAATTCCAGGGGGACTTCACGGCCTGCGAGATCCTGGTGCGGCATGTCATCGGCGGTGCCGAGGTAACGCTGAGCCTAGCAGGGGAGACGGTCTTTGACAGCTACTTCATGGCCGGGATGCTTCCCTACCCGTCACGCCTGGCAATCGGAGCAGGTACGCGGGATGACACGA
>DATFMT010000075.1:0-2683 GCA_035266745.1 Geothermobacteraceae bacterium | reverse complement strand
CGCCGGGGCGATTCTGACCGAGAGCGCCCTGTCGTTCCTCGGCATCGGCGTCCAGCCGCCGACCCCCTCGTGGGGCAACATGCTGATCGCCGGCAAACAGACCCTCGGCACCGCCTGGTGGTTGTCGGTCTTCCCCGGCCTGGCGATCCTGATCACCGTGCTCGGCTACAACCTGCTCGGCGAAGGTCTGCGCGACGCCCTCGACCCACGGCTGCAGGATGGCTAGCCCTATGTCGCTGGCCAGAGAACTGCTGCTGGCCCGCATCGCCGCGTACCGGCAGCAGAACTTTGCCTATATATACGATTCTGCCCATCCTGATTCCTTTTTCCGGCAGCAGTTTCCCGAGCGTGACGAGTACCTGGCCTTCGCCGCCGAGCAGCTCGCCGACCGGATTCAGATCAACAGCTTCGAAATCCTGCGTGAAGAGCTGTCCGACAATCAGGCCAGGATCATCTTTTACCAGCAACTGCAGATCGGTACCAACCTGCAGGAGACTGTCGAATGCGGGCGGCTGATTCTCGAGGACGGGGTCTGGCTGTATCATTCGAGCCAGAAGCTGCTGCTGGACGAGTTTGCGGGTGATCTGAAACAAATCACCTTTGCCGATTTCGATCAGGCACAGGACAAGATTGTTTTTTGACCATATCACCTGAGAGTTATGTGTAATCCGTCTCGGTCTTCGACCGAAACCCGACCTGATGACAACTGGCCACAACAATGCCCGAACTTCCGGAAGTCGAAACCACCCGTCGCGGCATCGAACCGCACCTGGTCGGAGCCAGCATCCAGCAGCTGACCCTGCGAACCGCCAAGCTGCGCTGGCCGCTCGATCCGGCGTTGTGCGAGCTGTTGCCCGGCCAGGCCATCCGTGCCGTCGAGCGCCGCGCCAAGTACCTGCTGCTGCGGCTGAAGCAGGGCACCCTGCTGCTGCATCTCGGCATGTCGGGTTCGCTGCGGCTGGTCGCCGCCGGATCTCCTCCGGGCAAACATGACCACGTCGACCTGCTGCTTTCCACCGGCCAGCTGCTGCGTTTCCAGGACCCGCGCAAGTTCGGCGCCCTGCTCTGGGTGAGCGGCGATCCGTATCGGCATCCGCTGCTGGCGCGACTCGGTCCGGAACCACTCAGCAGCGAACTGAATGGCCAGGCCCTGCATCAGGCTTCTCGCGCGCGGCGCATCGCCGTCAAGCCGTTCATCATGGACCAGCAGACCGTGGTCGGGGTCGGCAACATCTACGCCAGCGAAGCGTTGTTCCGGGCCGCTATCAGCCCGACCATCGCCGCCGGGAAGCTTTCCCTGGTGCGCTGGCAGCGCCTGGCGGAAGCGATCAAGCTGGTCTTGCAGGAGGCGATTGCCGCCGGCGGCACGACCCTGCAGGATTTCGCCCAGAGCGACGGCAGGCCTGGTTACTTCAAGCAGCAGCTGCTGGTTTACGGGCGGGGCGGGGAGCCGTGTCGCGTCTGTCACGAGCCGATCGAGCTGATCCGTCTGAGCCAGCGCTCGACGTATTTTTGCCGCCATTGCCAGACGTGATCTCCACTGGTCAGCAGACGGTAGTCTGTGACCAGTCGCTCTAGGACTGAGGAGTCATAACCCATGAATGGTTTCACCTTTGTCATCCCCTACACGGTCCGGGTCGCCGACATCAACTACGGCGGTCATGTCTCCAACGCCGTGGTGCTCAATTATTTTCAGGACGCCCGTATCGGTTACCTGCAGGCACTCGGAAGCTTCACGGAACTCGAGATCGGTGGTTGCGGGATGATTCTACCCGAGGCGCAGCTGCGCTACCGGGCAGAGATGTTCCTCGGCGATCAGCTGACGATCGGGGTTCGTTGTAACGAGCTGCGCAAGTCGGCCTTTGTCCTCGAGTATCGGATCGAACGGGGCGGGGAGGTGATGGTCGAGGGGACCACCAACCTGGTCGCCTACGATTACCAGCAACGTAAGCCGGTGCGGCTGCCAGAGCCATTCCGGCAGGCTATCGAAAGCTTTGAACAGGGGAGGGTGTGATGGAGGATTTCAGCAGCTGTCCGGCGTGTGGTTATACCAGGGGTTTCCATGTTTCGTTTCAATCCGAGCAGCGGGGCAACCGGATTGTCCTGATCTGCCCGTCGTGCGTGGCACGCTATGATGTCGGTTGGCTGGTGAGCGGGTTGGGTGAGCAGGCGCAGCAGCTTTGAGGATGGATGATACCTTCAGCTACAAAGAACAAATTCCAGGCTTCCCCGCTACCTGCCCGCTTGAAAGATCTTTAGAGTCTTTGACCTTCCCCCGTTAAGCGCCAGCGCCGGGGGCGGATGGATTGACGCCGAAACAGCCGGGCAAACTGTCTGAGGCGCCAGCCGAGTTTTTGCCCGGCCGGCGTTCATCTGTTCGGCACCGGGGACCTGCTTTAGCAGGAGCGATAGCGTGGGGCACGTTTTGCTCTCAGCTTTTGCGTGATCAAAAGCTGAGGCGTCGTGCGGGGTGCAACCCCGCGACCTTTGTTTTTGTCTTACCTTTTCATGCACAATCAAAATCTAACTTCGCCGGTCCCGGCCGGCCGCCGTGATCCTTTATTGCTCGTCCAATAAAGGATCCAAACAAGGACGTGGCGCTGCGCTGGGCATATAGAAGCGGTTCTTTTTGACGGACCGGGGTACGAGACGGCTCTTCCTGCCTCGCTGAGAGAGCTACAGC
>DATFMT010000074.1:0-13384 GCA_035266745.1 Geothermobacteraceae bacterium | reverse complement strand
CGGCAACCTGCAAAGCCACTGCCGACTTATCGAGCCCGGTGATCCGTCCCTGTGGCAGTTCACTGGCCAGCGCCAGGGCGATCGCGCCGCTGCCGATGCCGACATCGAGAACCGTCGCTGCCGGCTGCGCATGCTTGAGGGCCTCTTCGACCAGCACCTCGGTATCCGGGCGGGGAATCAGCACCGCCGGGGTCACCTGCAGCGGTAACGACCAGAACTCGCAATGGCCGAGAATATATTGCAGCGGTTCACGCCCGGCCCGGCGTTTGACCTGCTCGCGGTAACGGGTCAGCTCTTCGGGCGACAGCGGCTTGTCGTAATTGAGATAGAGGCCGACCCGGTCGACCTTGAGCGTGTCGGCCAACAGCAGCTCGGCATCGAGCCGGCCATTATCGACCCCTTTTTGGGCCAGGTGCTCGGCCGTCCACTGCAAAACCTTGAGGACCGTCCAGACTTCGGGCAAATCAGTGCTCCTGACCGCTCAGCTGTTCGGCCTGGTAATGGGTCGAAAGCGCCTCGAAAACTTCCTCCAGACCGCCCTGCATGATCTGGTCGAGCTTGTAGAGGGTCAGCCCGATGCGGTGATCGGTGCAGCGACCCTGCGGAAAATTATACGTACGAATCCGCTCGCTGCGGTCACCACTGCCAACCTGGCTCTTACGATCTGCCGCCTGCTCCGCCGCCTGCTGGGACTGCATCTGGTCGAGCAGACGCGACTGCAGGACCTTCATCGCCCGGGCGCGGTTCTTGTGCTGAGACTTCTCGTCCTGGCAGGAGACCACCAGCCCGGTCGGAATATGGGTGATCCGCACCGCCGACTCGGTCTTGTTGACATGCTGGCCGCCGGCCCCTGAAGCCCGGTAGACGTCGATACGCAGATCGCTGGGGTTGATGTCGACATCAACATCCTCGGCTTCGACCAGCACCGCCACGGTACAGGCCGAGGTATGGATGCGCCCCTGGGTTTCGGTTTCCGGAACCCGCTGCACCCGGTGGGTGCCGCTTTCATACTTGAAGCGCGAGTAGACCCGGTCACCGCTGATCATCGCGATGACCTCCTTGAAGCCGCCCGCTTCCGACTCGGAGGAGCTGAGCAACTCGACCCGCCAGCCCTGACTCTCGGCATAGCGCGAATACATGCGGAACAGGTCGCCGGCGAACAGCGCCGCCTCGTCGCCGCCGGTGCCGGCGCGGATCTCGAGGATGACATTCTTGCTGTCGTTCGGATCCTTCGGCAGCAGCAGCAGCCGCAACTGGCTGGCCAACTTCTCACGATCAGCTTCGAGCGCCGGGAGTTCTTCTTTGGCCATCTCGCGCAGATCGCCGTCGGCGTCATGCAGCAATTCCTGGTGCCCCTCGATCTCTTCACCGAGCGCCCGATAGCGGCGGAACACGCCGACCACATCGGAGAGTTCGGCATGCTCGCGAGTCAGGGCGAGAAATTTTTTCTGGTCACCGAGCACCGCCGGGTCGGACAGCAGGCCCTCGACCTCACGGAACCGGTCTTCAACTTCATCAAGTTTATTAAACATAGCTCTTACGGTGCCACTTTCCCGGCTGCTTACAGTTCGGCAAATTCCTGGCGGACTTCGCTGATCGCTCCGCAGGTCATCTTCCCTTCCGGACAGGGCCCATGCACGCAGCCTGGTCCGGCCGAACCGAACAGCACCGGCGCGACTTTGCGGACCTGGCGCAACATCTCGGTCGCCATGAGGCGGATTTCCCACTGGGCCCGGCGACAACAGCGCAAATCGAAAAAGTGATGCAGTTCACGGCCATTCATGCTCATGACCAGCTTGGTCGCTGCGGCGTTCGGCAGGACAAAGCGGGCATCCTCGGCCGGCACGCCGGCGTCCAGCAGCTCGCGATAGAGCTGGTGAGCCTGGTCCAAAAACGCTTCGTACCTGTCGGCCAGCTGCGGTTGGGCTGCGATACTGCCCGGGGTCACGGCATCGAATCGCTCCTGGTGCGATACATAGCGCTGGCTCTGTTGCGAGAAGGAGGCAATCCGGTGGCGGACCAGCTGATGCGAACAGGCGCGACTGATCCCCTCGATGCCGAAGCTGAAACTGGCATGCTCAAGAACCGAAAAATGCCCCAGCTCGAGAATTTTCTTCAACAGGGATTCCTGCTCGGAGCGGCTTTTTTCCAGTAATCGATCGATACCCGCGGCCGAATAACAAAGACGCGCGGCTGCAGCAACCACGCGTTCTGGATCCGGAGTATGGGTCAGCAGTTGAACGTCCATGACCGGGCGACCTTAGTTGCCGGATCGACCGGAAGGGTCAATCCAGCGTTGGGAATGAGCGCTACCGGCCGGGATTCCGGCGGCAGATAAAAAAAGAGACGGCCCGGGGGCCGTCTCCAGGGCTTACTTGGCTTGACCGTACTTCTTGCGGAACCGCTCGATCCGACCGGCGGTGTCAATGAGCTTCTGTTTACCGGTGAAGAACGGATGACAGGAAGAACAGATCTCCGTCGTGATCTCGCCGGTTTTGGTGGACCGGGTTTCAAACGTGTTGCCGCAGTGGCACTTGACAGTGGTCGCTTCGTACGAGGGGTGGATACCTTCACGCATGGTCTTTATCTCCTTGTTGGCCTGGGTTCTGTACAGGCCTGATTGATAAGTGGAACAGAATTGGAATTTCTAACATGAAACGCAGTTGATGGCAACCGTTTTCTCAATGCGGTTGATCGGAATGAATTTTTTCGGGATTCGTGCTGTTGCGAGCATTTCCGCCCACGCCGACCGATTTTCTAACAAACCAGGTTCGGGACTATTCCCGCTTTCCTGTATAAGCCATCCTCACGATAGCGACAAGCGCAGTTCGGCGCATCCCTCGGCTTGCCACGCCCGAGGTCCAGATGCTCCTGAACCTTTCACATCCTGTGGCTTCGTCGATATTACGGACGATCTTCATCGCCCCGCCACCTCAGGGGGGGTGCCGGCAGTGAATCATCGCCAGCGAAAATGGCTTGCAAGGCGTGCTGGCAGAGCCAAGGGAGCGGCAACACAAGGCTGGAGAAAAACGATTGGACCGACGGAATACAGTTCCGCCGGTCCAACGGATCAGTCAGAGGCACTGCAGGACACCGAGGGGTGATCAGTTGCCAAGCGAGTTTGACGAGATCTGCTTTTGGAATGGCAGGTCAAGGCTCTGGCGCATCAGTCGGGTAATGCTGACACCCGATTTCTGGGCCCGTTCATGAAGAGCGCGCATCTCGCGGTCATTGACCCGGAAGGAAATAATGAATTTTTTGGGGTTGCTGCTGGTTCTGCCCATCATAAACTCCTTTGTGAATGGTGTAGATTCTTCGACGGATGATCAGCCGGAGTAAAACCGCCCGGCGTTGCTTCCGTTTCTGTTTACGTTTGCAAAGGGGTTGCCGGATTGACTCAATCCGTCCAAAAAATATCAAGCCAGTAATATCGGCAACTTATAGTTTTGACCTGACATTTGGAACAGATCTCGGCGATCCACTGTTTATCAAGTGGGAACAATACGTGCCAAAATGGAACAGTTCCCGGGAGGTTGCGTCGCAGTCATGTCAGCAGGCTCCGGTTGGGGCAACGACAGAGCTCGCTCAGCTGCTGCGGTGGGACTTAGAATGGCAGCAAATGAACGTCAGAAGATCGAAACCATACTGGCGGTGGTGAATCGGGGAGAGGATGCCTGTGCGTAGCTGGTCGCCGGACAGCACCACCTGCCTGGCCTGACAACTCGGGTCGAACCAGTGGCCCGGCGATTGAAAGCTCGCGGCTTTTCCTGGTGGCCGTCGAAGCAGCGGATCTGTGCGCGGCCTGCGCGCGAGTCGCCACGCTTCCAGACAGGCGGCCTCGACATCACTGCCACCAGCCGGTAAGAGCCACAAGGCCGGAGGGAACGTGCTTCGTTATGAAGTTAAAACACCTGACAAGATCGATGTGCCGTTGTTAGAGCGGCGACTGTTGCGTTTGGCGGCGGGTGGACAGTTGATGAACTGACGGCCGGAATGAGCCCCATGATCAAACAATGTCGACAAGAGGTTTGGCGGACATGCGTTCCTGCAATTTTACAGCCTGAAAGAGTCGCTTTAGGGCCGTCTGCAGATTCGACTTCAACAACAAAAAACCGCAAGCTGCCAGCCCGGCAACCTACGGCTTTTTTTCGCTTTTCTCACGCTCCATCAACGATTCATGGAATCGAGAAATTCCTGGTTGGTTTTCGATTCGCCGAGCTTGTCGAGCAGGAATTCCATGCTGTCGACCACGTTCATCGTCGTCAACACCTTGCGCAACAGCCAGATCCGCTGCAGCGAGGTCGCATCGATCAGCAGCTCCTCGCGCCGGGTTCCCGACTTGTTGATGTCGATGGCCGGAAAAGTCCGTTTGTCGACCAGCCGCCGGTCGAGCTGCAGCTCGGAGTTGCCGGTCCCCTTGAACTCTTCGAAGATAACCTCGTCCATCTTGCTGCCGGTATCGATCAGGGCGGTGGCGATGATGGTCAGGCTGCCTCCCTCTTCAATGTTCCGCGCCGCGCCAAAGAAACGCTTCGGCTTGTGCAGGGCATTGGAATCGACCCCGCCAGAGAGGATTTTGCCGGACGGCGGTACGACGGTATTGTAGGCGCGCGCCAGGCGGGTGATCGAATCGAGCAGGATCACCACGTCGCGCTTGTGCTCGACCAGCCGTTTGGCCTTTTCGATGACCATCTCGGCGACCTGGACGTGACGGGTGGCCGGCTCGTCAAAGGTCGAGGAGATGACTTCGCCGTTGACGCTGCGCTGCATGTCGGTGACTTCCTCGGGACGTTCATCAATCAGCAGAACGATCAGGTAGACCTCGGGATGATTCTCGGTGATCGAATTGGCTATATTCTGCAGCAGCATAGTCTTGCCGGTTCGCGGCGGCGCGACAATCAGGCCGCGCTGCCCCTTGCCGATCGGCGTGGCCAGGTCGATAACCCGGGCCGACATGTTGTCGGGGGTCGTCTCGAGGGTGATGCGCTGATCCGGATAAAGCGGAGTCAGGTTGTCGAACAGGGTCTTGTCACGGGCTACCGACGGGTCTTCGAAATTGACCTCGGCAACCTTGAGCAGGGCAAAGTAGCGCTCACCCTCCTTCGGCGGCCGGATCTGTCCGGACACCGTATCACCGGTCTTCAGGTTGAAGCGACGGATCTGCGAGGGCGACACGTAGATATCGTCCGGACCCGGCAGGTAGTTGGCATCCGGAGCACGCAGGAAACCGAAGCCGTCCGGGAGGATCTCGAGAACCCCTTCGCCGAAGATGGCTCCGTTTTTCGCCGAGGTGGCGTTCAGGATCGCGAAGATCAGATCCTGCTTGCGCATCACCGATGAGCCTTCAATTTTCAGCTCCTTGGCGATTGCGTTCAGATCGCCAATTTTTTTCTCTTTCAGTTCTTTCAGGTTCATAAACTACTCCTCAGACAGAAGCGTTGGCAAACCACCGTTCACCGGGGAATGTCGCTACGCCGTACCTGCCAAACGAAATGCATTCGTTTTATTTTGAAATGGTATCCGTATTTTTGCTCGGGATCAGTCGGTTGTGTGATTGGTTGCTCTTTAGTGATTGGTTACTCTTTAATAATCGGTGCTTATATAGAGAAAGGTATAATCAGTTCCGGGTGGGGGATTCTCACTGCAAGCTCACATCTTGCCGAGTATAGCAGAAAATGTGTGTCTATCCAGTCGCGTCGATTCGTTTTGTATTCTTAGATACTGCAAGCCGTTCACAGGCCCGGGAGATCTCCGCATCGGGACGATTCGAAGAGTGTCAGACTTTTATTTACACGCCCGGCTACCGCTTGTCAACGATATTTCTCAGCTACCGGGCGAAGATTTCCCGCTCAGAAGCCGGGGATCAGCCCTGGCTTGAGTGCGGCAGCCAAAGACTTGAACAGGTCGCGATAAGGTTTCGGATACTCCTCGCTGCTGAAAACGCCACTGCTTTGCTCGCCGAGGGTACGGTCGAGCCCGGGCACAGTGATGAACTTGACCCGCACCTCGTCGGTCTTGTTGTAGTAGGCCTCGTCGAAGTCGGGATACTGCAGGTCGAGGAATTTCTCGCTGCCGCGGCCCGGGTACTCCCAGACCAGCTGGCCGTCGGGCATAATCACAAACGCCGTGACCTGGATGCTGTTATAGCTGGTTTCCAGGTAATCGACCAAAGTCCGGTCCCAGCGCTTTTCAACCTTGTCCAGGCCGTTGAGAACCACGACCAGCAGGGCATCGACCACCGCATCCCGGGCCAGCGAGGCTGCGCCAGCGGCTTTGAACTGGTAGCTGCGATAAAGTGTTCCGGTTTCACCGGCAAGCTGGCTATCGGAGATCAACTGGCGATAGAGCAGTGCCGGGTTGCCCGACACCGGGCGGATATCAAAGTAGGCTTTCGAGGCGCGCAGCAGTTCGACGAGCTTCTCTTCCTTACCGGCGCTGTGCTGTTGAAGCAACCGGAAGACCGCCTCTCGCTGCGGGTGTTGCACCGATGAGGCAGTATCGACCAGCAACGGCAGCACACCCAGGGTCTTGACTTGCTGCTGGTACTCTTTTTTCGACAGATGGAAGGTGCCTCCAGAACAGGCTGCTAGCAGCAAAACAGTCAATCCGACGACCAGGTAACGCATCATTTGTCTCCCTCGACAATAAAATAAATGGGTCGATGCTGTGGATTATAGCGTAAAACTTAACGCGCAACAGTCAAAACGTATTTTCTCTATTCCAGGCCGGCCGGCGGACGTGCTGCTGCGGTAGGCACGGCAGCCAGGCAAAACCCACTGCAGGCCCAGGCGAGAAGCTCCTCAGCAGGAGCGCAACTTAGTTCGACCGGCACCTCCTGGCCAAGAAATCGCAGGGCGGCAAGCAGCCAGCTCGAGGCGGTCTCTGCGGTCAGCGGCCGGGCGCCCTGACGTTTGCTGATCTTGGCGCCGCTGGCGTTAATCGCGAGGGGCAGATGCACGTAGAACGGCAGCGGATAGCCCAGACAGTTACATAAGTGAATCTGGCGCGGTGTCGAATTGAGCAGGTCGCCACCGCGCACCACCTGGTTGACGCCGCTGTCATAATCATCGACCACGACCGCCAGCTGGTAGGCGAAGATCCCGTCGGCCCGCCTGAGGACAAAATCGCCGACCGCTGTCGCCAGGTGCTGCTCGACCGTCCCGAAGACTCCATCGTGAAAACAGATCCCCGACTCGGCGACCTTGAGTCGTTGAGCACGGGGCGTGCGCCCGGAGGGAATACCACCGCGGCAGGTCCCCGGGTAGACCGGCCCTTCTTCTCCAGGGTGCGGGGCGCTGGCGAGGATCTCCCTGCGGGTACAGGCACAATCAAACACCAGTCCCCGGCCCACCAGCTCCTCGACAACCTGCTGATAGCGTTCCAGGCGCCGACTCTGCCAGACCACTTCACCGTCCCAGTATAAACCGAACATTTCCAGGGTCCTGAATATGGCGTCAGCGGCCCCCGGCACCACCCGTGGCTGGTCGAGGTCTTCCATCCGCAGCAGCCAGCGACCACCTGATTGGCGGGCCAGGCAATAGCTACCGACGGCGGCAACCAACGAGCCGAAATGCAGGGCACCGGTCGGACTCGGGGCAAAACGGCCAATGATTGTCTGGTCAGCGGCAGGCATGGTTCCTTGTTTCGCAACAGCTGTCGGGTCTTCGGCGATATTGCCGCTACCTTCCCCGGCTGTCAAGGGGTGAGCAATTGCGCTCTGTCCGGCCAGATGCAGAAATGTCCGATGATTTCTCTTCCGGCAACCGGCAATCCCGATGACCAGGCCGCTAATCCACCGGGCATCGCTAACCGGAACCTAACAAGATGGCTTGACAAAAAAACCAATTAAACGTAGACATACAATAATTATAAATTTTGTCATCTATCGGGAGGCATCCATGCTGATCACCCGGGCAACCGAATATGCAATCCGTGCCCTGCTTTACCTGGCCAAGCAACCCAAGGGCGAAATCGTCCTGAAAAAAGATATTTGCCGCACCCAGGACATCACCCCGGCGTTTCTGACCAAGATCCTGCAGCCGCTGATCAAAGAAGGGATCGTCGGGTCGCAGCGTGGTGTCGGCGGTGGTTTCTACCTGCTCAAGAATCCCGAAGAGGTGACCCTGCTCGACGTGGTGAAGGCCGAAGAGGGTCCTCTCTACCTGAACCATTGTGTCGCCCAGAAAGGGATCTGCGAGAAGGACGTCTTCTGCCCGGTGCATGGTGCCTGGCACGAGATCCGCAACGAGCTGATGGCAACCCTCGGTCGTTACAGCTTTGCCGACCTGGCGCGCAAGGAAGAGACCAACCTCCGGAGACTGGCCGCCGTCGGCTGACGCAGGCAATTCGAACCGCAACAAACAAAAAGGCGTGAACCCGCGAGGTTCACGCCTTTTTGTTTGTTGATCCGGCAAAAAGCACCCTGGAGATCAGGAGGGTAAATCATCCAGGGCGAAGCAGGGGTCCGCGTCCGGCCCCTGTGAATGTCCTATACTCAGAGTATAGTCCGCACCCCACCCCGGGTCAAACCCGGCCTCCCTATTTGACTGATTCTTCCGGATACGCGTGGATCTGGTGAATCGTCATGTCCGGTCCGGCGAATTCCTCATCGTCGTCCAGGCGGATACCGACCGTCTTGGCCAACACACCATAGACGATGAACCCGGTCGCCAAAGCATAGCCGATTGCCAACAGTGTCCCGACCAACTGGGAAAAGAAATTGACCCCGCCCATGCCGAAGCAGGTCTCGTAACCGAAGATGCCGGTGGCAATTCCGCCCCAGGATCCGATAATTCCATGCAACGGCCAGACGCCGAGCACGTCATCGATCCGCAATTTCTCCTGTTCCCAGTGAAAGCCATAAACGAAGATCAGCGAGCCGATCCCGCCGATGAAAAAGGCCGCAATCGGGTGCACCAGGTCGGACCCGGCGCAGATGGCGATCAGACCGGCCAGGGCGCCGTTGTGAATAAATCCAGGGTCGTTCTTGCCGGCCACCAGGGCGAACAACACGCCTCCAACCATGGCAAGCAGTGAGTTTACTGCAACCAGCCCGGAAATCCCTTCCAGGCTCTGAGCGCTCATAACGTTGAAGCCGAACCAGCCGACTGCCAGAATCCAGCTGCCCAGAGCAAGAAACGGGATATTGGAAATCGGAATCGCATGGCTCTTGCCGCGCACGAAACGCCCCAACCGCGGGCCGAGGATCAGGACCGCTGGCAGCGCCAGCCAGCCACCCATGGAATGCACGACAACGCTGCCGGCAAAATCATGGAACGGCGCTCCGAAGGTCTGTTCGAAATAGCCCTGCAGACCACCGCTGTTCTGCCCCCAGATCAGCGACTCGAAAAACGGGTAGGTCAAGCCGGCGAAAATAGCCCCGGCGATCACCTGGGGCCAGAACTTGGCCCGCTCGGCTATCCCGCCTGAGATGATCGCCGGGATGCAGGCGGCAAAACAGAGCAGGAAAAAGAAGCGCACCAGGTCAAAACCCTGGTTACCGCCGAGCAGGTCAGCGGCCGGATGCAGAAAATGGATACCGTAGGCGATCGGAAAACCGATCAGGAAATAGACGACGGTCGAGACCGACCAGTCGCAGAGAATTTTGACAAAGGCGTTGACCTGGCTTTTGGTCCTGACTGAGCCAACTTCGAGAAAAGCGAATCCGGCGTGCATGGCAAACACCATGACCGCCCCCAGCATCAAAAACAGCACATCGCCGCCATGGCGAAGCGAAACAATTGCAGACTCCATTGTCTACTGTCCTCCCTATCGGTTTCTGACGGCGCCGTTGCCGCGTTAACCCGGAGGCTTCTTCAACATCCATACCACCAACACAGACCCGGAAAATGGCGCCTTTTTACCTCGGTCCCCACGCTAATGCCTATTATTTAATCCGCCCTGCACAGATATTGGGCATTACCGGCCCGCAAAATCGGCACCGTGCTTTTCTACACTAGTTTAATAAAGTTTATATTTATTTTTTTCTTGACTAATTTGATAATAAATAATATCTTCCTGCCAGGTTTATTTAACATTGATTTGCCGTACTAACACAAACCGACCGAGCGAAGACCCCATGGAATCAACCCGACGCAGTATTGCCAAGGCCCTCTCCTGGCGCGTGCTGGCCACCATTATCACCGCCAGCCTGGCCTTTGTGGTCACCGGAGAAATGGAAGTCGCCGCCAAAATCGGCCTGGCCGACACCACGATCAAGCTGGCGGTCTACATCGGTCACGAACGGCTCTGGAACCGGATTCAGTTCGGGCGCCAGCAACAACCGGAATATCACATTTAGGAGCCACCCATGTCCCTGGCGAAGCAACAAACCCACTCCGATGCCGAAGCGGCGGCCCTCGAGACCCTCCGACGCGGACTGCGCAAGGCGGCCGGTCCGGTCAAGCTGGCCTGCTCCTTCAGCCTGGAAGATGTCGCGGTTATCGATCTGGCCCAGCGGGCCGCACTACCGCTCGGCATATTTGCCATTGATACCGGCCGGCTGCCGGAGGAAACCTACATCACGGCCGAAACGATTTGCCAGCGCTATCAGGTCGAAATCGATTGGTACTTTCCGCAGGCGGACGCAGTTCAGGAATTGGAGAGATCCAAGGGGCTGTTTTCCTTCCGGGAAAGCCTCGCCAATCGCCACGAGTGTTGCAACATCCGTAAGGTCGAACCCCTGCAGCGCGCCTTGGCGGGACTCTCTGGATGGGTCACCGGCCTGCGCCGCGAGCAGAGCATTACCCGCGGCGAGCTGTCCGCGATCGAGGTCGACCGGTCCCATGGTGACATCGTCAAGATCAATCCGCTGCTCGACTGGTCCGGAGAGCAGCTCTGGGCTTATGCCCGGGAGAATCGAGTCCCGATCCATCCGCTGCACAAGCAGGGTTATCCGTCAATCGGTTGTGCGCCCTGCACCCGGGCGATCAAGGAGGGTGAAGATCTGCGCGCCGGTCGCTGGTGGTGGGAGGATCCGGACCACAAGGAATGCGGCCTGCACAAATAAAGGCTGCCCTGATTTTAATTATCGACAAAAAGGATTGGTTTTTTATGACAACGACAGTTCAGCGGGCGGAAGATTTTTCGTCAGAACAAGGAAGGCAAACCGAGGCAAGCAAGGCGTGGCCCGCCACGTCGAGCGCAGCCGAGTTGCAGCCTGACGCCGGGCTGGCGGAAAAGAACCGCCCGCTTCAGCGCCTGACGCATTTACAGCAACTCGAAGCCGAGAGCATCCACATCCTGCGCGAGGTGGTCGCCGAGTTCGACAACCCGGTGATGCTCTATTCGATCGGCAAGGATTCGGCGGTGATGCTGCACCTGGCGCGCAAGGCCTTCTACCCGGCCAAGATCCCCTTCCCGCTGCTGCACGTCGATACCACCTGGAAATTCCGCGAGATGATTCAGTTCCGCGACCGGATGGCGGCCGAACACGGCTTTGAACTGCTGATCCACACGAACCCGGAGGGTGTCGAACAGGGGATCTCCCCCTTCACCCACGGTTCGGCCCTCTACACCGACATCATGAAGACCGAGGCGCTCAAACAGGCGCTCGACAAGTACCGGTTCGACGCGGCCTTCGGCGGCGCCCGCCGCGACGAGGAGAAGTCGCGCGCCAAGGAGCGCATCTTCTCCTTCCGCACTGAATCCCACCGCTGGGACCCGAAGAACCAGCGCCCGGAACTGTGGAATATTTACAACGCCAAGGTCAGGCCCGGCGAGAGCATCCGCGCCTTCCCGCTCTCCAACTGGACCGAACTCGACATCTGGCAGTACATCCACCTGGAACAGATTCCAATTGTGCCGCTCTACTTCGCCAAGGTGCGACCGGTGGTCGAACGCGACGGCATGCTGCTGATGGTCGACGACGAGCGACTGCAGCTCCAGCCGGGCGAGGAAATCGTCGAGAAGTCGGTGCGCTTTCGCACCCTCGGCTGCTACCCGCTGACCGGCGCCGTCGAATCGACCGCCGCGACCCTTCCGGAGATCATCCAGGAGATGCTGCTGACCCGCACCTCCGAACGTCAGGGGCGTGCCATTGACCATGATCAGGCAGGTTCGATGGAGAAGAAGAAACAGGAGGGCTATTTCTAATGGCCCACCAATCAGCACTGATCGCCGAAGATATTCATGCCTACCTGAAAGCCCAGGAGGAGAAATCACTGCTGCGCTTCATCACTTGCGGCAGCGTTGACGACGGCAAGAGCACCCTGATCGGCCGTCTGCTCTGGGATTCGAAAATGGTCTTCGAAGACCAGCTCGCCACCCTGCAGAGCGACAGCAAAAAGGTCGGCACCCAGGGCGGGGAGATCGATTATGCGCTACTGCTCGACGGCCTGCAGGCTGAGCGTGAGCAGGGAATCACCATCGACGTCGCCTATCGCTACTTCTCCACCGATCGGCGCAAGTTCATCGTTGCCGACACCCCCGGTCACGAACAGTATACCCGCAACATGGTCACCGGCGCCTCCAATGCCGAGGTCGCGGTGATCCTCATCGACGCCCGCAAGGGGGTTCTGACCCAGACCAAGCGTCACAGTTACCTGGTTTCTCTGGTCGGCATCCGCAAGGTGGTGCTGGCGATCAACAAGATGGACCTGGTCGACTACTCCGCCGAACGTTTCGAGCAGATCCGCCAGGAATACGCTTCCTTCGTGGCCGGGCTCGGTTTCAGCCAGGTGACTGCCATCCCGCTCTCGGCTCTCAACGGCGACAACATGGTCGAACCTAGCGCCAATACCCCCTGGTACCAGGGGCCGACCCTGCTCGAACATCTGGAAACGGTTAAAGTCGTCGAAGAGGCCGGGCTCAAGCCATTTCGCATGCGGGTCCAGTGGGTCAATCGGCCGAACCTCGATTTTCGCGGTTTCTGCGGCACCGTCGCCTCCGGACTGATCCACCCCGGTGACCCGGTCGTGGTGGCCGCCTCGGGCCAGACCAGCCGTGTCAAGCGCATCATCACCCTGGCCGGCGATCTGCCGGCCGCACAGGTCGGCCAAGCGATTACCCTGACCCTCGAGGACGAAATCGACCTGAGCCGCGGTGACACCCTGGCCAGTCCGCAGGACATGCCCTATCATGTCGACCACTTCGAGGCCAAGCTGGTCTGGCTCCATGAACAGCCCCTGAAACCGGGACAGAGCTACCTGCTGAAAGCCGGCTCCAGCACCACTCCGGCGCGTGTCGCCAAACTGAATTTCAAGATCAATGTCAATCGACTTGAGCAGGAGGCCGGCATCGAACTGGCGCTCAACGAAGTCGGTGTCTGCAGCTTTCAGCTCGACCGTCCGCTGAGTTTCGACTCCTACCGGGAGAACCGTGCGACCGGCAGCTTCATTCTGATTGACCGCCTGACCAATGCCACCGTCGCCGCCGGCATGATTCA
>DATFMT010000073.1:0-2998 GCA_035266745.1 Geothermobacteraceae bacterium | reverse complement strand
CAGAAGCACCGTTCTCATCTTCCCCCGAACCGCTGCGGGGCAGGATTTGGCACCTTTTCCCGGCGATGCATTGCCGGACGGTTGCCGTGACGTCATCGGGCCTGATCCCTCGGTCACTCTGGATGATCACGTTGGCAGCGGAGGCGCCGCTGCTATTTGTTAGGCAAAACCATAAAGAATGCTTTTTCGGTTGTCAACCCGAATTAGCGGGTTTTCTGGGGCTGCTTTTTCGAATCGGATTAAACAATCCCCTCGTAGAGGACACTGGTCAGGTAGCGCTCTCCCGAGTCGGGCAGAATCACGACAATAGTCTTGCCGGCATAGTCCGGTTGCTTTGCCAGGCGCGCGGCAACCGCCGTCGCCGCGCCGCAGGAGATGCCGGAGAGGATCCCCTCTTCCTGGGCCAGTCGGCGGGCGAAGTCGATCGCCTCGTCGTTGCTGACCTGCTCGACCAGGTCGACACAATCGAGATCGAGGGTCTCCGGAATAAAGCCGGCGCCGATCCCCTGGATCTTGTGCGGACCGGGCTGCAGGTCCTGGCCAGCGAGCTTCTGTGAGATAACCGGACTGTCTTCGGGCTCGACGGCGACCGAGAAGAGCTGCTGTCCGCGGGTTTTTTCGAAATAATGTGAGATGCCGGTGATGGTACCGCCGGTACCGACCCCGGAGACCAGCACATCGACCTTGCCGTCGGTCGCGTCCCAGATTTCCGGTCCGGTGGTCTGTTCATGGATCGCCGGATTAGCGGGATTTTTGAACTGGTGCAGCAGGACGTACTTGCCCGGTTCGTTGGTTGCCAGCTCCTCGGCGGCGGCGATTGCACCGCTCATCCCCTTGGCACCCGGGGTCAGGATCAGGTTGGCGCCGAAGGCCTTGAGCACCTTGCGGCGTTCGATGCTCATGGTTTCCGGCATGGTCAGGGTGATCGGGATACCGCGGGCCGCTGCGACGAATGCCAGCGCGATGCCGGTATTGCCACTGGTCGGCTCGACGATTTCCTTGCCGGGGCCGAGCAACCCTTTTTTTTCGGCATCCCAGATCATCGAGGCACCGATCCGGCACTTGACGCTGTAGGCAGGGTTGCGTCCCTCAACCTTGGCCAGAATGGTGGCACCGCCAGGGGCGATGCGGTTCAGCTTGACCAGCGGGGTCTTGCCGATACTCAAGGAATTGTCGGTGTAGATGTCACTCATGGTGTGTCTCCCTGGTTGAAAGGTTGAAAACCGTGCGTAAGCAGGTCGGCGACCGCCTGAAACAATTGGGGTTCATCAAGTCCGCTGGCGATCGACTGTCCGAGATCGTCCGAATTGCGGAGATAAAGGTCATAGCGCGGGGAACGACTACCGTCATCATCCTTGACGAGCTTGACCGGCAGGATGCCGAGTTCGGCCAGCTGTGGCTGGGAGCAGCTGTTAGGGCAGCCGGACAGGGCTAGCGAGTGACCCTGCAGCTCGGTTCCGAACTGCTCCAGCAGCCGATGGGCGAGCTCGCGGGTCGGAGCCAGTCCCATGGCACATTCATGATTGCCCGGGCAGACGCGACAGGCCGGCAGCCGGTTGCTGAAGCGACTGCTGTCAAGCTGCTGCTCAAGCAGCGCAGCGGACGCAGCGGTTGCCGGGAAAAACGCAATGTCCTGGTCGGCGGTCAGCAGCAGGGTGCCATCGGCATACTGCTCTGCCAGCACCGCCAGCTCGACCAGCTCCCGGCTTTGCAGCTCACCGGCAAAAATGCGCGCGGTCACCACAGGAGTTGCACCGGAGCGTTTGCTCAGGGTTTGCCCCAGCTGGTTGTCAACCTGCGCTGGCGGCAGTTCAGCGGTCTGCAGGCGCAGCCGGGAACGGAACTCGGCCTCGCCAATTTCATTGAGGAGCGATTTCAGTCGTTTTCCCTTGGGGGTATGCTTCCGGTAGACGCGGATAATCGCTTCGATCAGCGGGACCAGGCGCTGTTCCGGGATCCGGTTGCCGAGCAAAAATCCGGTCTGTGGGGCACGACCGAGGCCGCCGGCGCACCAGAGGTCCCAGAGCGGTGTTCCGTCCTTGTCACCGGCGTAGATCAGGCCGACATCCTGAATCAGGTGGCGGCCGGATGAGCTGTCGCCGTCAACGCCGATCTTGAATTTTTTCGGCAGACCTTCGAACCAGGGGTTGCCGGCGAAATGTCGATGCAGTCGTCGCGCCAGCGCCTGGCAGGTTTCGTAGTGCTCGCTGAAGGTGGTGCTGCAGGAGATGCCGCGCACGGCACCGCCGCAGGCCCCACGCCCGGTCAGCCCGACGCTGGCCATGCCGCGATTGAGCGAGGCCAGGTCGGCGGCCGGCAGATCATGAAATTCGATGCTGCCACGGGTGGTCAGGTGGACCCGTCCACCGGCATGGCGATCGGCCAGCTCGGCGAGTTTGCGAGCCTGCTCCGTAGAGAGTGCACCGGCCGGGATTTTGACCCGCTGCATGTAGCGATCAATGCCCTTTTGCTGGTAAATGCCATCGAGGCGGAGTTGTTGCGGATCGTAGTTCATCGGCTGGCCTTGTCGGTCGTCCATGAGGCGTTGGTAATTCAGGTTATAGGGTATCAGATTGTTTTACAGTTTGTCCCTGTTTTATCACTTAAATAATTCACGAGTCACTAGCTCGGCAATCTGGTCGGCCGAGGCGGTTTTATCGATCGTCATGCTCGGTTGGTGCGGTGCCTCGAAGACCTTTTTACTGCCAGGCAGGTCGAAATAGATCACCCGCCCAGGGGTGTTGCCGGCAATCTGGCGTCGCTTGGCAGCGCTTCCAAGCGCCAGGGGAGCTAGAACTATCAGGCCGGCATCGACCAGGGTCGCGGCCAGGTCTGCGATTCTCGAAGGCTCCAGGCATCTGTCGAGCAGGTAAGTATGCCGTCCCAGGGAATGCAGCTTTTTTTCGGTCTGAGCGGCCACCTCCTGGAGGATATCCCGGGTCGGGCCGACAAACCAAAGAACTTCCGGAGTCTGCTGCAGTGACTCGCCGCGAAGCTT
>DATFMT010000072.1:0-6976 GCA_035266745.1 Geothermobacteraceae bacterium | reverse complement strand
CGCCGATCATTCTGTTGGTGGGGCTGGAGGTCGTCCGGCAAGGGCTGATCAGCCTGATTGCAACGGCAATGCGCGGAATGGGAGGCTATTGATGCGCATTACTCCGATCGATATCCAGCAGCAGCAGTTCAAGACCCGCCTGCTCGGTTACGAGAGCAGCGGAGTCGACCATTTTCTGGAAATGGTCGCGGACGAGCTGGAGAAGCTTCATCGCCAGAACCAGGAGTTGAAAGAAGAGCTGGTGCGGACCAGGGCCTCCCTTGAGGAAATGCGTGACCGCGAGGCGACCCTCAAGGAAACCCTGCTGACGACCCAGCGCGTCAGCGAAGAGATCAAGGCCAACGCCCGCAGCGAGGCTGATATCATCCACACCGATGCCGAACTCAAGGCTGAGCGAATCGTCCGCGATGCCGAGCAGCGCCGGATCCAGCTGATCAACGAAATCCAGGAGATCAAGCGGCAGAAAATCTCCTTTGAAACCAGCCTGCGGGCGATGGTTGAAAGCCATCTGCGGCTTTTGAACCTCGACGTGGTTCAACTCGAGGACCAACGCGCCGAGGAGAAGCTGCTTGAAGAGACCCTGCCGTTTGACGAGATCGGTACGCCGCTGCTCGACCCAGATGATCCGGAAGCTTGATGCCCTACCTGCAGACCACAGATGAGGGGGTCGTCATCGCACTGTTCGTTCAGCCCCGGGCCAGCAAAAACCAGCTGGTCGGTTCCCTTGACCATGAACTGAAAGTCCGCCTGACCTCGCCACCTGTCGATGGTGCCGCCAATGCCCTGTGCATCAAGTTTTTTGCCAAACTGCTCGGCGTTGCCAAGTCGGAGATTGATCTTGTCGCCGGTGAGAAGTCACGGCATAAACGGCTGCTGGTTCGCGATGTGCGGCTTGATGTGGTCCGGTCCGCCCTCGAAGCATACCTCTGAGATCTTTTTCGGCCATCCGTTTACAAATGTATACATTTTTACTTGACATGGGATCGGTCTGGCGCGATGATACCCTTCATGGGAAATAATTCGCTTTAACACAGAAACGAGGAGAGCCGATCATGGAATGTCCAGTCTGTCATCACAGGAATCATGTGGAAATCGACACCCACGCTGACGGGTTCGCCAGCAACCTGAATGAATGCGGCGATTGTGGTGCTGTCTGGACGGTTCGGGAGGTCAAGGTCCTCGAGGATGTACTGATCCACGGCGCTACCGGCGGTTCGTTGAGTCCGGAATAGCAACCGATCACCACACCTGCTGCTGAATCGCACTTCGCCGCGGCATGCGGAAACCAGTTGGGCTTGACAAAGCCACCGTCAGAGATTACTTTAGAGCCCGATTTTCATCTGGAGGTGTCGTCATGCCGATGTACGAATATGAATGTTCTGCCTGCGGGCTGATTTTCGAGGCTCGCCAGAAATTTTCCGATGCACCCTTGACCAGCTGTCGTGACTGCGGCGGCGCGGTCAAAAAACTGATCTCACAGACCGGCTTTGCCCTCAAGGGGGGGGGCTGGTACGATCAGGGCTACGGCTCGGCCAAGGGAGCGGCCTGCCCCTCAGCCGGCAGCAGCGGCGGCTGTGGTGGCTGCCCGAAAGCAGCCAACGAATAATCCGAATCCCCGGTCAGCCGACCGGGGATTTTTTGTTTCGGGTCTACGCCGACCAACCGGAGCTAGCGGCCGGAAATAACACTTCTTTTGCTTTACATCGTTAAACCCCTTTCGGTATATTGAAAACTCATTTCAGGAGGTGTCCAGCAGTGGAAAAAATCATCGACGGAAAACAGATTGCCGCCAGTTTGCGTGAAGAAATCAAGGCCGGAGTCGCCGGGCTGAAAAGCCAGAATGTCATTCCGGGTCTTGCGGTGGTGCTGGTCGGCGAGGATCCCGCCAGCCGGGTCTATGTGTCCATGAAGGAAAAAGCTTGCGAGCAGACTGGGATCTATTCCGTCGAACACAAGCTGCCGGCCGAAACCTCCGAGGCTGAACTGCTGCAACTGGTCGAACAGTTGAACAACGATGAGCGGATCGACGGGATCCTGGTGCAGCTGCCGCTCCCCAAGCATATCGACGAGAGCAAGATTCTCGAGGCGATTTCGCCGCGCAAGGATGTCGATGGTTTTCATCCCTACAACGTCGGGCGTCTGGTGACCGGCAACCCGCTGTTCCAGCCCTGTACGCCCTATGGGGTGATGAAGATGTTCGAACGTATCGGCTACGACCTGACCGGCAAGGAGGTCGTGGTGGTCGGCCGCTCGAACATCGTCGGCAAGCCGGTCGCGCTGATGTGCCTGGCGCAGCATGCCACGGTCACCATCTGTCATTCACGTACCCGCGACCTGGCTGAGCAGGTCGGGCGGGCCGATGTGGTGATTGCCGCCGTCGGGGTGCCGGAGATGGTCAAGGGCGCGTGGATCAAGCCGGGCGCGGTGGTTATCGATGTCGGCGTCAACCGGGTCGGCGACAAGAAACTGGTCGGTGATGTCGAGTATGCGGCCGCCTTGGAGCGGGCAGCCGCCATCACCCCGGTTCCCGGCGGAGTCGGGCCGATGACCATAACCATGCTGCTGTATAATACACTGGAAAGCGCCAAACGGCGGGCCCAGAGATAGGATTCGAAGCGCGACGCGTGAGCCGCGAAAACATTGCTTCGCATGTCACTTGCGCATTTCGACACTTGAGATGATCATCAGCGAACGAAAAGCCCTGGCCGAATTGGAAAAGGCCCTCGACGGACAGCAGAGGCTGTTCTTGGTCGGTTGTGCCGCCTGCGCCACCGCCTGCAAGTCCGGCGGCGAAGAGCAGATCTTCCAGATGCAGGAGTGGCTGGCCAGTGTCGGCCGCGAGGTAACCGGCTGCGTCGTCATCGACGAGGCCTGTCACATCCCCCGGGCCGGTCGTGACCTGCGTCATCACAAGGGGGCAGTCGGCGAAGCCGATGCACTCCTGGTGCTGGCCTGCGGGTCGGGTATCCAGTCGATCTCCAGCTCGACCGATAAACGGGTCATCGGCGCCCTCGACAGCTTGTTCCTTGGCAACGTCAAGCGCTTTGGTCAGTATGAGCAGAAGTGTTCGTTGTGCGGCGACTGCATTCTCAACGAAACCGCCGGCATCTGCCCGGTCACGACCTGCGCCAAGGGCTTGCTGAACGGTCCTTGTGGTGGCATGCAAGATGGGCATTGCGAGGTCGATAGCGAGATCGAATGCGCCTGGGTGGCGATTTACCAGCGGCTGCGCGACCAGAATCGTAAGGGGGTGTTCGCCCGCACCGTGCCACCGAAAAACTGGAGCAAAAATCGCAAACCGGGCCGACACAAGGTGAGCTCGTGACCCGCCTGCAACAGCGGCTCGGCGCCGGAGAATTCGTCGTTACCGCCGAGATCGCACCACCCAAGGGAACTGATGTTGCCGTGGCCCTGGAGACCGCGGATAACCTGGCCGACCTTGCCGCGATCAACGTGACTGACAATCAGGGCGCCAACATGCGACTGTCGGCCCTGGTACTGTCGGCGCTGCTGGTCCGCGAGGGGCTGGAGCCGGTGCTGCAGATCACCTGCCGCGACCGGAACCGGATGGCCCTGCAATCCGATCTGCTCGGCGCCGCGGCTCTGGGGATCAAGAACCTGCTGGTTCTCTCCGGCGACCACGCCCGTTTTGGTGATCATCCCGAGGCCCGCTCGGTGTTCGACCTCGATTCGGTCCAGTTGCTCGGTGCGGTTGCCGACCTGGTGGCCGGTCGGGATATGGCCGGTAAACAGCTGCAGCAGGCTCCGGAATTTTTTGCCGGCGCCGCCGTGGCGCCCGAGGCCGAACCGTTTGAATTGATGTTTCAGAAGACCGCTAAGAAAGTCGCCGCCGGGGCGCGGTTTTTTCAGACCCAGGCGGTTTTTGATCCTGAGCGTTTCAAATTCTTCATGGCGTCGGCCCGGGAGCTTGAAGTCCCGGTGTTGTGCGGTATCCTGCTGTTGAAAAACGCCGGCATGGCCCGCTACCTGAACCGGAATATTCCCGGTGTCAAGGTTCCCGAGCTCTTGATCGAGCGCCTTGACGCGGCCCGCTATCCACTCGATGAAGGGGTTGCGATCGCCCGCGAAATGGTCGCGGTTGCCCGGGACTGCTGCCAGGGCGTTCACCTGATGACCCTGGGCCACGAGGAACGCATTGCCGAAATTCTCGGGCATGAAGTCAGCACCTTAGAGGAGGGAACATGCTGAAACAGACGCCACTCAACCGCATTCATCGTGAAGCCGGAGCCCGTATGGTTGATTTCGGCGGCTGGGATATGCCGGTCCAGTATTCCGGAGTGATCGACGAGCATCTGGCAACCCGCACCGCGGCCGGCCTTTTCGACGTCTCGCACATGGGAGAGATCGAGGTGTGCGGCCCGGGAGCCCTGCGCTATATCCAGCAGTTGACCACCAATGACGCCTCGAAGCTGGTCGATGGCCAGGTCCAGTATTCGGCGATGTGCTATTCCCACGGCGGGGTCGTCGATGACGTGACCCTCTACCGTTTCAACGCCGAACGCTACCTGTTCTGTGTCAATGCCTCGAACATCGACAAAGACTTTGACTGGATGCAGCAGGTCCTCAGGGACCACCCGGTCGATGATGTAACGCTTGCCAATCTCAGCGACAGCTTTGCCCAACTCGCCCTGCAGGGACCGAACGCGGCCATAATCCTCTCTCATTTGACCGATGACAAGCTCGACGACATTGAGTATTACCATTTTCGCGAGGGGCTGGTTAACGGCCTGCCGACGATCATCTCCCGCACCGGCTATACCGGGGAGGATGGTTTTGAACTCTACCTCAAGGCGGGCGGAGTGGAGGCACTCTGGACCGCGCTGATGGCCGCCGGTGAGAACTATGGCTTGGTCCCCTGCGGGCTCGGTGCGCGTGATACCCTGCGACTGGAGATGAAGTTCGCCCTTTACGGCCACGAGATCTCCGCTGAAATTACCCCGCTCGAAGCCGGTCTCGGCTGGATCACCAAGCTCGACAAGCCGTTTTTCGTCGGCCGGGAGGCCTTGCTGCAGCAGAAAGAAGCCGGGCCCAAACGCCGCCTGGCGGCACTGGTGATGACCGAATCAGGCATTCCGCGCGCCGACTACCCGGTGTTTGACGGTGAGCGCCAAGTCGGTGTTGTCACCAGCGGGACCATGTCCCCCTGTTTGAAACTCGGTATCGCCCTGGCCCTGGTCACTCCGGAAAGTGCGGAAGTTGGCAAGGAGCTGACCATCGGTATTCGCAACCGCCAGGTCGCGGCCCGGGTGGCCAAGACCCCGTTTATCAAGAATTGGCGTGAATGAAGCGCTTAAATTACCAATCCACACCGCCAGCCAAGGACAAGGAGGAGAGAGATGGATTTTCCGGAAGAAATGCATTACACCGAAGAGCATGAGTGGGTTCTGGTCGAAGACGATGTCGCATCCATCGGTATCACCGATTTTGCCCAGGATTCGCTCGGTGACATCGTGTTTGTCGAACTGCCCGATGTTGGCGCGACGGTCGAGGCCGGCAAGCCGTTCGGTGTCGTCGAATCGGTCAAGGCGGTTTCCGACATCTATTCCCCGGTGACCGGAGAGGTCGTCGAGGTCAACGAGGAACTCCCCGATACACCGGAGACGGTTAATACCTCCCCCTATGAAGACGCCTGGATGATCAAGGTCAAGCTCGCGGATGCCAGCGAACTTGACGAGCTGATGTCGGCTGACGATTACAAGGAATTCATCCAGGACAACTGATCGCGGTCGTGGCCAGTTCTGTCTTACTCTTGAGCCCGGTGCGCCGGGAGGAGTCCTGTTATGCGCTATCTTCCCCATACCGAGGAGGATATCCGGCAAATGCTGGATGCGATAGGCGTCAAGACCCTTGACGACCTGTTTGTCGAAATTCCCGTCGCGGTCCGCCTGAAGCGGCCGATCGATCTGCCCGAACCACTCTCTGAAGCCGAACTGCTGCGGCTGTTGGGCCGGATGACCGCCGAGCATGCTGCCGCGCCGTCCTATAGCTCGTTTCTCGGCGGCGGGGCCTACAATCACTTCATCCCCGCGGTGGTTGATCAGCTCGCCTCGCGCAGCGAATTCTATACCGCCTATACCCCGTACCAACCGGAGATCAGCCAGGGTACGCTGCAGGCGATCTTCGAATACCAGACCCTGATTTGCCAGTTGACCGGGATGGATGTCGCCAACGCCTCGATGTACGATGGCGCATCGAGTTGCGCCGAGGCGGTGCTGATGTCGGCGCGGGCGACCCGGCGCAAGAAGGTCCTGCTCTCGGCGGGGCTGCATCCGGAATACCGGCAGACGGTCAAGACCTACTGCAGTTATCTGGAGATGGAACTGGTCGAGCTCCCGCTCGCTACCGATGGCCGGACCGACCTGGCGGCCGCGACCAAGCTGGTCGATCTCAGCTGTGCGGCGCTGGTGATCGGCTATCCGAACTTCTTCGGCTGCATCGAAGACCTCAAGGCCTTAGGCGAGGTCGCTCACGGCGCCGGTGCCATGCTGGTCGCGGCGGTCGCCGAGCCGGTTGCGCTGGGGCTGCTCAAGTCGCCGGGCGAACTCGGTGCCGATATCGTCATCGGTGAAGGACAGAGTCTCGGTCTGCCGGTCTCGTACGGCGGTCCTGGAATCGGCTTTTTCGCCGCCCGGCAGAAGGTGGTGCGCTCGATGCCGGGCCGCCTGATAGGCGAGACCGTTGATGCTGACGGCAACCGCGGCTTCGTGCTGACCCTGGCAACCCGCGAGCAGCACATCCGTCGCGAGAAAGCGACTTCGAACATCTGCTCCAACCAGGGGCTCTGTGCCCTGATGGTGACCATCTATCTATCTTTGCTTGGCAAACAAGGACTACGCGAGCTGGCCGAGCAGAATCTGGCCAAGGCCGCCTATGCCAAGCAGCGGATCGCCTTACTGCCGGGTTTCAGTCTGCCGTTCTCAGCCCCAGACTTCAACGAGTTCGTGGTTGAATGCGA
>DATFMT010000071.1:0-16653 GCA_035266745.1 Geothermobacteraceae bacterium | reverse complement strand
CGTGTCAAGGTAGTGCTCTCCCACTGAGCTACGTGCCTACAATCGTTAACGCCGGTAACTTTTATCAAATCGGCTCGGAAGGTGTCAAGAACTTTTCTGGCAAAATATGCGATTTTTCGAGCAAACAACCGCTGGAGGCTTGAATATCAGTTAGGCAAAAGTAAGCTAGTGAAAGATACCGCATTTCCACCCATGAACGGGGCGGATCATGACCACGGTTCCAATCGACCGGTTGATCGAACGCAGTTGTCAACGCAACCCGACTGCAGTTGCCTTTCGCAGCAAACTAAACGGCCACTGGCAGTCAACCAGCTACGCCGAACTCCGCAGCAGCTATCGACAGTTTGCCGCCGGATTAACGGCAAGCGGATTCAAACCCGGACAGCATGTCGCCATTGTCGCCGCGGCCTCCTGGCGCTGGGTAGCCGCCTACCTGGCGGTCTTGCATTGCGGCGGCATCGTCGTCCCGATCGATAAAGAACTCAAGGCGTCTGAATTAAAGCACATCCTCAAGGATTCGGATGCGGGGTTTCTGCTGACAGAACAACCTTATCTCGAAATCCTGCAGGATCTTTTCGCCGATCTGCCGAAGTTGCAGCGGATCGTCCTGCTCGACGATACGTCAATCGCTGCCGAAAGCAGCTCAGAACGGCCCTTTCATGAACTTTCCGCAGCCTGGAACCGTCTGATCCAGGAACACGCTTTATCCGAAGCCCAAATCGAAGCGATCGAATCCCTGGCAAACCAGGCCTTCAAGCAGCTCTGTCCATCCCCCCAACGAACCGACACCAGCTCGGCGACGCCGGGTTGGTTGGCAGCAGGGTCCAGGCAACTTCCGACTTGGATCCGCAAAGGACGGTTACAAACCTGGTCAGACCTGCTCAAACCCGATGAGCCTCCAAGCAGTCTGTCCCAAACCGACCAGGTGGCGGTGATCCTTTACACCTCCGGAACCACCGGTCAAGCCAAGGGAGCGATGCTCAGTCATGCCAACCTGGCCTTTAACATCGCGGCCGGGATCGAACACCTCGGTTTGCAGCGTGGGATCACTACCCTCTCCTTTCTGCCGATCAATCATGTCTTTGAGCAGGTCTGTGGCATCCTGTTGCCTCTTTCAATTGGCGGCACCGTCTCGTTTGCCGAATCTTTGAAAAAGATCGGCGAAAACCTCGTCGAGGTCCAGCCGACCTTTCTGCTTGGGGTACCTGCCGTCTACCGGCTGCTGCTCGACCGGATCATGAAAAATATCCAGGCCAAGCCACTCACCAGGCTGCTGTTCAAATTCCCATTGACCAGGCCACTGATCCAGGCCCAGATCCGCAGAAAGGTTGGTCCGGGAACGACCTTCATCAGCGGCGGCGCGGCACTCGACCCAGCCATCGCTGCCGGGTTCACCAAGCTTGGCCTGATGCTGTTCCAAGGCTATGGCATCACCGAAACCTCGCCGATCATTGCCGCCGAATCGCCGCACAGCAGGCAACCCGGCTCGGTCGGTCAACCGATGCCCGGCGTCAAGGTCCGGCTCGACCAGCCCAACCCGGATGGGATCGGCGAGATTCTGGTCAAGGGACCGAACGTCATGCTCGGCTATTACAAGAACCAGGCGGCAACCGATGCGGCGATCATTGACGGCTGGTATCGAACCGGTGACCTGGGTCGCTTTGACCGCCAGGGCAACCTGTTTATCTGCGGACGGGTCAAAAATCTGATCGTGACCGCCAACGGCAAGAATGTCTATCCGGAAGAAGTTGAGAACGAGCTGCTCAAGAGCCCCTACATCGCCGAAGTGATGGTTTACGGGCACAAAACAACGCCCAGCACCGAAGAGGTCTATGCCATCATCTATCCTGACCAGGAGGTCCTCGACGCACGTAACCGGGGCAAAAAACTGCAGCAGCAGGACATCGAGTCCCTGCTGCGCCAGGAAGTTCTGACTCTGGGGAAAAACCTCGCGGACTACAAGCGGGTCAAGAAGTTCACGCTCCGAGAGGACGAATTTCCCAAAACCACGACCCGTAAAATCAAGCGCTTTGTCGTCGAGCCCGACATCCCGACCGACGGATAAAAAAACGCCCCGGCCAGCCGGGGCGTTTTTGATTGTCAGGAGTATTGAGCTTGTGTTTAGTCCAGGCTTGCCTCGACGCGGATCAGGTGGGTCTTTTCCCGGATAAAATCAAACTGGTCGATCTCCTCCAGGGCCTTGCGCACATTCATCTCAACCGCCTCATGGGTCATGAAAACGATCGGCACCGCTTCCGCGGCATGCCGCTCCGGCTGCACCATCGAGGCGATACTGATGTCATAACGACCCAGAACACCGGAAATCTTGGCCAACACCCCGGGACGATCGGTGGTGGTGAAACGGAGGTAATACTGCCCGACGACTTCATCCATCGGCTTGACCGGCAGCTCCTTGATGGCCGCATCGACATGCCCAAGGCCAGGGGTTCTCGGCAACCGCCCGGCATTGATACTGCGGGCCAGGGACATGACATCCCCCATGACCGCCGAAGCCGTTGCATCCATGCCGGCGCCCTGTCCGTAGAGCATCACCGGGCCGACAAAATCGCCATTGACCCGAACCGCGTTGAAGGCACCATCGACTTCGGCCAGTGGGTATTTTTCCGGAATCATGGTCGGATGAACCCGCGCCTCAATACTGCCGTTTTCGTGCTTGCCGATCGCCAGCAGTTTGATCTTGAAGCCGAAATCCTTGGCAAACTGGATATCGAGCGGGGTCAAGCTGCTGATCCCCTCGGTATAGATGGCATTGAAATCGATCCGGGTCCCGAAACAGAGGCTGACCAGCAGGGCCAGCTTGTGAGCCGCATCGATCCCCTCGACATCAAACGTCGGATCGGCCTCGGCATAACCTGCTCTTTGTGCATCCTTGAGGATGGTGGCAAACTCCTCGCCCTCATCGGTCATCCGGGTGAGAATGTAATTGCAGGTACCGTTCAGGATGCCGAAGACTTCTAGAAAACGATTGGCACAGAGATTTTCCTTGAGCGAGGTAATGATCGGTATTCCGCCGCCGACCGAGGCCTCGTACATCACCTCAACCTGGTTACGATCTGCGGCAGCGAAGATTTCCTCACCGTGGAGCGCCAGCAGCGCCTTGTTGGCAGTGACGACATGCTTGCCGTTTTCAATCGCGCGTAGCACAAAGCTGCGGGCAGGTTCATAGCCGCCGATCAGCTCAATCACGATATCGATATCCTCGGCATCCAGAACCGCATGGGCATCCGAGGTCAGCAGGGCGGCGTCAACCTGGACGCCGCGATCCGTCGTGATATCTAGATCGGCAATCCGCGCCAGGACAATATCGAGACCGGTCCGGTCCTTGATCAGGTCAAAGTTATTCTGAAACAGGCGTACGACACCGGTACCGATCGTACCAAAACCTAACAATCCAACCTTGATTTGTTTCATAATCTTCCTCTTCTATGACAACGTTTGACTACTTCTTGAGCGGTTTTTCACCCAGCTTTGATCAAAGGAGACCAGGCACTGCAGCCGTTCGGAACCAAGCTGCTCCCAGGCCGACGTGATAATGTCAATTTGCTGTTCCTGGCCAAGACGCATCACTGGATCAATGCCTATAACCAGCCGTCCGATACCCGAATCGGCGGCCACTTTCAGCAGATGACCAATACTCTTACGAAAACCCGTCACATCGGCAAACGCAGAGCGACTACCGCCCCCGACCAGCAGAACCCAGGGGGCGCGCAGCTTGTCGTTGGAACGGATCCAAAGCTGCTCGCCAACCTCGCCAACCGCCTTCCCATCCAGAATCAGTCCGGAGACAAAGCCGTTCAAGCGCCAGTCGAGTAGTCCTGCGGCCCCGGCTAGAGGCCGGTCTTCAGGAAAAAAAAAGGCCGCAACAGCCTCCGCCTCGATCTGGTCAGGGGGCGATGCAACCTGTTGCAGGGTCGAAACAACCATCAGCTGCGCTCGGTCTTGGCAATCTTGTCCAGGATCCCGTTGACGAAAGCCGGGGTTTCTTTACTGCCATAGCGTTTACCGACCTCAATAGCCTCGTTGATGATGGCACTGGCCGGGGTGTCAGAATGATGGAGCAGTTCGAATGAACCAAGACGCAGCAGTGCCAGGTCGACGCGCGACATCCGCTCGATGCTCCAGTTAGCTGAATAACGCTTGATGCAGGCATCAATCTGCTCAATGTCGGCATGGGTTCCCCGGGCAAGCTGCTCGGCAAAAGCCCGGACCTCGGGTGCGACAGTCGTCGCAGATGTCTCCACCGCGTCACCGAGGATATCCGTATTGAAGCTGAAATTGCGCCAGAAGCCGGCCAAAACTTGTTCGACATCGTCGGACTGATCGGGGAAACTGTAAATAATTTTCAACGCCAGCTCACGCCCCTGGCGACGGTTACCTGTGCGCATAAATCAGAGTTCTTTGCAGAGATTGACCATCTCGATAGCCGAGACAGCTGCATCGGCGCCCTTGTTGCCAGCCTTGGTCCCGGCACGTTCAACCGCCTGCTCGATCGAGTCGGTGGTCAAGACGCCAAACGATATCGGCACGCCGGTTTCCATGCTGGCGGCGGCGATCCCTTTGGAAACTTCGGCGCTGACATACTCAAAATGCGGTGTCGAACCGCGAATCACGGCTCCCAGGCAGATCAGAGCATCGTATTTAGCCGTTGCAGCCATCTTCTTGGCAATCAGGGGGATTTCGAAAGCACCCGGCACCCGAACCAGATGAATATCCTTGTCGCTGGCACCGTGCCGCAGCAAGGTGTCCATGGCGCCATCCAGCAGGCGTTCACCGATAAAACTGTTGAACCGGCTAACGATGATCCCGACCTTGATCCCCTTGGCTTCGAGCTTGCCTTCTGTCACCTTGGCCATAAAAATTCCTCCGTCTGAAATGAACACCGCATCAAAGGTTTTCGAGCAGATGTCCCATCTTTTCCCGCTTGGTTTTCAGATATTTCAAATTTTCACCCGTCGCCCGGACCTCTATGGGGACCCGTTCGACGATGGTCAGGCCATAACCTTCCAGGCCGATAATTTTCTTCGGGTTGTTCGTCATCAGCTTGATTTTGCGCACTCCGAGTTCACTGAGGATCTGTGCGCCGATGCCATAATCGCGCAAATCGGCTTTGAACCCCAGGGCCTCATTGGCCTCGACGGTATCGCAGCCCTGATCCTGGAGGTTATACGCCTTAAGTTTATTAATCAGGCCGATGCCGCGTCCTTCCTGGCGCATATAGAGGATAACGCCACAGCCCTGTTCGGAAATCTGGGCCATGGCGGCATGCAGCTGGTCCCCGCAATCACAGCGCTGCGACCCGAACACATCGCCGGTCAGGCACTCGGAATGGACCCTGACCAAGACCGGCTCATCCGCATCGATCTCACCCTTGACTAGCGCCAGGTGATTTTGCCGATCGACGTCATTCTCGTAGGCAATGGCCCGGAACTCTCCACCGAACGGGGTCGGCAGGACCGTTTCCGCGGCCCGCCGCACCAGCAGCTCCTTGCGCATCCGGTAGGCAACCAGATCAGCAACCGTGACAATCTTCAACTGGTGTCTCTCGGCAAACTCACGCAACTCGGGCATCCGGGACATGGTCCCATCATCGTTCATAATTTCGCAGATAACCCCGGCCGGCTTTAGCCCGGCCAGCCTTGCCAGGTCGACCGAACCTTCGGTCTGCCCGGCCCGCACTAGAACCCCGCCCCGTTTGGCCCGCAAGGGAAACACATGTCCGGGGCGCGCGAGGTCACGGGCGGTCATGGTCTCGTCGATGGCGACCTGAATCGTGTGCGAACGGTCGGCGGCAGAGATGCCGGTCGTGACGCCACGGCGCGCCTCGATCGAAACGGTGAACGCCGTACCGAACGAAGAGCTGTTTTCCTGAACCATGAGCGGCAATTCGAGCTCATCGGCGCGCTGTTCAGTCAGCGAAAGGCAGATCAGGCCGCGTCCTTCCTTGGCCATAAAATTAATCGCCTCGGGAGTGACCATTTCGGCAGCCATGGTCAGATCGCCTTCGTTTTCCCGGTCCTCATCATCGACCAGAATGACCATCTTCCCGTTACGGATATCCTCGAGAGCAGCTTCTATTGATTTAATCGGCATAATTTACCTTCCCTTTGAAGCCGCTCAATATCTCACATAAAGCCATGTTTGGCAAGAAATTCAAGGCTGAGTGCGTCTTTGGTTGCCGGGTCAGAATCCTTGTTTAGCAGGCGCTCAAGGTATTTGCTGATCAGGTCAGTTTCAATATTCACCGACACGCCCGGCTGACAGAATTGCAGGGTCGTTTCAGCCAGGGTGTGCGGGATAATCATGACACTGAATCCTGCTGGGGTCAGGTCGTTAACGGTCAGGCTGATTCCGTCGATACAGATCGAACCCTTCTCGGCGACGTACCGCATGAACGCCGCATCCAGAATAAACTCCAGACGGACCGCATTGCCCAGCGCCTGACGACTGGCCAAAGTGGCAACGCTGTCGACATGACCGGAGACCAGGTGACCGCCAAGGCGGTCGGACAACCTGAGCGCACGCTCCAAATTAACCCTTGATCCAGCCTTGAGGCCGGCCAGGCTGGAACGCTTCAGGGTTTCCGGTGACACATCGGCGCTGAAACAGCCATTGCCGAACTGTACGACGGTCAGACAAACACCATTGACGGCGATACTCTCGCCGAGGGTCAGTTCGGCGGTGGGCAGACTGGTCGCAACGGTCAACCGATAGCTCTCGGCACCCTGCACTACCTCACGAATCCTACCCAGATCTTCAATCAGGCCGGTAAACACCTGGCTACCTCCCCTTCGATCAGCAGGTCCCCTGAAATTTCAGTCACCCGCAGATCGGACAATTGGACAGCGCCGGTCAGGTGTTGCGGTCCGTGCCCGGAGAACAACCCCTTGCCGTCACTCCCTCCCATCAACAATGGTGCTACAAACAGCATCACCCGGTCAATCAAACCAGCTGCGAGCAGGCTCTGATTGAGGATTCCCCCGCCTTCGAGCAGAATATGCTGCAATGGGTACTTCCCCAACTGCACCATCAGATCATGCAGGTCAACCCCGCGTCCCTCCTGCTCGTTGCAAACCAGGACCTCCACACCAGCCCGCTCCAGCTCGCGAATTTGCCCCTTCGACGCCTGCGGCGTCGTCGCAATCAGGGTTGCCGCGGCCGAGTCGGTGGCGATCACCGCCGCCTGCAACGGGGTGCGCAAGGTTGAATCAACGATGACCCGAACCGGGTCACGGCTGGCACCGGAGATACGGGAGGTCAGGCGTGGATTGTCGCGCAGCACTGTTCCGATCCCGGCCATGATACCATCGACCCTGTTTCTGAGCTGGTGAACCAGCTCGCGGCTCGCTTCGCAACTGATCCATTGCGACTCGCCGAGCGATGTCGCGGTCTTGCCATCGAGGGTCAATGCAGACTTGAGGGTGACAAAAGGCAGCCCGGTGGTCAGGTGCTTGGCAAAGGGGGCAATCAAGCGGCGGGACTCGGCCTCCCTGACGCCGACCTCAACCTCGATCCCCTTGTCTCGCAGCAGCGCAAAGCCTCGACCGGCAACCTGCGGATTCGGATCCTGGATCCCGGCGACCACGCGCTTGACTCCGGCTTCGATCAGAGCCTCGGCGCAAGGACCGGTCCGGCCATGATGAGCACAGGGCTCGAGGGTGACATAAACCGTCGCACCGCGGGCGCCACTGCCAGCCGCACGCAAGGCGAAGATTTCGGCGTGTGGTTCACCGGCGGCAGGATGATAGCCTTCGCCGACAATCGTCGTGCCAGAAACGATAACTGCCCCAACCGGAGGGTTGGGGCAAGTTCGTCCCTCTCCCTGGCGGGCGAGGTCTAATGCACGCAGCATGTATGTTTCATCAGAGGTCATGATGAATCCGAGTATAGCGCAAACTACGACCGGCTGCTGAAAAACTAGCCCTTCAGTGCAGCCTGATCCTGGGCCAAAAGGTCCTTGAGTTCGGCCATGAACTCGTTGATATCCTTGAATTGGCGATAGACCGACGCAAAGCGGACGTAGGCGACCTCATCGATGTCATGCAGGGCCTCCATCACCGAACTGCCGATGCGGCTGGCATCGACTTCCTTTTCACCGCTCTCCTGCAGGGAGAGCTCGATCCGGTCGACGGCCTTTTCGATCGTCGAGATCGAGACGGGGCGCTTTTCACAGGCGCGCTGCATACCGGAAATGATCTTCATCCGATCGAAGGATTCACGCCGACCATCTTTTTTAATCACCAGCGGCAGGGTATCCTCGACCCGTTCATAGGTGGTAAAGCGCCGCTCGCATTCGGCACACTCGCGCCGGCGCCGGATATTATTCCCCTCCTTACCCAGCCGCGAATCGATCACCTTGGTGTCGGCAAAACCGCAAAACGGACATTTCATGATTGTTACTCCTTTGCGCCGGAAGCAGCCAAGACCCGGGTATTAATCCCCGCCTCGCCGATCATGTCCAGCGACATCTGGTCCGGGTAACCATGGATATAAACAATCTGCTTGATTCCAGCATTGATCAGCATCTTGGAACAGATGATACAGGGCGAATGGGTACAGTAGAGGGTCGCGCCGTTAATATCGATGCCGTGCCGCGCGGCCTGGATGATGGCGTTCTGCTCGGCATGCAGACCACGACAGAGTTCATGGCGTTCACCGGACGGAACCTTGAGCTGATCGCGCAGGCATCCGGTTTCCGAACAGTGGGTAATCCCCGACGGGGTCCCGTTGTAACCGGTCGCCAGGACATGCTTGCTCTTGACCATGACCGCTCCGACCTGGCGCCGCGTACAGGTAGATCGGCTGGAAACCAGGCGGGCGATGTCCATGAAATATTCATCCCAGGACGGGCGTTCCATCACTTCTCCAGCCGATGGGCGTACAGTGGGAAACGGCCACAAAGCTCTCGGACCTGCTGTCGGATCTCGGCAAGCACCGCCTTATCCTCGCCGTTGTTCAGGGCCCGGGCGATCCAGCGACCGACCTGTTGCATTTCGGCTTCCTTGAGCCCACGCGTGGTGCTGGCAGGGGTGCCGATGCGGATGCCGCTGGTGACAAATGGCGACCGGGTATCAAACGGCACGGCGTTTTTATTGACGGTAATGCCGGCTTCTTCCAGCACCGCCTCGGCAACCTTGCCGGTCAATTCGGTGCCGGTGAAATCGAGCAGCATCAGATGGTTGTCGGTCCCGCCCGAAACCAGCTTGAAGCCTTCCTCGACCAAGGTCTGGGCCAGGGCCTGAGCATTTCTCACCACCTGCAGGGCATACTCCTTGAACTCAGGTTCCAGGGCTTCTTTGAACGCCACCGCCTTGGCGGCAATGACGTGCATCAGCGGACCACCCTGAATACCGGGGAAAATATTGCTGTTCAGAACCTTAGCGTATTCCTCGCGACAGAGGATCATTCCGCCGCGCGGACCACGCAGGGTTTTGTGGGTTGTCGTGGTGACGAATTCGGCGTATGGGATCGGGCTCGGGTGCACCCCGGCGGCGACCAGACCGGCGATGTGAGCCATGTCGACCATGACCACGGCACCGACCTTATCGGCTATCCTGCGAAATGCCGCAAAATCAAGTTCCCGCGGATAGGCACTGGCGCCAACCACGATCATCTTCGGCTGATGTTCGACAGCCAACCGCTCGACTTCTTCGTAATCGATCGTCCCAGTATCCTCCCGGACGCCGTAGGGGACAATATTGAACAGCTTTCCGGAGAAATTGACCGGAGAACCATGGGTCAGGTGGCCACCGTGGGCCAGGTTCATGCCGAGGATCGTGTCCCCGGGTTGACAGACGGCGAAATAGACCGCCATGTTGGCCTGGGAGCCCGAGTGGGCCTGGACATTGGCATGTTCGGCACCGAACAGTTCCTTGGCCCGATCGATAGCGAGCTGCTCAGCCTCGTCGACAAATTCACATCCACCGTAGTAGCGTTTGCCAGGATAACCCTCGGCGTATTTATTGGTCAACAGTGAGCCCTGGGCTTCGAGCACCCGTTCACTGACAAAGTTTTCCGACGCAATGAACTCCAGGCTGTATTCCTGTCGCTCGGTCTCCTTGACAATGGCGGCAGCAATAGCGGGGTCATAGGACGTGAGATTAGCTGACATCGATAAACCTCCAGGTAACAATCAAAGGGGTAAACGTGAATGGGCAGGCCGCAGCCTGCCCAATACTGTAATTTTATTTAGTTTCAACGGCGCGTTTTTCAATTTCGCGAATCTTGTCCAGCCGACGTTGGTGCCGATCACCCTCGAACTCGGAATCGAGCCAGGCCGAGACCATGGCGACTGCCTGCTGCGCATCGAGGACCCGCCCCCCCAGCACCAGGATATTGGCGTTGTTGTGTTGCCTGGCCATCTGCGCCATGAATTCATCGGTCACCAGGGCCGCCCGAACCCGGGGAAATTTGTTGGCGACAATCGACATGCCGATGCCGGTTCCGCAGATCAAGATCCCTTCTGCATATTCTCCTTGGCTGATCTTGCTGGCCAGCTTCTCGCCGAAATCGGGATAGTCAACCGAGGCGTCGCCGTCGGTACCGAGGTCGGTTACCGCAAGGCCCCGAGATGAGAGAAAATCCTTGATAACCTGCTTCAAGGCCACGCCGCCATGATCACTGGCTATAACGAGCATTTTTATACCTTCTTGAACAGCAGGGTTGCGTTGGTCCCACCGAAGCCGAACGAGTTTGACATGGCCACTTTGACTTCGGCCTCACGCGCCTGGTTCGGTACGTAGTCGAGATCGCATTCAGGGTCGGGTTCCTCGTAGTTGATCGTCGGTGGCACCGCACCACGGTCAATGGCGAGGACCGAGTAAACCGCCTCGATGCCACCCGCCGCACCGAGCGTGTGTCCGGTCATGCTCTTGGTCGAACTGACCATGACCTTTTTGGCATGTTCGCCGAGGGTGGTTTTGATCGCCATGGTCTCGTAGAGGTCGTTGAACGGTGTCGAGGTTCCATGTGCATTGATGTAATCGACAGCTTCAGGGTTGAGGCCGGCGGTATTCAGGGCCATCTTCATGCAGCGGGCCGCTCCTTCGCCGCCCGGAGCCGGCGCCGTCAGGTGGTAGGCATCGCCGGTCAGGCCGTAGCCCGAGACCTCGGCGTAAATCTTGGCCCCGCGCTGCTTGGCCATTTCATATTCTTCGAGAATCAGAATCCCGGAACCTTCGGCCATAATGAAGCCGTCACGCCCTTTCTCGAAAGGACGGCTGGCTCGGGTCGGGTCATCATTGCGGGTTGACAGCGCCTTCATAACGTTAAAGCCGGCAATGCCGAGCGGCGTAATGGTCGATTCGCAGCCGCCGGCGATCATCGCATCGGCGTCACCACGCTTGATCATGTGATAAGCATCGCCGATGGAGTGGGTCCCGGTCGCACAGGCCGAGACCGAGGAGACGTTCGGTCCCTTGGCCCCGAACTTCATCGAAATTTGTCCCGGCGCCAGGTTGATGATCAGCATCGGGATAAAAAACGGGGAGATCTTCTTGTAGCCACCTTCAGACATGGCTTCATGATATTTCTCGATCGTCGGCAGACCGCCGAGACCGGCACCAACCACGACACCGACCCGTTCTGCATTGTCTTCGTTGATTTCCAGCCCCGCATCTTCCATCGCCATGGTGGCTGCGGCAATCGAGTACTGGATAAAGAGATCCATCTTCTTGATCTCTTTTTTATCAATAAAATCCTCGGCGATGAAGTCTTTGACCTCGCCGGCGATCTGCGTGGGCAAATCTGAAGCATCGAAGCGGGTAATCCGATCGATCCCGGACTCCCCCTTGAGCAGGGCATCCCAGTTTTTTTCCAATCCTGTACCGAGTGCTGACATGACGCCAACTCCGGTCACCACAACTCTGCGCATGGCGTATATTTCCTCCGAATGAGGGTTAAGACGAATTAGATACAGGCGTCTTAAGGTTGAACGAGAGTGACAAACAGCAGGGAGGACGCGGGGAGAAGAACCAAGTCCTCCTCCCCGGTGCTCATTCAGGCATTATCGGTGATGTAGCTGATCGCGTTCTGGACGGTCAGAATCTTCTCAGCATCTTCATCCGAAATTTCGATGTCGAACTCTTCTTCAAGGGCCATGACCAGTTCAACGGTGTCGAGCGAATCGGCACCCAGGTCATCCATGAAAGATGCTTCAGGGGTCACCTGTGCATCGTCTACACCCAACTGCTCAGCAACAATTTGTTTGACGCGTTCTTCAATAGAAGCCATTTGACTATCCTCCCAATTGGAAATGTTGGCCGGTTAAGACCTTTTGATGTTTACATGTACATCCCGCCATTGACGCCAATAACCTGCCCGGTAATATAACTTGATTCTAACTGGGCAAGGAAAATAACTGCATTTGCGATATCGTCAGCCGAACCGAGCCGCTCCAGGGGAATCTGGGCGGCCAGTTCATCACGAACTTTTTCCGGCAGGGCATCAGTCATTGCGGTCGCGATAAAACCGGGCGCCACTGCGTTGACCGTGACATTGCGCTTGGCCAGTTCCCGGGCATTCGATTTGGTCAGACCGATCAGACCGGCCTTGCTGGCACAATAATTGGCCTGGCCGGCATTGCCCATCTGGCCGACAACTGAAGCGATGTTGATGATCCGCCCGTAACGCTGCTTGGACATCACCTTGGCGACAGCTCTCGAACAGAGAAACGCGCCTTTGAGGTTAACGCTCAGGACGGCATCCCAGTCCTCGTCTTTCATCCGCAGCAACAGTGCATCGCGGGTAATACCGGCATTATTGACCAGAATGTCGATCCGGCCAAAGGCCTCGATCGCTTTTTGGACCATGCATTCGACATCATCCGGGTTGGTGACGTTGCCCTGCACGGCAACCGCATCCACTCCCAGGGTCTTAAGTTCAGCTACGGTCTCTTCAGTCGCGGCCTGGTCGATATCAACGGCAACAATCTTAGCGCCTTTTTTCGCCAAGGCCAAGGAAATGCTTTTTCCAATTCCGCGCGAGGCGCCCGTGACCAAGGCAACTTTATCCTGAGGCATAATATTTACTCCTTTGTCATCATGATAATCAGGCCGCATGGTCGGCCACAACACTACTGAATCTTTTTCAGAGAATCACAATCTTCAACGTTCTGTAGTTCAGCATCGCTTGTCAAGCGCTTGATCAGGCCGGACAGGGTCTTACCTGGGCCAAGCTCAACAAAACGGGAGACTCCGAGATCGACCATGGTCTGGACGGATTCAGTCCACCGGACCGGAGCGCAGACTTGCTTGACCAACAGCTCGACAACCCGACCGCTCTTCTGGTTCGGGGTCGCTTCGACATTGCTGACAACCGGACAAAGCATATCACCGACAGCGAGCTGGGCAAGCACCTTGGCCAGGCGTTCGGCAGCCGGCTGCATCAGGGCGCAATGGAACGGGGCACTGACGGGTAGCGGCAGGGCCCGCTTGGCGCCCTGTTCCTTGGCCAGTTCACAAGCCCGGTTGACCGCTGCGCTGTGGCCGGCAATGACAATCTGGCCGGTCGAATTGAAATTGGCCGGGGCCACAACTTCACCCTGGGCCGCTGAACTGCAGATTGCCTGCAGGACATCGTTATCTAGGCCGAGAATCGCCGCCATGGCCCCCTTACCGACCGGAACCGCTTCCTGCATGAACTGCCCGCGCTGGCGCACGATTTGAACCGCATCGGCAAAGCTCAATGCGCCGGAACAAACCAGCGCCGAATACTCACCCAGCGAATGACCGGCGGCAACCTGTGGGGACAGGCCGGTTTCCTGCTCTAGCACGCGTAAGGCGGCGATGCTATGGGTCAAAATGGCTGGCTGGGTATTGGCCGTCAGCTTCAGGTCCGCTTCCGGCCCTTCGAAACAGAGTCGCGACAGGTGATCGTTCAGGGCATCATCAGCCTCGGCAAAAATCTGACGGGCGACCGGGAAGTTCTCACTGAGGTCTTTGCCCATACCGGCAAACTGAGCCCCCTGGCCGGGAAACACAAATGCTATCATTTCAACAACTCTCCAATTACCAGCGCAGCAACACCGCGCCCCAGGTAAAGCCACCGCCGAAGGCATCAAACAACAGCAAATCACCCGGCTTGATTTTGCCGGCCCGGTTAGCTTCGTCAAGGGCGATCGGAATCGTTGCCCCGGAAGTGTTGGCGTAGCGGTCGACGTTGATATAAACCTGTTCATCCTTGAACCCGATCCGCTTGGCCGTGGCGTCGAGAATGCGCCGGTTGGCCTGGTGGGGGATAAACAAGTCGATATCTTCCGCCTGCAGACCATTAGCTGCAAGGGCCTCGAAGGCGACATCACTGAGGGAACGCACCGCCACCTTGAAGACCTCGTTCCCCTGCATCTTTATGTAGGGAATCTTGTCCTTGAGCCCCTGCTCGCTGGCCGGATTACAGGCACCAAAACCAGGCTGGTACAGGAGTTCCCAGAAGGAGCCGTCGGAATGCAGGTGGGTTGAGATGATTCCGGATTCGCCCCCGGACGCCTCTAGCACCACGGCCCCAGCACCGTCGCCGAACAGGACACAGGTGTTCCGGTCTTCCCAATCGATTATCCGTGAGAAGATCTCCGCGCCGATCACCAGCGCCTTTTTCACCGCACCAGACTCGATCTGCTTGGTGGCGGCATCAAGAGCATAGACAAAACCGCTGCAGGCGGCTGAAATGTCGTAGGCGAAGGCATTCTTCGCGCCGAGCTTGTCCTGCACCAGACAGGCGGTCGCCGGCCAGGGGAAGTCACCGGTGATCGTGCCGACGACGATAAAATCGATCTCCTCGGCAGAGACCCCGGCCATTTGCATGGCTTTTCTGGCGGCTTGGGTTGCCAGATCGGAAGTCACCTCACCCTCTGCCGCGACATGGCGCTCACAGATCCCGGTTCGGGTCCTGATCCATTCATCAGTTGTGTCGACAATTTTTTCGAGATCGGCGTTGGTCAAGACCTTTTCAGGCAGATAGGAACCGGTACCGGTAATGCGTGCTTTGATCACTGTCAACTCCTCTTTCGTCGTCAACCGACCACCGTTACCGGTGGGTCAGTTAAGGACTGATAATTTTGTTGCAGTTCTTGAACCATTTTAGCATTGACCTGCTTGGCCACGTACTCACGAGCCAAGCGGACCGCATTCATGACTGCAGTGGGGTTGGAACCACCATGACATATCATTCCGGTCCCCTCGATACCGAGAAGCGGCGCACCGCCATATTCAGCATAATCGATCCGTTTGCGGAATGCCTTGAAGGCAGAGCGGGCCAACAGGTAGCCGAGCATGGCAAGGGGCTTTTTGCGAATTTCACTTTTGAGCATGGTGCCGATCGCCTCGGCTAGGCCTTCGGACACCTTGAGTACGACGTTGCCGACAAAACCGTCGCAGACAACCACATCAACGCTGCCGTTGTAGACGTCACGGCCTTCGACGTAGCCGACATAATTATAGGACGACTTTTTGAGGAACTGGTGAGCTTCTCGGGTCAGCTCGTTCCCTTTGCTCTCCTCTTCACCGTTTGACAACAACCCGACCCGGGGCGCAGCCACACCGAAAACATGTTTGGCATAGACCTGCCCCATCAAGCCGAATTGCGCCAGGTGCTGCGGTTTGCAATCGACGTTGCCACCGGCATCCAGCACCAGGGTCTGGCTCTTCAGGTTGGGCATGATAGTGGCAATGGCGGGTCGGTCTATCCCCTTGATACGTTTGAGGACAAACATCCCGGCCGCCATGGTCGCACCTGAGTTGCCAGCGCTGACCACCGCATCGGCTTCGCCATTTTTGACCAGATCAAAGGCGACGCGAATCGATGAGTCCTTTTTCTTCCTGACTGCATCAGAAGGAGAATCGTGCATGCCGACGACTTCACTGGCATGCTGAACCCGAAGATCAAGATTGGTACAGTCGTGGCGGGTCAATTCCTCGTTGATGCGAATTGAATCCCCAACGAGAACAATCGGAATAGACCAGGCTCGGGCCGCCATGATCGCTCCGGCAATTTCAACTTCCGGAGCATGGTCCCCGCCCATGACATCGACTGCAACTACGATCTGTTTATTCAACCGGAAAACTCCTAAGCGTCGTTTCCGATGATTTCTTTCCCTTTATAGGTGCCGCAGTTGGCACAGACCCGGTGGGGCTGTTTGGGCTCGTTGCATTGGGGGCAAACCGAGATGCCGGGGGCCTGCAGGGCATCATGGGCACGACGCATATCACGTTTGGACTTGGACGTTTTCTTCTTGGGTACAGCCATTTTAGATACTCCTTATACCGGCCAGCAGCCAGTCAGTTGTGTGACCGGCCAATAATCTGCCGATCCTGAAATCAGTTCTTTACCTTAAAATCCTTCAATGCGGCGAATTTGTTCAACGCGTTTTCCGGCCGGCATTGACAATCCTGTTGGTTTAAATCGGTCCCGCACGTTGCACAAACCCCCTTGCAGGCTTCCTGGCATAAAGGCCGATACGGATACGCCATGATCACCTGCTCAACCAGATAGGGAAGCAGGTCGATATCTTCTGACGGAACTAGGACCAGGCCCATCTCGTCTGCCGACAGCTCAACCTCGGACCCGTCTTCATCTGTCACCTGAGGCAATTCACGGGCCAGGCTCAGTTCAAAGTCTGCCTCAAGCTTCAGTGGAAATCGG
>DATFMT010000070.1:0-4784 GCA_035266745.1 Geothermobacteraceae bacterium | reverse complement strand
AATTTTACCCGCGTCGAATCCTGCGGTAAGTGCATCCCCTGCCGGATCGGCCTGAAGATCATGCTCGAGATTCTCGAGCGGATCACTTCGGGCAAGGGGCAGGAAGGGGATATCGAACTGCTCGAGGACATGGCCTACGACATCAAAAAAAGCTCGCTCTGCGGCCTTGGCCAGACGGCGCCGAACCCGGTTCTGTCGACCATTCGTTATTTCCGCCACGAATATGAAGCGCACATCAAAGACGGCGAATGCCCGCCCCATAGCTGTAAGCCACTGCTGCACTTCACCGTGAAGGAAGAGGCCTGCAAGAAGTGCGGTATCTGCCCCAAGGTCTGCCCGGTCGACGCGATCGTCTGGGAGAAGGGCTCTGTGGCATACATCGACAAGGAGAAGTGTACCGAATGCACCTCCTGTTATGACGCCTGCCGCTTCATGGCGATTGAATAGAATCTGATTCGACGACTTATCTCAAGATAAAGAGGAAACAATGGTTAATCTGACGATTGACGGCCAGCAAATCGAAGTCAGCAAGACAGCAACTATCTACGAAGCTGCCAAGCAGGCCGGTATTGATATTCCGGTCCTCTGTTATGCCAAGAAGCTTCTCCCTTACGGCGCCTGCAGGATCTGCCTGGTGGAAGTGGAGCAGATGAAAGGCCGCCTGATCCCTTCCTGTACCACGCCAGTTACCGAGGGGATGGTCGTCAAAACGACGTCCGATGAAATCCGCAAAGTCCGCAAAACCGTCCTCGAGTTCCTGCTGGTCAACCATGTTGTTGACTGCCCGGTCTGCGACAAGGGTGGCGAATGCGATCTGCAGGACCTGACTTACGAATATGAAGTTGTCACCAACCGCTTCGAAGGCGAGAAGTTCGATTTGCCGACTGACGAAGTCAACCCGCTGATCGAGCGCAACATGAATCGTTGCGTTCTCTGCGGCAAATGTGCCCGGGTTTGTGACGAAATAGTCGCCTACGGCTCTTACTCGTTTATTAACCGTGGTTTTGAAACCAAGATCGCCACGGCCTTTGACCGTGGTCTGAACTGTGAGTTCTGCGGCCAGTGCGTTTCCATGTGCCCGGTCGGTGCGATCCTCCCCCGTCCCTTCAAGTTCAAGGCCCGTCCCTGGCAGCTCAATGAGGTTGATACGGTCTGCGGTTACTGCGGGAATGGCTGTACCGTGACCCTCGGCGTCAAGGACAACAAGATCGAAACAATTCGCTTTAACGACAAGATCGGTGTCAACGACGGCAACCTTTGCATCCGCGGTCGCTTCGGCTACTCATATGTCAACAGTGACCAGCGCCTGACCAAACCGCTGGTGCGCAAGGATGGTGCGCTACAGGAAGTAACCTGGGAGGAGGCGATTGCCGTTGCCGCAGACGGTCTGAAACAGGCCCAGGCCGGCAAAAGAGTCGGGCTGCTCAGTGGTGCCCGGCTGACCAATGAAGAGTTCTTCCTCTTGAAAAACCTGGCCAAGGTGCTCGGAACCGAAAACCTCGATCACTCCGGCGGCGAGTGTTACAAAGGGCTGAGCGAAGGGGTCAAAAACGCCATCGGCAAGGCCGCTTCGACCGGGACCTTCCCGCAGGTCGAGAACGCCGACGCGATTCTGGCGATTCGGGCTGATTTTTACGAAACCCATCCGGTCTTCGGCATGGTCGTCAACCAGGCGGTCAAGCGCAATGATGCCCAGATGTTTGTGCTGGCGGACAAAAAGGGTAAGTTCGGCAAGTTGCCGAATGCCAAAACCCTGCTCGCCAAGCCCGGCCTTGAAGTCAACCTTCTCAATGCCATGAGCCAAGTGCTGCTCGACGAAGGTCTAGCTGCCACTGACGGTGTCGCCGGTGTCGAAGAGTTGAAAATGGCCCTGACTGACTACTCACCGGAAAAAGTCGCTGAAACAGCCGGCGTCGACGCCGAACTGATCAAGACCGCTGCTCGTCAGTTGGCGGCTGCCAAAAAGGGCGCCATTCTGCTAGCTTACGGCCTGCCTTACACGGCGCAGAGCAAGGAGCTCGGCGTTGCGGCAGCCAACCTGGCGATCCTGGCCGGGCTTATCGATCAGGACCAGGCCGGCCTCTACATCTGTGGTGAAAAAGCCAACAGTCAGGGCGCGATTGACCTCGGGGTACTACCCGGTGCCAACGGCCTCGGGGCTCAGGCGATGCTGGATGCAGCTGCAGCCGGCAACCTCGGGGCACTGTATGTTGTCGGCGAAGATCCGCTGACCAGCTTCCCGGATGCCGACAAGGTGGAAAAAGCGCTTAAGGGTGCCGGGTTTGTCGTCGTTCAGGACCTGTTCCTGTCGCCGACCGCCCAGTTGGCCGACGTGGTTTTTCCAGCCGCCTCATTTGCCGAGAAGGAAGGTACTTTCACCAACGCCGAGCGGCGCATCCAGAAGGTCACCGCCGGAATCAAGAGTCCTGGCGAAGCCAAGACCGACGGCACGATCCTGACCATGCTGGCGACCGCGTTGGGTGGCTCACTGACCTACACCGGTCCGGAGGCAATTTTTGCCGCCCTGACTGCCGAGGTCAGCGACTATCAGGGAATTGAATATAACGCAATCGGTCCGCAGGGCGCGGTTTGGGGCGGCGAATCGCTCTCCGTTACGACCAAGGCGGTTGCTCCGGTTGCCGGTGGCCAACCACTCGCTGCGAAATATCAGCTGATTACTGGCAGTTCGCTGTATCACAGCGGGACGACTTCGGTCCACGCCAAGGGCCCGACCGCGGTGATTCCGGAAGCCTTCGTCGAAGTCGGTCGAGAAGATGCCGGTGAACTCAAACTGGCCGAAGGGGACCTGCTGACGATCAAAGGCAACGGCGCTGAAGTCAAGCTGAAGGTCAAGCTTGACAACCGGCTGCCCAAAGGGGTGCTGTTTGCACCCAATCACTTCGCCGGTACCGGTTTGAACCGCCTCTACAAAGGCGCAGCCGCACTGGCCGTTGAGGTGTCGAAGTAGGCGGTCAGCTGCACATCGCCTGTCCGGTCTGTCAGGCTAAGGTCTCCGCAACTGCGCGTTTTTGCGAACAGTGCGGATGCCGGCTGGCTGGGAGCCTTGAGGCTCAGCATCAACAGGCGCTGGATTGTTATCACCGGGGGCAGATTGACGAGGCGCTTAACCTCTGGGACCAGCTGCTGGAGGAAAAACCCGGATTCAGCAAGGGGCATTATTACCGGGGACTGGCACTGTACGACCGTGGGGACCTCCTCCAAGCGGTCGCGGCGCTAAAAAAAGCCCTCGAAGGAGAGCAGGACCAGTTCCGGGTCTACTACAAACTGGGTATGGCCCAGTACGGGATCGGTGACCTAGTTGATAGCGTCAGGTGTTACAAGGAAGCCCTGAAGCTCAACCCGAAAAGTTCCGAAACCTGGTACCGCCTCGGTCTTTCGTATCAGCGGGCCGCCGAGATGGAATCGGCACAGCAGGCGCTGGAAAAGGCGGTCGAGCTCAACCCGGACTACACCAGGGCACTGTATATCCTGGGTCTGGTGCTCTCCCAGCGGGGTGAGATTGATGCTGCGATTGAATGTTTCAGGAGAGTTGGCAGGATCAGCCCGAGTTACATCGCCGCCCGCTTTGAACTTGGCATGGCTTTGTACCGCCGGGGGGATCTGAGCCAGGCCGTTGAACAGTTCCGGTTAGCCGTAGCAGAAAATAATGAGTTCGCACCTGGCCACTTCATGCTCGGAGAAGCCTTGCGCAAGCAGGATCAGCACCGGGAGGCCTTGGCTGCCTACCGGCGGGTTCTGGAACTCAATCCCCGCGACGGGGAGGCCATGCTGAGGCAGGCGGAATGCCACCAGCAGCTGGGAGAACAGGAACTGGGCCTCGCGGCACTGGAGCGGGCCCTAGAACTCAACCCGCAGAACCAGGAAGCGCAGTTGTTGCGGGACAAATTGAAAAGCTAGTGGGGGCTTAAGGCTGCCACATCGATTGAATCGATAAACGAACTGCTGTTAATACGCACCAAGGAAGAGGATGGATCATGACTGAAATGTTGAGCCTCTCAAATTCGCCACTGTTGTTTGTCGCTGCCATGCTGGCTAAGATTCTGGTGGTTTTTGGCGTGACAATGGGAATTGTTGCCTATGCCACCTGGGTCGAGCGTAAGGTCATCGGCCATATGCAGACCCGTCTCGGTCCGATGCGGACCGGCTGGCACGGCCTGCTGCAGCCGATCGCCGATGGTCTTAAGTTGTTCTTCAAGGAGGACATCATCCCGACCGAGGCGAGCAAGGTGCCGTTCATCCTGGCGCCGATGATGATCTTGATCCCGTCGTTGATCACCATCGCCGTTGTCCCTTTTGGCGGGGACTTCTCCTTTGTCTATCAGGGCAAGACCTACCTGGTGCCGTTGCAGGTCACTGATCTCAATATCGGCATGCTCTACATTCTGGCCATGGCCGGGCTTGGTATCTACGGCATCACTCTGGCCGGTTGGGCTTCCAACAGCAAGTACTCGCTGCTCGGTGGTGTCCGTGCTGCGGCCCAGATGATCTCCTACGAACTGGCCGCCGGTCTGGCGATCGTTGCCATCTTCATGCTCAGCGAAACCCTAAGTCTGCGCGGCATTGTCGCCCAGCAGAGCGAGTCAATTTTCAGCTGGTACATCTGGAAACAGCCCTTGGCCTTCTGCCTGTTCGTCATCACCGGGATGGCCGAGATCAACCGGACTCCCTTCGATATGCCGGAAGCTGAAAGCGAACTGGTCTCCGGTATCTGTACCGAATACTCCTCCATGAAGTACGCTCTGTTCTTCATGGCTGAATACGCC
>DATFMT010000069.1:0-19218 GCA_035266745.1 Geothermobacteraceae bacterium | reverse complement strand
CGCGACCGGCGATGGTGTCGCCATGGCCTATCGCGCCGGGGCCACGGTCGCCAACATGGAGTTCATGCAGTTCCATCCCACCACCCTCTACCATCCTCAGGCCAAATCGTTTCTGCTCTCGGAGGCACTGCGTGGGGAAGGTGCCGTGCTGCGGCGGCGCGATGGATCGACCTTCATGGAGAATTACCACCCGCTCAAGGAACTCGCGCCCCGCGATGTCGTGGCACGTGCCATCGATCATGAAATCAAGTTGACCGGCGACGATTGCGTTTTTCTCGACATGACCCACCATCAGGCCGATTATATTCGCAACCGTTTTCCGCACATTTATCAGTCCTGCCTAAACTTCGGTCTCGATATGACCTCCGATTGGCTGCCGGTTGTCCCTGCAGCACACTATCTGTGCGGTGGCGTATTGGTGAATCGAGATGGTGAAACCGATATTCCAGGCCTCTATGCCATTGGCGAAACGGCCTGCACCGGCATGCACGGCGCCAACCGTCTTGCCAGCAACTCTCTGTTGGAGGCCGCTGTTTATGCGGGGCGGGCTTTTCGCCATGCCCGGGATGTGGTCCGCCGGATGGGAGAGATGCCCAGCGAGCCCCCGGCCTGGGACCCAGGGGAAGCAACCAACAGCGATGAGATGGTAGTGGTTTCGCACAATTGGGACGAAATCCGTACCACGATGTGGAATTATGTCGGCATCGTTCGTTCGGACCGGCGCCTGCAAAGAGCTCTACGCCGCATTGAGTTGATTCATAGCGAGATTGACGAATACTATTGGGATTTCCATGTCACGGCTGACCTGATCGAGCTGCGTAACATTGCGACGGTTGCCGAATTGATTGTCCGTTGTGCTCAGCTGAGAAAGGAATCACGGGGGTTGCACTTCAATCTCGATTATCCCGAGCGAGACAATCGAGATTGGCAACAAAATACCACCTTGAGACTCTAAGTTGAGGGTTGGTTTGTTGAGATACTCGTGATTTAGAGCTGGTTCCGATGGAAGGGCGGACTGCAAATGACTTGGACCTACCGTGCGGGCCTTCGGGTTTGACGCTTCCGTGTCACCGAGTTGAGTTGGCTCGTAGTGAGGGGTTCAAGCTTGAGCGGCACGCCGCTGCATCATGCGTTGCAAACTATTTTACTGGCAAGCGGTGGTCTTATCCGGTGCGAGAAGTAGCTTTTAGTTGTATTACGTAACTCTTCAACTAAATAGAGAAAACCGTGAACGATAATCGAACAATTCCAGCCGAACAAATTGAGCTTCGGAACAAAATTGCGGAGTTGAGCCGCTCTCTTGATGAGCTTGAAGAGTCACGGAACAGCTATGCATTTTTGTATGACTTCGCTCCGGTAGCGTATTTCACGTTTGACCAGGAGGGGAGGATCTGCTCGGTCAATCCGACCGGAGAGCGCTTGCTGGGAATCGAGGGTCCAGCTTTGATCGGCCAGCGATTTGATAGTTTTGTTGCGGATGACGACAGATTTGTCTTCGCCAAATTCATTCAGACGGTTTTCACCAGCGAGCAAAAAAAGACCTGCCGTTTGCGCTTGGTGATGCAGGACCCGCCACTTTCGGTCCGGATCGAGGCGCTGGCTGCTGAATCAGGCCTGGAATGTCTTGCCGTGCTGGTCGATATCACCGAGAAGCAGCGTGCCGAGCAGGCCCTGGCGGAAAGCGAGTACAATCTTGCCAAGGCCCAGGCGATGACCCATGTCGGGTCCTGGAGCGTTGACCCGGCGAGTGGCGATGTGCGGGCATCGGCCGAATTGCTGCGAATCATGCGCCTGAAACCCGAAGAGGCTTCCCAGGATGCCTTTGCCAGCGTGGTTCATCCGGAGGACCTGGAGACCGTCACGGAACAGCTCCGTATGGGCGCCGAACATGGCAAGAGCTATGAAATCGAGCATCGCCTGTTGTTTCCTGATGGCACCCTGTGCTGGGTATATTCCATTGTCGAGCCATTGGTCAACAGCGCCGGGAAGGTGGTGCGGCTGTACGGCACGACCCAGGATATAACCGAACGCAAGCATGCCGAGGTCGAGCTGCGCAACAAGACCAACGAGCTGCAGGCAATTTTCGATTCGATCAGTGACGGAGTCATCGTCTATGACCACCGAGGCCGGGTTCAACATCACAATTTGATCTCTCCGCAACTGTTCCCCCAAAGGGCCCTAGTCGGAAAATTCTGTCAGGAAATTTTCCATCCGGATGAGCGTCAACAAAACCTGGAATGCCCGGTGGAGAGGGCCTTGAATGGTGAGCAGATCGATACGTCGCTATCGGTGGCGGGGGACGAGGACAAGACCCGCTATCTCGATGTGACCGCAACGCCAATTCGTGATGCCTTGGGAGAGCAGAATCGGGCGTTAGTCTTTTTGCGCGACATATCGGAGAAGCGTTTGCAGGAGATGCATCTGATCCAAACCGAAAAGATGTCAAGTATCGGTGTGCTGGCGACCGGGATTGCACATGAAATCAATAATCCGCTGACCTCGGTAGCTGGCTTTGCCGAAGCCCTGTTGCGTCGGTTTCGTGATGAGCCGGATATGAAAGCGGACCCGCGTCTCGACGTTTTTCCCCACTATCTGGAGATGATTGTCCGCGAGTCGTATCGTTGTAAGGGAATCATCGATCATTTGCTCAGCTTCGGCAGAAAAACGGACGGAGTGTCCGAACGGGTTGATTTGAATATGATCGTGCGGGAGGTCCTCGAATTGCTCAGTTACCATCCTGGCTATCAGCAGGTCAAGGTGGTGCAGCATCTCAAGGAGAATCTCCCCCAGGTTCTCGGCGATCCATCCGGATTGCGCCAGGTTTGTATGAACCTGCTGGTTAACGCCCATCAGGCCATCGAAGGAGAGGGGATCGTTGAGGTTACCACGGCACGACGCGGCGAAGATCAGGCCGTCTTGTCCATTCGCGACACCGGCTGCGGCATGGAACAGCAGATTCGTGATCGCATCTGGGAACCGTTTTTCACCACCAAGGAGGTTGGCGCGGGGATAGGACTGGGCCTGGCCCTGACCTATAGCATCGTCAAGCGCCTCGGCGGCGACATCGAGCTGCAGAGCGCGGTCGGGGAGGGGTCTCAGTTTACCGTGCGGCTGCCGGTCTGTATAGAGTAATGGCGCGAGAATTGCTTCGGAAGTCAGTTGATCGCCTCGGCGGCCGCTCGTTACGAAACTTCATCTCACCCTGTGGATACGGAACCCGATCCGATCGGCCTGCGGTCCTTGTGGTCGGTTCCGTCCCGACAACCAAAGAAAGAAGAAGGACGCATGGAACATTGTATCGGTGAAGCTCACAAAATGCATATGTGCAACCTCAAGGCGGAAGGAAAATTCGAGCTGATCGCATCTCTGTCGGATCAGCCTCAGGTCGAATGCAAACATTGCGGTGCCAAGGCGAACAGCCTTAAATACGTCTGCGCAGCTCATCTCGGCGACCAGGCTCCCAACGTGGAAGGCGGGCATGGCATCGTCGATCTGACGAAGGTCGGCAAACCGCATGCCGGTTAAGCCGATCCGGCTTTAAAGGGTTTGCACCGTCGTTGCGCACGGCGGTGCAGCCTTTCCTTCCCCCCAACCCATTCCAGCTCGCCCGTACCTCTACGCCGAATTATAATTCTCATCAATCCTGCTGTGGCGAGGACGCCGAGCGATGACATCCAGATCGGCAGCTACCAAGAACCGGTTGCTGGTATCCTGTTAAAATTGAACATATCCTGAATCAGTCGGGACATATTTAGTTGACTATTCAGTTGAGGAGGTGTTCGTGTCATGAACGATGCACTCAAACTACTCAGGGCGCTCGCTTTCGCAGCGGAGAAACACCGCGATCACCGCCGCAAGGACGTTAACGCCTCTCCCTACATCAACCACCTCATCAGTACCGCACGCATTCTCGCCAAAGAGGGTTTGGTGATTGATGAGGAGCTAATTGTGGCGGCGATTCTGCACGATACCATCGAAGATACCGAGACCACCTATGCCGAGTTGCAGGAGCAGTTCGGCACGGCGGTCGCTGATATTGTGCGCGAAGTCACGGATGACACCTCACTACTCAAGGTCCAGCGCAAACTGCTGCAAGAGGAACGTGCCCTCGCGGCATCATCCCGGGCGAAACAGCTGATGATTGCCGACAAGATCAGCAATATTCACGATATTATGCATCATCCGCCCTGCGGCTGGCCGCTGGATCGCCGCCGGGAGTATATCGCTTGGGCCGGGCGGGTGGTAGCCGGTTGCCGGGGGGTCAACAAACGGCTCGACCGGGCCTATGACCGGACGGTCGCGGAAGTGATGCGCCAACTGGAGTCCAGTGTCACCCAGCCGCCTGAGCCGTCCGTCTGAGGGGGTGGGAGTCTGCGATGATGAAGCAGGTCGCCGTCTTCGGAAGTTTTTTGACCGGGCCGCGCTCCGCCGAATACGCCCTTGCCGAGGAACTCGGTTACCTGCTGGCGCGCCAGGGGCTCGAGGTGCTCTGTGGCGGGCATGGCGGTGTCGCTGTTCCCTTGGCCGCCGGGGTGAACCGGGGTGGCGGCCGGGTGCGGGGAATTGCCCTGGCAGCTGCGCGTGCCCCACGACGCAAGGCCAAGATGAGCCCGCTCATCATTGCAAACGCGCCGGTCGCAACCCTCGGAGAACGCCTGGAACGCTTCGCTGGTGCCGACGGTTTTATCTTTTTTACCGGCGGGATCGGGACCCTCTCCGAGTTCGCATTCATCTGGCATTCACTGCAGCTCGATGCCGACTTTGATCGCCCGCTGGTGCTTCTCGGACAGCGCTGGAAGGGGGTCCTCGCCCAGATTCGGACGGAGCAGATGATCAAGTACAAGTACTACCGGATGTTGCATTTGTGCGAGCGGCCAGCGGACGCTCTGGCCGTAGTGGCGAACGATTACACGCTGAAGGCTGTTGAGCGGCATCTGACCAAGCAGAACGTGTTGTTCGAGCTTGATGGCGCCCTGATCGAGTCGCCGGAAGAGACGTTTATCAAGGGGTGTGAAAATATCGGCCGATTTTTCCACCTGCACGACGTGGTGGCGGCGTTCAGGGAGTGCGGGGGTTATTCGCTAGCCGGATCTTTAGATTTTCATGTTGGGGTTTTGCAGCGGCTTGGCGTCGAGGCACCGGCGGTTGTCGAGATCGCCGCCGTCCTCTGCCACAATCACAAGGGACTCCCACCGCTGTACGACGATGTGTTCGATACCCTGAACTGCTGCAAACAGCAGGGGCTTGTTATCGGTGTAGTTTCGTCCCGTCCGCTGTCGCAACTGCAGGCGATCCTCGTCGCTCACGGGCTCGACGGCTGGTTCGATCTGGTCTGTCCGCGGTCGACGTCGTCCGTCACCGGGGCTGGAGCTGATCTGACAGGGGTATTGCAGGATGCCGGCTGGTCGCCGGATGAGAGCGTCTATATCGCTGTTCATCCCCCACTGATCGGGTTTGACCGGAATGTCGACGTCATTCTGCTCGATCGCCACCTCGCCGATATCGGCCAGAAGACCTTGGCCGAGTTGCGCTCGCTCAGGGAACTGCCGTCGCAGCTACGGCGGCAGGGATGACCGGAGCATCAGTATCCCCGCCCGGTAAAATAGTCGGCTACCACCTTGGTATGGTTGGGAAAGCCGAGTTCCACTGCATGGTCAATCAGGGTGACTTCCTGGGTTTCTTTTGAGCTGAACGGGGTCAGAACCTCCTGTGGCTGAGGTGCGCTGAGGCCGAATATAACCAGCGTATCATCGAGACCGTTTTCCACGGCATAAAGCTGGATTCCATCAGTGGGAACCTTGATGCCAGTCTCCTCGAACAGTTCCCTCTGTGCTCCCTGCTGCCAGGTTTCGCCAGAATCGAGGTATCCTCCCGGTAGCGTGAGGGTACCGCGACTCGGTTCTATGTTTCGACGGATCACGACCAGCCCTGCACCGATCGGCTGTAGAATCACCACCACCGGTAGTGGGTTGAGATAACTGTTGTTGCCGCAGCCTCGACAGTGTCTTGGCCAGCTTGACCTTGGGTCAAACTTTGTTCCGCAATAACTGCAATGAGAATGTTGTTCAAACATACGCTGCTCCATAATCCAGGTTGGCAGGTGTCGTTCAGTCTGGCGATTGTTCGGGTCTGCTTGTCATGTCCCCATTCTTAACCGGTCAAAACATTTTTTTGCAGATTTTATTCCCAATTTCGAGAATGTCTCCGTAAAATGCAGACAAATGAATGCATATTTATGTGGAGAAAGTACACATTGTTGACATTGGCCACACTCTTTGGAGCCTTGGGGTGGGGAAGTTGGGTGGTAGTTGTCCAAAAAAACCACAGCCAGTCACATTGGCTGGTCGTAAGCTGCCTGAAAAGGTGCTGATTTTCTGGTGTAAACCGATGTTTTGAACTGGCATCACCGTTGCAGATATGGTTTATTGCGTCAAGCGCAGCTGGTTGCGCAATAAATATCTTTATAAAGGAGAATGGACATGGAAGAAAAATTTGAAGTTGAAGTGCAGGAGAACGAAGTGAACGAAGAGGTCCTCACCATGGAAGAAATCCAGGTCGAAGAACTCGCCATCGATGGCATCTGCGGAGTCTACTAAGATGGCTGCGGCAGGCATCAAGCTGCATCCGGCCTGCCGCGTGCGGCAGGAAGAGTTCGGTCTTCTGTTTTACGATTCACGGGGACCGCGCCTTCTGTTTGCCGAAACCGGCAACCTGCTTGCTCCGGACTATTTTGAAGTAGTCCGGAGCAAGGGGGAGCTACCCGACGGTCTGAACAGTCACCAGAAACGGGTGGTTGACAACTTTGTGAACCAATTACTGGAAAGGGGATACCTCCGTGAGCAATAAATTCGTCGAACAGGGGTTGCGCTCGCCGGTCAACCTGACTTGGGAGGTCTCGCTGGCCTGTAATCTGCGCTGCAGCCATTGTCTGTCGGCCTCGGGGGAACCGGCCCAGGATGAAATGACCACCGCCGAAGCACTCGACTTAATCGAGCAGCTTTACGAGGCGCGGGTCTTCCAGATCAATTTCGGCGGCGGTGAGCCGTTTATGCGCCCCGATTTCGAACAGATTCTCGATGCCTGTCACGCCCGCGGCATCATGACCTGTATTTCGACCAATGGCACCCTGCTTGACGCCGCCCGGGTCGAACGGTTGGCTGCCACTCGACTGGTGGCAATCCAGGTGAGCATGGACGGCGCCAAGCGTGAGACCTGCGATGCGATTCGTGGCGAGGGAGTCTATGATAAGGCGATCGCCGCCCTTAAACTGCTCGCCAAGACCCATATCCCGTCCAGTATCAATACCGTGCTGACCGCCCAGAACGCCGACGAGATAGAAGATCTGCATGCCCTGGCCAAGGAGCTTGGCGTGGCTTTGAGGGTCAGCCGCTTCCGCCCCTCGGGGCGTGGAGCCGACAACTGGCAGAGCCTGAAGCCGTCGGCTGAGCAGCTGCTGGGTTTCTCCGACTGGCTCGCCCAAAGTGGCGAGGTGCGTACCGGCGATAGCTTCTTCTCCCTGACCAGTCAGGAGCGCCAGGGGCTGGGACTGAACCTGTGTGGGGCGGCCAAACTGACCTGTTGCGTCGGTCCGACCGGCAACATGTACCCCTGCGCCTTCCTGCAGACCGAACGTTTCAAGGCCGGTTCGCTGCGTGAGTCGAGTTTTCAGGAGATCTGGGACAGCTCGGAGATCTATGAATCGTTCCGCAACCTGCGCATCCATTCCTGCGAAGAGTGCCAACGTTTCGATCAGTGTCACGGCGGCTGTCCGGCGGTGGCCTGGCATCTGAAGAACGATATCAGTGAAGGTGATCCTGAATGTCTCGAGCGCTGCGTGACCTCCATCGCGGATGCGAAGAAGACGGATGCCGCCTGAAATTTGAATTTGCAGGGGCGCTCCTTGTGATCGCCCCCTACAGACATAACGGATAAAATCTACCAGGAGCCAAAACCATGATGTTCCCAAACCTGTTCTCGCCTCTCAAGCTCGGCAAGACGGAGGTGAAAAATCGGATCTCCTTTCAGCCGCATCTGACCAACCTGGCGGTGGGCAACCTCCCCAGCGAACGCCAGATGTACTACTGGGGCGAGCGGGCCAAGGGGGGCGCCGGCCTGATTATCACCGAGGAGCTGACCGTCCATCCCACCGACATGGCCTATGAGAAACTGATCGACGTCTACCATGCCGAGGTGGTGCCCGGGTTCAAGAAGATCACCGATTACGTCCACAAGTACGACAGTAAGATCTTCGCCCAGCTCAATCACAATGGCCAGCAGGGGGACGGCAGTCTCTCACGTCTGCCGGTCTGGGCGCCGTCGCCGGTCCCCGACGTGCTATTCCGCGAGACCCCCAAGGCGATGGAGCCGGAGGACATCGAAGAGGTCGCCCGCTACTTTGCCCTGAGCGCCGAGCATGTGCGTCAGGGGGGCTTCGACGGCGTCGAGCTGCAGTTCGGCCACTCGAGCCTGGCGCGGCAGTTCCTCTCGCCGTTGACCAACCACCGCCAGGACGAGTTCGGTGGCAGCCTGGAGAACCGCCTGCGGGCGCCGCTGATGTTCATCGCCGCGGTGCGCAAGGCGGTCGGCGACGACTTCACCCTCGGTGTGCGGATGTGCGCCGACGAGATGATCCCCGGCGGCCTCGACCTGGCCCAGGTCCAGGAGATCTGCGCGGCCTTCGAGGCTTCGGGATTGATCGATTTTATGGACCTTTCCATCGCCACCTTCTACAACCTCTACCTCGTTGAAGGCTCCATGCATACCCCGCTTGGCTACACGATTCCGCTCGCCGCCGGGATACGCGAGAAGCTGAAGATCCCGGTCTTCTGCACCGGCCGGATCAACGACCCGGTGATGGCCGAGAAGGTCCTGGCCGCCGGCCAGGCCGACATGATCGGCATGTGTCGGGCCCTGATCTGCGATCCCTTCCTGCCGAAGAAGGCCCAGGAAGGTCGGCTTGAGGACCTGCGCTACTGTATCGCCTGCAACCAGGGCTGTATCGGCCGCATCGGCATGAACAAGAGCATCGGCTGCGTCCAGAATCCACCCATCGGCTACGAGAAGCAGTGGGGCGAAGGGACCCTCAAGCCGGCACCGGTGAAGAAGAAGGTGATGGTGGTCGGTGGCGGCCCGGGCGGCATGTGGGCGGCCAAGATGGCTGGCCGGCGCGGTCACGACGTCACCCTGCTCGACCGCAACGACTCGCTCGGCGGTCAGGTGCGCACCGCCATGAAGGGCGCCGGCCGCGACGAGTTCGGCGTGATCATCCGTAATGAGAAGGAGCAGGTCGACAAGGCCGGCGTCAAGGTTCAGTTGGACACCGAGGTGACCGCCGAGCAGGTACTGGCGGCTAATCCCGATGCGGTGATCATCGCCACCGGTAGCCGGCCGAAGGCGAATCCGGTCGGCGGCGCCGACGGTCCAGGCGTCTGCAACGTCTGGCAGGTGCTTGACCAGCAGGTCGAGATCGGCGAGAAGGTCTGCCTGATTGACTACGATGGTCATCAGCGGGCCAACGCGACCGCCGAGTACCTGGCCGACCAGGGGAAGCAGGTGCACATGATCTGCTCCAGTCTCTTCATTGGTGCCGAGCTCGGCCCGACCCAGGACCTCTATCTCTCGCGTCAGCGGCTGCTGACCAAGGGGGTGACCTTCACCCCGGATATCGCGGTGATGGAAATCGCCGGGGAGGCTGGCGCCAAAACCATCAAAGGGTTCAACGTCTACTCCAACGAGTGGGACGAGTGGGGCCCTTACGATACCGTGGTGCTGGCCATGGGCCAGGCGGTTGATGATGATCTCTACTTCTCCCTCAAGGGGAAGGTCAAGGAACTGCACCGCATCGGTGACTGTGTTGCCCCGCGAAAGGTAGATATGGCGATCTGGGAAGGCCATAAGCTCGGGAGGGAGATCTGATGTCCACCCGTACGTTAGATACCAACTTGCAGGCGGTCGAGATCCTGGTGTTCGTCGATTTGGCGAGCGGCGGACTCGACGATGCCGGCAAGGGGATCCTCTCCGAGGCGTCGCGCCTGGCCGGGAAGCTCGGAGGGAGGTGGTCGGCCATCGGCTTTGCCGGCATTGATCCGGCGCCGCTGGATGAACTCGCCCCCTACGGTCCGACAGAGCTGACACTGATCGAGGCGGCTCCCGAGGCTGCCGACTCCCTGGAACTGCAGGGGCGGCTGCTCGCCTTGGCCGCCGCCGAGCGTGGTTCCAAGCTGTTGCTGTTGCCGCACAATGACCTCGGTAGTGCCTTGGCGCCACTGCTCGCTGCCGAACTGCAGGGAGCGCTGTTTACTGAAGCCTTAAGTTACCAGGTTGACAACGAGACCCTGCAGCTGACCCGCAGCATTCTCGGCGCCCAGGTCGTGGAGACCCGCAGCTGGGAGGCTTTGCAGCCGCTGGTCCTCAGTATGCATACGCGGATTTTGAGCGCGGTGGTGCTGCCGACCATGGCGCAGCGGATCCCCGAGGTGACCACCTGGCGCAGTGCTCAGGTGCCGACCGAAGGAGTGACAAAGATCATCGAGCGGATCCCGCCCGATCCGCAGACCGTCGACGTCTCCGAGGCCGAAGTGATGATCAGCGCGGGCTTAGGCTGCAACGAACAGGCTTTTGCCCAGGTCGAAGAGCTGTCGCGACTGCTCAACGCTTCGCTCGGCGTGACCCGGCCGGTTTACGACCTCGGTCGTGTCGGCTTCGAGCGGATGGTCGGCCAGACCGGTAAGAGTGTCGCCCCGCGCTTCTACCTGGCGCTGGGTCTCTCCGGCTCCATGCACCATCTTGGCGGGATCAAGGACTCCAAGCGGGTGGTGACCGTCAACATCGATTCCAAGGCGCCGATCTTCCCCAATGCGGACGAGGGATTCGTCGCCGACCTGCGCGAAGTGCTGCCGCTGCTGATCGAGCGGGTGAAATCAGCGACAGGAGGTGCGGCATGAAAACGACCTATGATGCGATTGTCGTCGGTGCCGGCCCGGCCGGTTCCAGCGCAGCGCTGACCATGGCCCGCGCCGGGCTCGACGTTGCACTTTTGGAGCGCGGCGCCTTCCCCGGCGAGAAGAACATGTTCGGCGGGGTGCTGCACCGGTTGACCGCACTGGAGGATGTCTTTCCAGATTTCTGGGAGCTGGCGCCCTGGGAAAGGCACATCGTCAAGAAGAACTTGACCTTTATGACCCAGGGGTCGAGTTTCAGCGTCAGCTTCGACAATGAAGCCGCTGATACGCCGCCCTATAACGGCTATACCGTCTACCGGCCTAAGTTCGATAACTGGCTGGCACAAGAGGCCGTCAAGGCCGGGGCGACCCTGCTGACCCGCACGACCGTCGACGACGTGATCAAGGAGCAGGGGCGGGTGGTTGGCGTCAAGCTGCTGCGCGACGGCAGCGAGTTGCGCGCGCCGGTGGTGATCGCCGCCGACGGGGTGCTTTCGTTTACCGCCAAGAAGGCGGGTCTGCGCCAGGCCAGGTTCAAGCCCGACAACCAGGGGGTCTGCGTCAAGGCGATGATCGATATGCCCAAGGAGATCATCGACGACCGTTTCGGCCTGGTGCGCGAACAGGGCGCCTCTAACGAAATTGTCGGCAATACCGCAGGGGTGCGTGGCGGGACGTTTCTCTATACCAATTACGATTCGCTCTCCCTCGGCATGGTCCTGGAACTGGGCAGCATGATGGGAAAGACCACCACCCCCTACGATCTGCTCAACAATTTCATGGAGCAACCCCAGATCGCCAAGCTGCTGCGCGGTGGTAAACTGCTCGAATACTCCGCCCATCTTGTGCCGAAGGGTGGCTACGATGCAATGCCTGAGCTGTTCGGTGACGGCATCATGGTCGCCGGCGATGCCGCCGGACTCTGCATCATTACCGGGCTGAATCTCGAAGGGATCAATTTGGCAACCCAGTCCGGGGTGCTGGCCGGCCAGGCCACTATCGAGGCTCACCGGCAGCGCGATTTCAGCAAGTCTGCCCTCAAGACCTATCGGACCCTGCTGGAGGAGAGCTATGTCCTCAAGGACTTGAAGATGTACCGGCGGACCCCGAACATGCTGCACAACGATCGCATCTACACCCAGTACCCGGAGTTGGTCTGCGGTTTGATGGACGAGATCTACCGCATTGACGGCCAGCCGAAAGAAACCATGACCAAACTGCTGCTGCGCAAAGCCAAAGAGACCATCGGCCTGAAGAACCTGCTGGCCGATGTCTACAGCGGCTGGAGAGCCCTATGAAAATCAATCTTGACGAAATTTTCGACTATACCAGTTTCAATATTGACCGTGATCCGCACATCATCCTTGACGAAACGGTTTGCCAGGGCTGTGATCAGCGCGCCTGCACCAACTGCTGTCCGGCGCGCTGCTACACCTGGGACGAGGAGAACAAGAAGATGACCTTCGTTCACGATGGCTGCCTGGAGTGCGGCACCTGTTACGTCGTTTGTCAGAAAGACGCGTTTACCCGCTGGCGCTACCCCAAGGGAGGCTTCGGGGTGTCGTTCCGGATGACTTAAAGAGAAAAATTAAGGTTTAGGTTGTAAGGTCCTATATTTCTTAATGAAACTGGCACCGGATACTTCAGGAGTTCAAACGATGACCGAAAGCAAATTCAATATTGTGGTGCTGCTGCGCGAAACGTGTGATCCGAACCCGCCGGTTCGGCTGACCGCCGACGGCTACGGTGTCCGTGAGCGTGGCCTGCGCTATCTGGCCAACCCGGCCGACCTGGCTGCCTTGGAGCAGGCAATGCAACTGGTCGAATTCGGTGGCGGCGAGGTCACGCTGGTTGCCGTCGGCCCGCAACGCCTCGACGATATCCTGCGGCTGGGTCTGTCGTACGGTGCCAAGCGGGCGATCCGCGTCTGGGACGGCCATTTCCAGGGTGCGGACGCTGCGGCCTCTGCCCAGGTGCTCGGCCGCATTCTCGAGATTCTCGCACCTGACCTGGTGCTGACCGGCAGCCGCCTGCTTGATCGTGGCGACGATCCGGCCCTGGCGCTGGCAGCGGCCCGCCAAGGCCTACCCTGCGTGAATGCTGCGGTTGAGGTGCTCCGCAAGGATCAGGGTCTCCAGATTCTGCGTAAATGTGACCGCGGTGCCCGCCAGAAGATCACAGCATCCCTGCCGGCCGCGGTGCTGGTCGAGGCCGACAGCTGCGAACTCCGCTACCCGGACCAACCGGCGGTGATGCAATCCCTCGCCGCCGAACTGGAATACTGGGGTCGGGCCGAACTCGGTCTGCCGGTCACGGATTTCGGTGCCGGCGCTGCTCTGCTCGATAAGGGTCGCTGTGCCTTCCCCCGTCCCAATCCGCAACGGACCGTGACTCCGGATGCCAATCTGCCGGCGTTCGAACGGATTTTGGCCCTGCTCTCCGGTGGCCTCAAGGCCCGGGAAGGGAAGGTTCACACCCTTTCGGTCGAACAGACCGTCGAGAAGTTGATGCAGATTTTTGCATCTGAAGGGTTGCTGGGGCAGAGCGAACAGTGATTTATCGGTTGGCCGACGGCATACGTATCGAGGACGGTCCCCAGGGAAGTTTCCTGGTCGCCGATCGGCCGCTACGGATGGTGCGCCTGAACAAGCCGTTGCGGCGTCTGGTTGCAAGGATGGCCGAGGAAGGCTTTGCTCCGCAGTCTTCCGCTGAAACCAAGGTGATGGAAACCCTGCTTAAGAGCGGCTTTGTCGTGCGCTCATGGCAGGGGCTGGAGGACCTGCAATCTTTGCCGCAGGTCAGTGTCATTATCCCGGTTAAAGACCGGCCCATTGATCTGCGCAACTGCCTCGAGTCGCTTGCCCAACTGGACTATCCGGGCGAATTACTCGAGATCATTGTCGTTGACGATGGCAGCATCGACAGCACCCCGGACGTTGCTGTGGAACTCGGTGCCAGGCTGGTTGAGTCCGGCTCGGTCGGTGGTGGCCCGGCGGCGGCCCGCAACAAGGGGGCGGCGGCGGCCCGCGGGGAAATACTGGCCTTTATCGATTCCGATTGTACCGCTGCGCCACACTGGCTGCAGGAACTGCTAGCGGTGTTTGCCGAGGCGGAGATTGCCGCAGTCGGCGGCTGGGTCGACGGCATGCATCATGGCTCTTCCCTGGATCGCTACGAGGCAGTGATGTCGAGTCTCAATCTCGGTCGCCGGGAAATGACCGGCGGAGCCGGTGGCGATACCTTCTATCTCCCCTCGTGTAATCTGCTGGTCCGCAAGACGGCCTTTGCCGCCGCCGGCGGGTTCCGTTCCGACCTGCAGGTCGGCGAGGACGTCGATCTGACCTGGCGGCTGCGGGATGCCGGCTGGAAAATCCAGTACCTGCCCCGCGGGACCGTCTACCATGCCCATCGCAGCCGGCTCTGGCCGTTCATGAAGCGGCGCTTCGATTACGGGACTTCTGAAGGGCTGCTGCAGCAGTTGCATCCGGTGCGTGGCAAGAAGATGCTGCTGCCACCGATGCTGACCTGTCTGCTGGGGCTGCTGGTACTTGCCCTGGTCGGCCGGTCCCTCCTACCACTGCCGATTGCAGGTCTGTTGCTGCTGGTCGATACCATGTTGACCCGGCGCAAAATCCGTCAAAAAGGGCTGACACTCCCTGTGCTGTCACTCCTGAAAGCACGTATCCGGACGTGCGGCAGCCTCGGTTATTATGTCGGTTATCATCTGCTGCGCTATTATCTGCTGCCGCTGATATTGGCCGCCGGCATTTATCCGCCGATCGGTCTGCTGGTAATCTGTTTGTTGCTCGGTGTCGGCTATGTTGATTTCCGTGTGCGCGGTCCGCGTCTCCAGCTTGCCAACTTCTACATATTTTATTTTCTTGAACAGATTTCATACGGCTTCGGGGTGTTCTGGGGCTGTTTCAGAATAAAAAGTTTTGCCAGCTACCGGCTCGATCTGAAAGGTGCGTCCGGGGCGCTCTGAGATTCACGGTCGGAACGATGATTGTGGCCCTTGCCCTGTGCTCACCGGGATGAAGGTGGGATGATGGTGATTGAGATAACCGAAACGACCTTGAAGCGGCTGAAGAATTACGAAGCTGTGATCTTAAAAGAACGCCTGGAGACGGATAGGCTCCAGTGGCGGGTGATGACCTGCGAGGTGATGCAGTCTGCGGAACGAGCCCGAACCCGGGCCCGCGAGGTCAGCGCCGTGGTCGCTTACGCCTGCTATCTCTCCCGGATTCAGAGTGGCCGGGATGAGCCCCGCAGTATTTACGGCGAACCCTTGTTAAGCCAGGCACTGGCCGACTTGATGCATGAGTTGTCCATCGAACGAAAATTGGTTGCGGACGGGATGGCCGCGAAGCAGATGGCTGCCGTATCGAGCAACGTCCCGGTCTTTTAAAAGGCGAACCGACCGTGACGACAGAGTTCAGGGCGCTTGGCCTGAGACCCTGATAATATCTAGAACAAAATGAGCCACTGCCACGAGCCGGCAAAACAGGCTGGCGGATTATTGAGGTGCTTGCCAGCAGTGAGCAGAGTCAAAACGGGAGTCTGAGATGTGGTTTCGCAAAGAGCCAGGGAACAAGATTTTCACCGGCGGCCAGGAAGCGTGGGAGGTTGCAGCGGCAGTTGCCGGCGTCTGCGCCAGCTTCAAAGCCGACGATGAAGACGAGCAGTGCGCGGAAGAAACTCTCTCCTGCTACAACTGCCGCTACCGCCGCTGGACCGCCGACTCCTTTGCCTGCCTGGCACTCTAGCTTCTCACCTCGCAGGAGTCGCTCCTTCTGCGCTGACGATCTCGACGACTCCGGCGACCATCCTACCAGACGGGCTATTTTCAGACGGTTACCTGCTCGCCCTCATGCTTCGGTCCGCGCGGCAGGTGGACCAGGTCCGCCCCGACCTCTTCGGCGATGAACTTGAGTTCGCACATCCGCAGGTGCTTGCCCTGCACCTTTAGATTGAGACCTTCGATTGCCACCAGTTGGTAGCGCGGGGTATGCGAACCGTCAACGTACTTTTTCCGCTCCCGATAAAACAGTTTGCCTGCCATGCTCTGCTCCTTTCTAGGTGAAAATCCTGCTACCGACCGTTTCACCCAGTATCGCTTTCTCAATATTACCACGGATGTGGCCGTTGACGATCTTGACTTCTTTGACGTGGCGGGCGTCCTGCAGCAGGTAAAGCAGTTTGCGCTCCATGACCAGATCCTCCAAGTCCCGCTCAATCAACTCCTTGGCGCTGCACTCGGCGATGAACTCGGCATCCGGATTGCTGCCCGGGTTGGCGCTGTAGAGTCCTTCGACGTTCTTGACCAGAATGCAACTCTTCGCCCCCAGGACTTCCGCCATCAAAAAAGCTCCAGTGTCGGTGCGATGTGGCGGGATCAACCCGACACCGGGCGGATGCTCGAACAGCCCGTAGGGTGGGGTGCCGTGCACGACTGGTAGCAGACCGAGGTGCAGCAGGGTGGGGAGGTCGAGCAGGTCACCGCTCTTGACCCGGGTGCCGCCCCAGCGCGACAGGAGCAGGGCGACAATTTCGGCGTTTTGCTCACTGATCTTACCGGCCAACTCGGCAAGAACTCCGGTCGGCATCCCCAGATCAATACCGATATCGAGAATATGCCTCACCCGGGCACCCCCCCCGGTCACCACCAGGATCTGGTGCTGCTTCGACAACTCACCGATCTCCTCCAACAGCGGCAATAACACCTCCCGGCCGTAGTCGATCGCGCCGTGCCCGCCGATCTTGAGCACATGCAGGTCCGGGACGATGCGCAGCTGAACATTCTCCTGTTGACGGTGCAGCAGCCCGCGGCTGACCAGGGATTCACCTTTGAGCTTCGATTCGATTTCATGCCGTTGGCTCATAGTTAGCACTTCCTTTCCACATGCATACTGGCACGTCCAGGAGATTTGTCCCGATGGGGTCAGTTGGTATCCTCATTCTAACGTAAGAGATCCCTTTCGTCGCGTTCCTGGCTGGAAATAACCAAGGCGGCTTACTTACCGGGACTAATGGGTGTGGCTGATGCCGAGAATTTGGGCAGTTGCCGGGGAGTTTCCGCCGGCTTCGTCACTGGCCCGGCCGATGGCTAGTATTGGATAACATCCAGGCAGCCAACCTTTACAAACAGGTTCGCCAGCGTGCTGTTAGAGCAGTCTTTGCCGAGATCTTCGCGGGTGGCCAGATCATAGATTATTGCTAAGTCTTGCCAGCTGTTTCTGCTATGCTAAGGCGCATGGATAGCTGGTACTTTTATACGGTGATGGCCCTGCTGTTGCTGGGCACGCAGCGTTTTCTCTACAAGGTCGCCGCCGAGCAGCAATGCAGTTCAGCGTTGACGTCGACGGTTTTCATGGCGAGCGTTACCCTGTTGAGCGCGGCTGCCTTCTTGACGACGTCCGAACCGCTCGGTCGGCCGTCAACCCTGCTGTTGCTGGCGCTGCTCAACAGCTGTTCCTTCGCCTTCGCTACGATCACCCATATCGAAGCCCTCAAGCGACTGCCGGCGGGCGTCACCTTTCCGTTGACCCGTTTGAGCCTGGTGGTCGTGATCTGCTTTTCGCTGCTTTATCTCGATGAACGTCTGGAGCCGTTGCAGTGGCTCGGTGTCCTTTGCGGATTTGCCGTTGTCCTGATCCTTGCCCAGGACGCCAAAAGAGAGACCCGATCCCAGCCCAACCTTCGGGCCGGGTTGCTGCTGGTCGCGATTTGCATCCTGTGCGGAGCGGTTGCCTCCATTTCCAGCAAGTTGGCTGCGGAGTCGGTCAACAAGGCGGCCTTCATGACCGTTTCGTACCTCTTTGGCACCATCTTTTCGTTGGGAATCGAATTGAAGTGGGGACGTAAGACGCCAAGTGGACGATCACAGACGGCTGTGGTTCTCGGTTTGCTGATGGGTGGATTGAATTTTGTCGGTTTTTACGCTTTTTTAAGCGCGCTTGCCCGCGGGCCGCTTTCTGCCATTGCATTGATCACCGGCATGCATTTTGTGATCGCTATCGTCCTTGCGGTGGTTGTCTACCGGGAAAAAATGACCTTGCAACGGGCGTTCGGAATCGGTTTGACGCTCTTGTCGGTCTATTTGTTGAAACACTAAGCTCATTCCGGCTGGAGCACGGCCGCACCGCTACTGGTCCCGTAGCCGGTACTTGTTGATCTTGCGATGCAGGGTGTTGCGGGCGATGCCGAGGGCGCGTGCGGCTTCGGAGATGTTCCAGCGATGTTGTTCCAGGGCGCGGCGGATCTGATCCACCTCCGCCGCTTTCAGATCCTGATCAGCTACTTTCAACCCCTTGCCGCGCATCACTGTCTGCAGCCGCTGCTGCCAGATCGACAAGGCCTGATGATACTGCTGCAACTCTCTCTCGTCCAGTCGGTCCAACGACTCCAAAGATGGCAATTGCCGCCAGAGATCACCTGTGCCACCGATGAAAGCAGCCTCGTTGGTGGCGCTGGTCGGTTCCGGCTTGCTCGCGGGAGGTTGCGCCTGTGGCTCCAGACCGCCGAGATGTTCCGGCTGGATGAGTCGATCACTGCAAAGGACCGCAGCGCCACGCAGGGTGTTGAGCAGTTGTCGGACATTTCCCGGCCAGGACTGCTCGCTCAAGCGGTGCATGGCAGCGGGCGCAAGTGAAAGTTTCGGGTTGATCTGGCGGATGAAGTGTTCAGCCAACAGCGGGATATCCTCGGGGCGCTCCTGCAGGGTGGGAATATCGAGACGCACTACGTTAAGGCGGTAATAGAGATCCTCTCGGAAGCGGCCGCCTTGAATAGCCCGTTCCAGGTCGACGTTGGTGGCAGCAACGATCCGCACATCGGTGTGGAGCGGTTTTTCACCGCCGACCCGCATGAACTCCCCGGTCTCCAGGATGCGCAACAGCTTGACCTGGATCAGCGGGCTGGCATCGCCGATCTCGTCGAGAAACAGGGTGCCGCGATTGGCCAGTTCGAAGAACCCCCGCCGCATGCTATTGGCCCCGGTGAAGGCACCGCGTTCGTGACCGAAGAGCTCACTTTCGAGCAGGCTTTCCGGCACCGCCCCGCAGTTGATCGGGATGAATGGCTGATTGGAACGCGGTGAAGCGGCATGGAGGAAACGTGCCAGGACTTCCTTGCCAGTGCCGGTCCGACCGTGGATCAAGACACTGATCTGTTTGCCGGCAATTTTGAAGGCAAGCTCGGCCAGGCGCCGCATCGGCGCTGAGCTGCCGACCTGAAAACCGGCTTCCTGGGCGGCCGGCTGCCATTCCTCCTGCCCGGG
>DATFMT010000068.1:0-22312 GCA_035266745.1 Geothermobacteraceae bacterium | reverse complement strand
ATCTGCATGTGCTCGGCCGCCTCGACGTGGCAGTGATACATGTAGGTTCCCGGGTCCTTGACATTGTAGTAGTAGGTCAGGCTCGAGCCCATGTTGATGGAGATCGAGTCGTCGGGAACCCCGTCGAAGACCGCGGACGCGTTGGGAAAACCGTGAAAATGCACGGTGTGCGGGTCGAACAGGTCAGGACGCATCATCATGCCGACGTTGGTCAGCGTGAGGTAGAATTCGTCGTTCTCCTTGATGGTAATGGTCGGCGCCGGAAAGTTGGAATGCACCATCCCGACTTCCATGACCTGACTGTCGGGAACATCGGTCACGTTGGAAAAGCCAAACACGTACTGCTCATGGCCGTTCGGGGCTTCAAGAACCTTATCAGCCATGTTGACGAAGCCGTCACCGGAGGAGAGGTGCATGCAGACCTCGTTGGGACTGACCGGGTTGATGATCTCCCCGGCATCGGCACGGATCATGCCGTCCCCGTCGTCGTCGTTGAAGGAGCCTCCGGCAGTAGTGGGGCACTGGAACCAGACATCCGCCTGGGCCGGGAGGGGACCTCCCGACCACAGGGCCACCGTAATTAACAATCCCAGAATCAAACTATTTCGTGTCATAGGTATCACCCCTTTTTTCACAATTCCTCTTAAGAAGGACGTTAACAATTGCACTAGTTGCCGAACACAAAGTAGCCAATTGACTCTGTCCCATGATTTGTTTCGTTGTTCTGGGACTGCTCCTCGTCAACCTGAACCTGAACACTGGCTATGCCCTTGTTACGGTAACGGAGATTGGCGGTATCCGTACCGTTGGTGGTTTGCATATCCATAACCACAGCAGGAGACGCCGCGAAAGGTCCGTAATTGACAACATGCCAATTATGGGTTGCACCACCGCCAAGACCGACCTCGAAATTGTAACCATAGCTTGAGCCGCTACCGGCCTCCCAAGCCACGTAACCGAGGTCCTCAAAGTTGTGGAGTTGATCGCCAGCCTCCTCTTCCTGCATGACTGTCAAGAAACCAGTCGTGCTTACCGTGCGGTTGCGTGTCGTAACTGCCGAGCCGCCGTTGAAGCTCATAACGGATGTGGCAACAATTGGTGCCGTCGGGAAAGCAGAGCTGAAGTTCACCGGCTGCAGGAGGCCGTTTGCATTGGAGCGATTGGTGTTGATGATCCCAGCCTCTACCTGCTGTCCGGTAAACAAGGTGTGGTGTCCGGACTCAACGACCAGGTAGCTAACGGTTTCCAGGGTGTGGAAGCCGTCGAGGTAGTCCCATTCCTGCAAGCGGATATCAAAACTGCTGCCGGTGACATTGCGGATACGCACTACTGATGGGTCAGAGCCGTTAAGACTCAGCGGTTTGGCAACCACCACCGGGTTACTGAAGGTCGTGGTCAGATTGACAGTGGTCCAGTTGTGGTTGAGCGAAACCGTGCCCACTTCGAAAATCGGGCTAGGTACTGCCGCTGTGAACTCGTCAGCACCGATATCCATCTGCACACCCATCGGCCGCGGTTCGCCATCGTAGTCCATGGCAATTTGCGGATAGGTTGCCGTACTGACGAACCGCCCCGCATCAATGGCCGGCGAACCGGTATCGATGTGGTAATTACCCAGGCTGACTGTCAGCTCCGGATAGGTCACGTTGATGGAGTTGCCGCCTTCGTCGGTAACGGTGGCGATGCTCAAGGTATTGGTGTACTCGAGCACGAAGAGCGGATCGGTCGCCTGGTTGCTGGCGTCATAGCCTGCGGTGCTGGTCAGGACGCAGTCCAGCGGGTTCAGGAACTGCAGGGAGAGCGTATTGATGACCCCAAGATCCTGGTAGAGACCGGCCGGGTTGGCCGCCAGTCCGCCGACGCCACCGTTGAGGCTGGCGTCGTTGAAGTACGAGCGGTTATGCCAGACGATGTTGTTCACCAGTGTCGGGTCGGAGAAGCTGTCCGCCCCGAGCAGCGCGATGGCCTGCAGCCCGGCGCTGTTGACGTTCGCAGCAATTCCGGCCGGCAGCGGCGTAGAGTTGAGCGAACCGGCGGGGAAGGCCAACTGGCTGGTGGAAGTACTGTCGTTGTTGGCGATGGTGTTGTTGATGATGTTCGTCCGGACGGAATCCTGCAGGAAGATCCCGCCACCGCCGTAGGCAGCCACGTTGTCGACGATCATGTTGTTGACGATCCGCAGTTCATACCACTGGCTCGGATCGGTCGGGTTGTCGACGACATCCTGGTTGTTGACCTCGTTGGCCATGATGCCGGCGCCGCGACCGGAGCCGGAGAGATTACCCTGGATCAGGTTGCCATCGATGATGACGTTCCCGGTCCCGGTGACCCCGCCCTGGTCGGCGCCGACGTAGATACCGCCGCCGTCGCCAGCTAGCTGCAGCAGGGCGTTGTGGTAGTTCTCATTGAAGAGAATCTGGTTATGACGGATCGTGTTGACCCCGCCGGAGAGGCCCTGATGGCCGATACCGGCACCGAGGAAGGTGGAGAAGTTCCCCGCGATCAGGTTGTCCTCGATCAGGTAGTCGCTGGAGTCCTCGTTCATGGCGATGCCGCCCGGACCCTGCACGCCGCCGTTCTTGTGGATCTTGTTGGCGCGGATGACGATATTGTGGTTGTTCTGCAAGAAACCGACGTCATCCAGGCCGACGGCGATACCACCGGCGACGTTCCCCTGGTTGTTGGTGACCTCGTTGTTGCTGATCAGCAGGTCGTTGACCCCGGCCACGGCGAAGATGCCGCCGCCGACCACCGAACCGGAAATCTTGAAGCCGTCGATGGACGCCTGACCCGGGGTGTCGAACGGGAAGCCCGGGTTGAGGGTCGTGGTTCCCGGCAATTCGGCCGCAACGGTGCCGTTGGGGAACGTCAATTCACCCAAGACAACGATACCTGGGGCTTCGCCGGCCTGGAACGGCAGCTTGAGGAGATAGGCCTCGTAGGCGTCGCCGTTCAGGGCGTTGATGCGGTCATGCCAAGCCTGCAGTTTGCTGAGCGGGTTGGGGTTGGCGTCGATAAGGGTCGACCCGGCGCCCGATCCCTGCAGATGAACCGGCTTGTTCATGATCACCAGTTCCTGATAGATACCCGGCGCCACCAGGATCACGTCGCCCGGGTCGGCGGCGTCGATCGCCGCCTGAATGGTCGGATAAGCTGCGGGAACCTCGCGAATGGCTGTGGCGCCGCAGTCGACGATATTAAGGGTGACGCCGACATCGGTGGAGATACCGTTGCTACGCGTGACCACTATTGTCCCGCTGGTGGTGACGGTCCCCGGAACCGTGGCGACGATGGTGGTCACACCAGACGTGGGATCCTGGGTCCAGCTGTCGATGATGAGGGGCACGCCGTCAATGGTCACGGTTCCCGGCGTGGCGCCGAAGCTGAAGTCTCGGGTGACGAAGATCGGTGTTGGAACCTCTGCCGCCGGATTGTAAAGCGGGTTAGGTATGGTCACCGAATCCCCGAGCGAGGTGATGGTGATTTGACTGCCGCTGGCTCGATTGTCGCAGAGCAGCGGTCCGGCCGCCGACTCCGGCCCGGTCACCGTTGCGATCACCGGACCGGTGTCGACCTGGGCGGTGTCGACCGCACCTCCGCCTGCGGCAAACGCCGCCGTCGGCACGATCGGTGTGTCGGAGTAGAGGGTGGTGGCGGAGAAGTAGTTCAGCGTCCACGGTGTGACCGTGAAGCTCGGAGAGTAGAAGGCATCCTGCGTCCCGTCAGGCAGGCGTGGGTCGTTGAGGACCAATGTCAGCATGTTGGGGGAGAAGCCGGCCGGTGCCGGCACGTTGGCCGTATAGGAACCGGGCAGCATGGCGTTGTAGGTTCCGAACTCGTCGGTATAGACGCGGGTCAGCTCGTTGCCGAACCAGTCCTTGAAAGAGACCGGGATCCACGCCACCCCGGCCTTTTCGCCGAAGTTGGGGCTGAGGACGTTGAATTCCGCGGTCAGGTCGTTGAGCGCAAAGCCGACCACCCGGGCCGCCTTGGGCGTTTCGGTGAAGAAGAAGAAGTCGCAGTTGACGTTGGCGCCGTCGGTGACCGTGACCTGCTTCCGGTCGCAGAGCGGCCGATCTTGGCCGGCGTAGACCGACAGTGTCGGATCAGGCGTCACCCCCGGCAGTTCGTTAAGAGGATCGAGGAGCTGGAAGCTGAGCCCCAGGTCGGGCACGTGGTGCATATCGCCGACGCAGGTCGGTGGCAGCAGCTGCTGGCTCGGGACGTAGCTGTTGCCGAAATCGACGTTCTTGTCCTCCTCCTTGAGCAGGGTGTAGCCCGGCGGAGTGGTCGATTCGACGATATAGGTACCGGCCGGCAGCGACGGATCGCCCGCCGCCGGGCCGAAGGCGTAGCCGCCGTCGAAGACACCGGGACGGATCTGGTTCCAGGTGGCGTAGGCGTCGGCGCACTCGGGAGCAGTGATACCGTGGATTACCGGCAGAGTCTGGATGCAGCCGGTCGGCTTGTTGTCGTCCCAGCTGTCGGTGTGGGTCACCTGGACGGCATCGTGCATGTCGAAAACACCATTACTGTCGTAATCGACGTCTTCCGGACCCATGGCGCCACCGTCTTGCCAGCCGAAGGGATAGTTGTCGACGTCGGCGCGGGAGACCCCACTGGTGTTGCCGGGCTGCGGGTCGATCACGCCGTTATTATTGAAGTCCTCATAGAGATTGACCTGGGTCCGCGGAATGCCCGCCTCCCAGGGCTCGCCGACGGCAAAGGCCGGATCGTTCTCGGCACGGGTCGGCGAGTAGAAGGTGATGCCGACGATGCCGCCGTTTTCACCCGGGGCGTAGATATTCTTGCCCCAGTTGATCTCGTTGAACTGATTGAGGAACAGGTGCATCGCCTCGAGCAGCACCGGCCCGGTCTCGGTCTTGGAGAAGTTGTTGCCAGTGTTGGGGTTGACGACCGGAGAGCTGCCGGGCGGGCAGTTGTCCGGGTACGGCACCGGCGGTTGAGTCCGGGGGACGGCTCCCGGGGAGCACTGCGGCTGCGGACGCAGCTTGCCACGGGACGGCCAGGCCCAGCCGAGATCGGGCGTAACCTCGCCGCCGAAGTCGACGACGGAAGTGGCGCCGGTCGGCTTCATGCGGGCATAGTCAACCTCGGGAACCAGCCACTTGAAGAAGGGGAAGACCTCGGCGAACTGGAACTCACCGTTGGGATCGGTCACCGTCGTCTGGTAGACGGTGCCGTCGCGGAAACGGATATTTACCGTCACATCGTTCAGGCCCACTTCGCCGGGGTCGGGGAAGCCGTCTTCATCAGTATCGAGGAAGACGCTGCCGGAGTAGTCGCCGAACCAGTGGAGGATCAGCACATCGCCAAGATTGACGGTGCCGCCTGTGGCCGGCATGGTGACTGTGTTGAAATTGAACAGGTTGAGCAGCGGCGCATCCCAGCTGACCAACTCCCAGGTGCCGGGCGGCACGTTGTGGATTTCAAAATAGCCGGTATCCGGATCGGCGGCCGCCGCATAGACGCCGCCCTGGGTCACTTCCGGAGTGGCGGTGGGATCGTTGAGGCCGACCCAACCTTCGGTGACCGGCGCACCGGGGTAAAAGCCCTGGGTCAAGGGCGGACGGTCGAAATGGTTCAGGCGCAGGGTCCCGGTAATAGTGTTGCCGGCATAGGCGCTGCGGTCAACATACTCGGGATGGGTCGGATCAAGCCACGGGAGACCGCGGATGGTCTGTCCCCGAAATTCGGATTGGGCCTGCGGGGCGGTCTTGACGAAGCCGAAAATGGCGTGCTGGACGCCCTGGCCAAAGCCCTCGGTGAAGATCGGAGCCTCGTTTTCCTGGACCCAGGAGTCAATGGTCACGGTCCCCTCGATGGTCGCAGTCTGGACCCAGGTCATCGCGTTGCCGTCGTCGTCTGCCGGGGGAGGAGTGAGGATGGCCCCGTACTTGCCGGGAGAGAGGTTTTTGATCCTCGCTTCACCCGGCTGCAGGTTGAAGGGGTTGAGGGTAGGATCCGGGGTGAGCGTCATAGTCGTAGCGCAAGGATTGGGGTTCGGTTCCACTCCGGGAGCCGGAGGGGGAGCGACTTCATATCCCTGGGCGTGGCAGAAGTCTTCGTAGGTCAGAGTGGTAATCGCCCCGGCATCGCCAAGGGTCACTACGCAGTTTTCCGGGTCGAAAGTTGCCGGATCGCCGCAAGTGGGATCTGTGGTCCCGTCGTCATAAATGGTGCCGAGCGGGTTGCCGAAGGCATCCCAGAGCAGGTGACCACCGGAAAAGTCGTAGAGATGGACGGTGCAACCGCCGAGGCCCTGCTCGGGCTCGGTGAAGATGTTGTCGATCTTGTCGTGGTCGACGAAGGCCAGAATGCTGATCTGCGCCGTCGGCAGGGGCAGCGGGTTGACGATCACCGTGACCGAGGTCTGGTTCGGCGCCACCGGTGCACCGCTGTTGGCATAGCCGTCATAGGGGAGAACCGAGACGAAGTAGCGTTTGCTCGCATCGATGCTCGCCCCATTGACGTCTTCAGTGACGGAGGCTGACGTGCCGTTTTCGTTTCCTTTCGCCACCACCGGCGCGTAGCTGCTGTGAATGTCGAGGTCGATGGACGGCGGATTGATACGGGAAACTCCGGGTTCCGTCCAGTTGGTGGTATCCTCTTCGACCATCCAGCGGAAGCCGGTAACGGGGGTACCATCAGGTTCAACGACCTGCACGGTAAAGGCAAGGGCCTGGCCCTGTACCAATACCACTGCCAACAACAGTGCCGCCAGAAGGGTCAAGCCCTTCCGCCAGCTCAGAAAACCGCTTCTGTTCCTCTGGCTCATGAAAATGCCTCCTTTATATAGGCTGCCTAGAAAACCTTTTTTTTCCGAAAACTTCGTGTGACTCCCAGCCACCTTGTTATTTGCCACGAAAAATTCCTTCCCACCTATTTAAAGCAACGAATCATTACGAAAACATACTTACTTAATTTGGATTGACTGCAGGTAAAACCCTTTCGATTCGTCCCAACTCGCTTACTGACTAAAATGGTTAGCATTGCACGGGTTAGCACCCGCGCAATGCCTGCCAAAAGAGGAAAACTCTATTTTATTCTGGCAGTAGCATTCTCCCCGTTTTTCACTTGTTAGCTTCGAAACCTATCAATCGACTCCAGAGAAATTTCGACTTTTTCACTTTCGCACAGGTACTATAGCGCAGTCGCACAGTCCGTCAATGGGGGTTTATCCGACTTTATCAGGTAGTCATTTCCCTACCTTCTGACTCATTTGGCCTGGCATGCGAGATATTCAACAAGGGGGGTAAACACATCTAACCATATGTAATTTGATCAAAAAATTGATCGACGTCAGATTTTTATTTCGCCCAGACGTTTGTTGATCAGTACAGGTTCACATCCAAACTCTTTTCGTAGCGACATGGTCAAAACTTCAGACCGACCTCCCCGGTTAGCGGATCGCAACAAAAAAAGCTCCCGGCAAATGCCGGGAGCCTTTTTCACACACTGTTTTAAATCTTTACAGCTTACATCATTCCGGGCATGCCCATACCACCGCCCATGCCGCCAGGCATACCGCCCATGCCTTCGTCTGCCTTCGGCAGATCGGCAATGGCCGCTTCGGTGGTCAGCATCAGTCCGGCAACCGAAGCAGCATTCTGCAGTGCGCTGCGGGTCACCTTGGTCGGATCGATGATCCCGGCCTTGATCATATCGACATATTCATCGGTCGCCGCATTGAGGCCATAAGCGCCGCTCTTGCTGGCAACTTCGTTGACCACTATCGAGCCTTCGAGCCCGGCATTCGCCGCTATCTGGCGCAGCGGCTCTTCGAGGGCGCGCTTGACGATATCGACACCGAACTTCTGCTCGCCATCAACCTTGACTTTGGCAACCGCAGCAATACAGCGGATCAGCGCGACGCCGCCGCCAGGGACGATCCCTTCTTCAACCGCAGCGCGGGTCGCATGCAGGGCATCCTCGACGCGGGCTTTGCGCTCCTTCATCTCGGTCTCGGTGGCAGCACCGACCTTGACCACGGCCACGCCGCCGACCAACTTGGCAAGACGCTCCTGGAGCTTCTCACGATCGTAATCGCTGCTGGTCTCTTCGATCTGGGCACGGATGGTCTTGACCCGGGCCTGGATGTCGGCCTCATTACCGGCGCCATCGATGATGGTGGTGTTGTCCTTGTCGATGACGATCCGCTTGGCGGTGCCGAGCATGTCGAGGGTTGCAGTCTCAAGCTTGTGGCCCATTTCCTCGGAGACGACCATGCCGCCGGTGAGGGTGGCGATGTCTTCGAGCATCGCCTTGCGCCGGTCACCGAAACCGGGGGCCTTGACGGCGGCGACGTTGAGGGTGCCGCGCAGCTTGTTGACGACCAGGGTCGCCAGCGCTTCGCCTTCGACGTCCTCGGCGATGATCAGCATCGGGCGGCCCTGCTTGGCGACCGGCTCGAGGATGGCGAGCAGATCACGCATGTTGCTGATCTTCTTGTCGTGAATCAGAATCAGGGCATCTTCCATAACGGCTTCCATGCGCTCGGCATCGGAAACAAAGTAGGGAGAAAGATAACCACGATCGAACTGCATCCCCTCGACGGTCTCCAGAGTGGTTTCCATCGCCTTGGCTTCCTCGACGGTGATCACCCCTTCCTTGCCAACCTTCTCCATCGCCTCGGCGAGGATGTTGCCGATGGTCTGGTCGGAGTTGGCGGAGATGGTGCCGACCTGGGCGATTTCAGTGTGGTCCTTGATCGGTTTGGAGAGGGCCTGCAGGTTGGCGACAGCGGCCTCAACGGCCTTGTCGATACCGCGCTTGATCTCCATCGGGTTGTGCCCGGCGGAGACCAGTTTGACCCCTTCGCGATAGATTGCCTGGGCGAGAACGGTTGCGGTGGTGGTTCCGTCACCGGCAACATCCGAAGTCTTGGAAGCAACTTCCTTGACCAACTGTGCTCCCATGTTCTCGAACTTGTCTTCCAGCTCAATCTCTTTAGCGACGGTGACACCGTCCTTGGTGATCAGCGGTGCGCCGAACGACTTTTCGATGACGACGTTACGACCTTTGGGACCGAGGGTCGCTTTGACCGCTTCGGCAAGCAAGTTGACACCTTTGAGAATGTCAGCACGAGCGTCCTGACCAAATTTGATTTCTTTTGCAGCCATGATTTAAAACCTCCTAGAGCTTCGCTTGAATGGGCTGAATTATTCGACGACACCCATGATGTCGTCTTCACGCATCATCAGGTATTCCTTGCCGTCAACCTTGACTTCATTGCCGGCGTACTTGCCGAACAGGACTTTGTCGCCAACCTTGACGTCCATGGCGATGACTTTGCCTTCCTCGGTTTTCTTTCCGTTGCCAACCGCAACAACTTTACCCTGTTGGGGTTTTTCCTTGGCTGAGTCCGGAATGATAAGGCCACCGGCGGTGACAGTCTCTTCTTCCAGCCTCTCAACAATGATACGATCGTGAAGTGGTCTGATGTTCATTTCTTGCTCCTTTGTGTTGATGATTATGAACTGGCTTCCGGCCATTAAATTGGCAAATCCGACACAAGCAGGGACGGAGTTGTTAGCACTCTGGTTCGTCGAGTGCCAATCTTTGAGACAGGGGTAAATATAATCAGGCAGACAGGGATGTCAAGGGTTTTCTAACGAAATAATTTGGGAGGATGGTCAGGCGCCTTTCGGAGTCTGCAGATGCTGTCCGGCCAGATTGTCGGCGATACCGGCAGTCAGCTTGTATCGCTCCTTGTTTCGCTCATCGGTTACAAATGACCAATCACGCTCGAAGAAGGTTTCGCGGGGGTCAGCCAGCACCATGAACGGTTCAGGTGATTCGGCCAATCGAGTCAACTGGGCATCCACCTCGTACCCTTACGCGACCAACGCTCCGCCGCAGGATGACCCGCAGCCGGCGGTGCAGCCGAAACAATGGCGATCGGTGACGATCCGGCGACCAGCCAGCCGGCCCGGATCGAGCTGGTCGACATGCTGCGGCAGCCCCTCCTCCAAACCCAGACCAAGAACCTGGTTGAAATCACAGTCGGACAGGCTGCCGTCCCAGGCGATACAGATCTGGTGGCGGCACATCAGACCCTCGACCGTGTGCGGGTTAAAGGAATCTTCCAGCAGCCCCCAGTAGAGCTCTTCTTTTTCCTGGCGGCGCAGATCCTCGAGAAACCGACCGATCGGCATATTGGTAATTGTCAGTAGATGATTGAAGGTGACACCGGCCGCTCCCTGCAACTGTTTGCGGTAATCGGCTTCGAGATTGATCTGGGCCGGCGGCAGGAAAGGTCCGCCCGGGTTGTAGACCAAATTCAGTTGCAAGGCATCGTCCCGGCCGTAACCCAGTTCATTGAGCAGGCGGATAGCCCGCATGCTTTTTTCATAGACGCCGCCGCCCCGCTGAGCGTCGACATTCCGATCCAGATAGCAGGGGAGCGAAGCAACCAATTGCACCTGGTGCTCACGGAAGAACTCCGGGATATCCTCGAGCCCCGCCTGAAACAGGACGGTCAGATTGGTCCGCACCTGGACCCGGTGTCCCTGCGCCCGGGCCGCTGCGACGAACGGGCGGAAATGCGGGTTGAGTTCCGGCGCGCCGCCGGTCAGATCGATCCTCGCCGCCGGAAACGCCTCAGCCAGGCGAAGGACCGACTGCATTGTTGCCCAGCTCATCACTTCGGAACGGTCTGGCCCGCCCTCGACATGACAATGCCGGCAACTCAGATTACAGCGCAGGCCGAGGTTGACCTGAATGGTCTGCGGAGTTTCGGCCAACAGTTGGCGGCCGAGGTGTTGACGCAAAACGTGATCAAAACTGTTCATGGTCACTTTCCGGACCACCTGGTCATGAGCCGGTCAGGCGGTTGATGGTTTCCAGCAAGTTCATCTTGCGGAGCGGTTTCTGCAGACAGGCGTCCGCCCCTGCCGCGCCAGCCTAATGAATGACCCATTCAGTTTGCGGAACAAGTTGCGGCTTGTCCCCCGCACTTAACTGGACAACATAGCACCCCTTTGACGCATAGCGTTGCCCCTGGCCGAAGCTCAGCAGTGGATAGAGGGCGATTGCATAGTTCTCGTCGTTCATCATGTCGAAGACGTCCAGAAAATAGTCCTGGTAATAGTCGCTGCTGATCATCTTGACCCCGTTGCCGAGCATCCAACCCGCGGCGTACATTTTTGCCTGGATGGGAAAATTGGTGAGCGGAATCTTTCTGAACTTCAGCCAGGTCTTGATGACCTTGGTTCTTTTGGCCGAGTTCTGGGGGAGCAGATAGGGGTAGGTGATATAGGTATAGCGCCTCAGCTTTTCAGGAAGCGTATAGATATCCTCGCCCAGTAGGCTGTAGGAGAGAAACATTCGCTCGGGGTGGAACGAGGCGATGCCCCAGGTCAGATTTGCCAGGTCCTGCGGTGGCAGCCAGAGCATGATGTCGGCGCCGGGATGGCGACGGCCCAGGACATTCCAGAAGTCGGCTCCGGGCGCTTGGGTGCCGGAATAAACAATGTTAATTGGCCGATTCTGACCGAGCAGCTCCCTGGTTTTTTCAAATCCCTGAGACAGGGCACGCCCTTCCGGAGTATCCCGGAAGACCTGGACGACTGGCGCTTTTTTTGGCTTGTCTCCGTGTCCGCGCAGAAACCGGGCCGCCGCTTCGCCTTCCTGGTAATACCCCTTGGAAAAATAGAGGGTGTACCAATCGGAGTCGGATACGACCGGAAAATCGGTGATGGGGAACACGCAGGGTATGCGGTACTGTTCGCAGAACTCATGAATCGGACGCCACTCTCCGGTGACCAGGCCGCCAACCAGAGCAAAAACCGGCTGCTGGCGGTTGTACTCTTCCAACTGCCGCTGCCAGGATTCTGGCGGACCGTGCAACACCCAAACGTCCAACGCAAACCGGCGATAGGGGAAGGTCCTTTTCTTTCGGTAAAACGGCACCTTGGAGACGCGCTCCTCCTCACGCCTCCTCTGGCCGTTATGGTATTCGATGTTCGCCTCCAGCGCCCCGATCATCGCATCCCGGTCCTGCTGCGAAATATCCTCCCCGACCACGGTGGCGAACCGGATGGTCGTATCGGTGACTCCCGGGGAGGGTTGCGCCGACAGATGCTTGAGGTAATAGACCAGGATGGCCATGTCCTCGTCATCAAGAAGATACCTTGGCATGGTCAGGGCGAGTTCCCGTCCGGCGGGGTCGAACCCGGCGGCAATTGCCGTCGCCAGGGTTTCGTCGGTATAGGCGGGGCGCCGGACCGTCCACTGGATTTCCCGGGGCATGGTCTGCCAGGGTGGGATGGTCTCCTCGGCGGAAAAGGTAAAGGGTTTGAACAGTTCGGTCGCGTTGGTCGGCAGGGTTACCACCCCCCCCTCGACGGCTCCCATCCCGCTCTTCAGATGGCAACTCTCGCAACTGAACATGGTCCCGTCGACCGGGATGTCCCCCTGTACGATCGCCGTCATCGGCTCCCCGGAGGGGAGAACCCCCTGGCGATACATTTGCTCACCGAGTTGCAAAGCCTCTGCGGGTGGCCGACCGGCTATACTGTCATTGCCGTCGGCGGCATGGACCGCTCCGGAAAAGGGGAACAGCAGGGTCAGGCCGGCCAGCAGGACGAGTCGTTTTCGTAACAGTCTCATTGTGCACTCAATTTCCGGTATTCGGTCATCAGGTCGGCCGTGCCGATCAGCCCGAAGATACGGATCCATTGTTCGCCTCCCGGGGCGCGCATCAAGGTCAGGGGGTAATGGTTCATCTTGTTCGGGACAAAGGCATCGAAGGCATGCATCACCTCATCGATATCCTTACGGGAGCCGGTCAAAAAATCCCAGCCAGGCTTACGCCGATAGCGTTGCAGATATTCCTGCATGACTTCGGGGGAATCGTGTTCCGGATCGATAGTGATTGACACCATCTGCAATTTATCGGCGTCGGGCCCCAACTTCTTCTGCAAATTGGAAAATCCCGCCGAGAGAACCGGACAGATGGTGGTACAGGTTCCGTAGATAAAATCGAGCATCACCGGCTTATCGACCGCAAGCAGCTCCTGAAGACGAACCTTCTGCCGGTCCTGATTCACAAGTTCAACGTCAGGGATCCGGTAATTCTCCACGGAACGCTTGTATCTCTTTGCATTTTCAGCACCGGCGGATAACGGTACCAGCGAAATTGAAGCGACCAACAATACTAACAACAGACATGCTCTGGATCTAAAGTTCATAAACACCTCGAAATTTCGTCTCGTGTTTGCCTCTGGCTTCAGGCAAACCGTGGGGGAGTGCCAAGCCGACCTGCTTTTCGCCACGACGTTTGCCGTGTTCTCCGGAGATACGAAGTGCGCGGCGAAAACTCTCTTCGATCCAGTGAATATCAACCATGACCAGATAGCGCAATGGCGAAAAGCGGCGATCTTGACAGGTCGGCAACTTTGGATAAGTTGAACACCAAGTTCTGAAACAGTTGTGCGAAAAAGCGCACAATCAGAAAAATATCACAGAGCAACGGAACCTTGTCAATCTTCTTCTATCTAACATCCGGGTACCGAACCAACAAAGCTGCGGTCAGGCCGGTTCCAGGCCGGCGAATTTGAGCAAGAGTTTTTTCGGGCCGACCGCATTGAAATAGACCGTTACCTTCTGATTGTCGCCGTTGCCTTCAATGCGCCGTACCGTACCGAGACCGAACTTCAGATGCCGGACCCGGGTGCCGATCCGCAGCCCCTCTTCGGCTTCCGGGACCAGGCGGATATCGTCAATGGCCGACTCCGGCTCGAAGTCAGGTGCCGGCTCGTCCAGCTCCGGGACCAGCTGGGAAAAGACCGAAGCGAGATTGTGCTGGGCGGCCGGGCGCAAGTCAGCCTTTTGTTCTCCGAGCAACAGGTGTTCAGGGACCTCGTCGAGGAACCTGCTGCGTGGATTGTACTGGTAGCTGCCGTAGACGCGCCGCCGCCGGGCATGGCTGAGGTAAAGTTTTTCCATCGCCCTGGTCATACCGACATAACAAAGCCGTCGTTCTTCCTCGACCTCCTCCTCGTTCTCGCCGACCCGGGAGTGCGGGAACAGTCCCTCCTCTAGCCCGGTCATGAAGACCACCGGAAACTCGAGCCCCTTAGCCGCGTGCAAGGTCATCAAGGTGACCCGGTCGAGGCTGGTGTCGTAACTGTCGAGATCGGTCACCAGGGCGACCTGTTCAAGATAATCCTGTAATGACCCTTCGCTGCCGCGATGCTCCTCCATCCCCTTGAGGAGTTCCCCGAGGTTCTGCAGCCGGTCCTTGGCTTCGCTGGTTCCATCCTCCCGCAACCGTGGGCCGTAGCCGCTCTGCTCGATCAGCTCGGCGGTCAGTTCCGGATAAGGGAGCCGCAGCAACAACTTCTGGAACACCTCCATCAGCTCGACGAACTGCTGCAGGCGCTTGGCCGCAACTCCGCCGAGCAGCCCCTGCTGAAGAGCCCGCGAACAGGCCGGCAAAAAACCACCGGCAGCTGTTTCAAGCTCAGCGACCTTGGCCACCGTCGCCGCACCGATCCCCCGCGGCGGCACGTTGACGATCCGTTTGGCCGAAAGCGAATCGGCCGGGTTCACCAGCACCCGCAGGTAGGCGAGGATATCCTTGATTTCCATCCGGGCAAAAAATTTCAGGCCGCCGAACATCGCGTAGGGAATCCGCTCCCGCACCAGCGCTTCTTCCAGCACCCGCGATTGGGCGTTGGTCCGGTAAAACACCGCCAGATCCCGGTAATGTCGGCCGCAGCGCTTGAGCCGGTTGATTTCACCGGCGACAAACCGGGCTTCCTCGAGGTCATCCGGCAAGGCTTCGAGCAGCAGCTGCTCGCCGGCCGGGTTCTCGGTCCAGAGGGTTTTGCCCTTACGGCTGAGGTTGCGCGCCACCACCGATCCGGCTGCCTCGAGGATGTTCTGCGACGAGCGGTAGTTCTGTTCCAGACGGATGGTGATTGTCCCTGGGTAATCGCGTTCGAAGCCGAGGATATTGCCGACCTCGGCGCCGCGCCAGGCGTAGATCGACTGGTCATCGTCGCCGACGACGCAGAGATTGCGATGCTCGTGGGCGAGCAGGTCGACCAGCCGGTACTGGACCTGGTTGGTATCCTGGAACTCATCGACCAGGATATAACGAAACCGATCGCGCCAGCGTTTCAGCACCTCGGGATGCTGTTCAAAGAGCTTGACCGTCAGCAGCAGCAGGTCGCCGAAATCGACCGCATTGGCCTGCTGCAGGCGCTGCTGATAGAGGGCGTAAACCTTGGCCAGCAGGACCGAGGAAAATTCATCACGGGGGATATCCTCCGGCAGCTGGCCACGGTTCTTGGCGCTGTCGATGGCCGCCGCCGCGGCGTTGGGACGCAGGACCTTGTCGGCGATCGCCAGCTCCTTGAGCACATCCTTGAGCAGCCGCTGCTGGTCCTGGTCATCGTAGATGCTGAAATCGGTGGCGTAACCGAGCGCGCCGATTTCGCGGCGCAGGATACGCACGCAGGAGGCGTGGAAGGTCGCCACCCAGGGGGACTCGCCGCCACCGAGCAGCCTCTCCAGCCGTTGCTTCATTTCCCCGGCGGCCTTGTTGGTAAAGGTCACCGCGAGGATTTGCCAGGGCGGCACCCCGTGCTGCTGGATCAGCCAGGCGACCCGTTGGATCAGGGTCCGGGTTTTGCCCGAACCGGCCCCGGCCAGCACCAGCAGGGGCCCTTCGCAAGCCTGGATCGCCTCCTGCTGCTTCGGATTCAGACCCTGCAGCAGGTCAGTCACTGCTATCCTCCTCAATACTGCGGGTCATCAGGGCGCGGTTGTAGGCCGCAACCATGTCCCGCCGGGAGATGATGCCGACCAGGCGGCGGTGAGTTTCGCGGTCGACCACCGGCAACTGTTCGATATTGCGGTAGCCGATCTTGCGCATAGCGGTGTCAAGATCCTCCTCGGCGTGGGCGGTGATGACGTTGGCCGTCGCCAGTTCCTTGACCACCACCAGGTCCATCAGATCAGGCTCGAACACCACCCCCATGAAATCCTGCACCGAGATGATTCCGGTCAGCGCCCCTGCAGCATCGACCAGCGGAAAGTTGGTGTGCCGGGTCTGCTCGATGAAGTGGGCAAACTGGCCGAGGGTCATATGCTCCGGGACCGTCTCGACCTGGCGCGCCATTACCTCGGAGACCTTCAGCGATTTCATAATGTTGCGTTCCTTGCCGGCCTCGAGATCGATGCCGGCGCGCGACAGCTCGACCGTCTCGAGGCTGTCCTTCTTGAAATGCCGGGCAATGGCGGTGCCGATGACGCAGGTCAGCATAATCGGCACGATGACCTCGTAGGAGTCGGTGATCTCGAACAGCAGGAAGATCGCCGTCATCGGCGAATGGGTCGCCGCCGAGAGGAACGCCCCCATGCCGACCAGCGCATAGGCCCCAGGGGTGATGCCGGCGGCTGGAAAAAGCTGGGCGGCCAGGTGACCAAAGGCCCCGCCGGCGACCGCACCGAGGTAGAGACAGGGGGCGAACAAGCCACCCGGAAGACCGGAGCCGAGGGTGATCGAGGTGGCGATCGCCTTGGCGATGATCAAACCGGCGAGCAAGAGCCAGGTCCCCTTGCCGAACAGCACGTCGCCCATGAATTCGTAACCGTTACCGAAGACCTGGGGGAAGCCGAGCCCGATGATGCCGACCAGCAGGCCGCCGAGGGCCGGTTTGGCGAGCTTGGGGATCTTCAGGGCCACAAAGCGGTCCTTGATCTTGAAATGGGTGTCGATAAACAAAGCGGCCAGACTGCCGATTACCAAGCCGAGCAGGACATACAGGCCGAGTTCCCAGTAGTTGCGGACCACGTAGGCCGGGGCGAGCAGTTCCGGAACGTTGCCGAGCAGGGCCCGCGAGACGACGGTTGCCATGCCGCTGGCGATGACGATCGAGGTAAAACTCGAGAGTTCGAAGGAGGCGAGCAGAACGATCTCCTGGGCGAAGAAGACTCCGGCGATCGGCGCATTGAAGGTTGCCGCCACCCCGGCTGCCGCACCGCAGGCGACCAGCACCTTGAGGCGGTCGCCACTCATCTTGAACAACTGCCCGAACTGGCTGCCGATGGCACCGCCGATCATGGCGATCGGGCCCTCCTGCCCGGCCGAACCGCCGGTTCCGAGGGTAATCGCCGCACCGAAGCCGCGGGTCAGGATCGGCCGGGGACGCAACTTGGCGCCGCGCAGGTTGACCTTTTCGAGAAATCCGGCGAAGCCACGCTTGAGGTCAGCGGCGAACAAGACCCAGAACGGGATAATCAGGATGCCACCGACGACCGGGAACAACACGATAAGCAGCCGTTGCGGAGACCAGGTTTCGAGCGAGATGTTGAACAGCTCCATCCCCTGTTCGATCACCCCCCAGTGAACAAATTCAATGGTCTTGCGAAAAGCGAAATTACCGAGCCCGCCCAGCAGGCCGATAATGACCGCCAGGATAATAAGGAAGGTATTTTCGCTGATGCGGAAATGCCCAAGCAGAGCGGTGGCCGAGAGGCGCAGGCGATCAATCAGTTTTTCCGAATAGGGCAAAACGTTTACTCCACGGTCACGCTTTTGGCCAGATTGCGGGGCTGGTCAACGTCGGTCCCTTTGCAGACCGCAATATGATAGGCAAGAAGCTGCATCGGGATCGAGGTCAGGACCGGCATCAGGTCATCGGTCGTTGCCGGCAGCTCGATCAATGCATCGCAGGCATCCCGCAGTCCTTTATCGGCCTGGGTTGCCACACCGATCACCTGGCCGCCGCGGGCCCGAACCTCCTCCATGTTGGAGACCACTTTTTCGTAGGTGTCGTTGTGCGGCACCAGGACCACAACCGGCAGCTGTTCATCGATCAGGGCAATCGGTCCATGCTTCATCTCCCCGGCCGGATAGCCCTCGGCATGGATATAAGAGATCTCCTTGAGCTTGAGTGCGCCCTCAAGGGCGATCGGGTACTGGTTGCCGCGGCCGAGATAGAGAAAATCGCGCGCATTCATGAAGGCCTTGGCGATATTCTCGATCGTCACGTCGAACTGCAGGGCCTCCTCGACCTTGCGCGGCAGGGTCACCAACGCTCCGATCAACTCGCGGCACGACTCCTGGTTGAGGGTCCCGCGCACCCGGCCAAGCTTGACGGCCAGCAGGTACAGCGCCACCAACTGGGTAGTAAAGGCCTTGGTCGAGGCGACACCGATCTCCGGTCCGGCGTGAGTATAGATCACACCGTGGCTTTCCCGGGCAATCGACGAGTCAACGACATTACAGACACAGAGAGTTCGCCCTCCCTTCCCCTTCGCTTCGCGCAAGCCGGCTAAGGTATCGGCGGTCTCGCCGCTCTGGCTGATCAACACGGTCAGGGTTCGCTCGTTGACGATCGGATCACGGTAGCGAAATTCGCTGGCGATATCGACTTCGACCGGAATCCGGCTGTGTTTTTCGATATAAAACTTACCGACCAGACCGGCATGCCAGGAGGTCCCGCAGGCAATGATAAAGATCTTTTCAATGCTGCACAATTCGTCATCCGAAAGATTCAGGCCAGCGAGGGCGATTTCCCCCTCTTCTTCACGCAGCCGCCCGGCCAAGGTATCGGCAATGGCTCTTGGCTGTTCGTAAATCTCCTTGAGCATGAAGTGCTTATAGCCGCCCTTCTCGGCCATGGTCGGGCTCCAGGTAATCGTCTTGACCTGTTTTTCCAGCGGTTCGCCGGCAAGCGTCGAAACCTGCATCGACTCCGGGGAGAAAACCACCAGTTCACCGTCCTCAAGAAAGATCATCTCGCGGGTATGGGAAAGCATCGCCGGAATATCGGAGGCAACAAAGAATTCATCTCTCCCCTGTCCGACGACCAGCGGCGAACCAAGCTTGGCGGCAATCAGCTTATCCGGTTCTCTCTCACAGAGAATCGCCACCGCATAGGCACCACGCACCTCGCTGAGGCTCTGGCGAACGGCAGCTTCGAAATCGTCGCAGTCGAGGTAGTGCTGTTCGATCAGGTGGGCAATGATCTCGGTGTCGGTTTCGGAACGAAAGGTGTGCCCCAGGCCCTGGAGTTGGTCTTTAAGCTCGAGATAATTCTCGATGATGCCATTATGCACCACCACTATATCGCCGGCCTGGTGCGGGTGAGCATTCGTCTCTGAAGGGCGGCCATGGGTCGCCCAGCGGGTATGGCCGATACCGACCGTCCCTTGCAGCGGCTGGTCACGCAGCACCTTGTCGAGATTGAGCAGCTTCCCCTCGGCCCGGCGGATGCCGATTTGCCCCTGGTTGATGGTGGCGATTCCGGCCGAATCGTAGCCGCGATATTCCAGCCGACGCAGGCCATCAAAAACGATCGGCGTCGCTTCCTGGCTTCCAATGTATCCGACAATTCCACACATAATCTCACAAACCCTTTCGGGACCCCTCCCGGCAAATGGTTGGTATCAGTTTTTCTTTTTACGCAGGCGCCAGCCCTTGACGATCTTCTGTTCGACTCTGGACAGAGCCAGGGAATCGGGCGGCACATCCTTGGTAATCGTCGAGCCGGCCCCGATCAGGCTGTTGCGGCCGATCCGCACCGGGGCGACGAACTGGGTGTCAGAACCGACAAAGACATCATCCTCGATGATCGTCTTGTGCTTGTTGACCCCGTCGTAATTGCAGGTGATGGTCCCGCAGCCGATATTGACGTTGCGGCCGACCTCGGCGTCACCGATATAGGTCAGATGGCTTGCCTGGGCCTTTTCAGCCAGCTGTGCCTTTTTGGTTTCGACGAAATTGCCGAGTTTGTTGTTCCCCTGCAGAATTGTCCCGGGGCGCAGGTGCGCCATAGGTCCGAGCGCGCAGTCAGGCCCGATCTCCGACTCGGCAATCACCGTGCCGGCCTTGACATGAACCCGGTCTGCCAGCCGGGCATCGGTCAGCACTGCGCCCGGCTCGATGATGCAGCCGGAGCCGATGCAAGTCGTGCCGCGCAGGTGAACCCCGGGATGGATCAGCGTCTCAGCGCCGATGCTCACGCCGCTGTCAATGTAGGTCTGCTCAGGATCGACCAGGGTGACGCCGGCCAGCAAGTGGTCCCGGTTGATACGCTGCCGCAATAGCTTGCCGGCCGTCGCGAGTTGGGCCCGGTCGTTGATTCCCATAATCTCGTCGGCATCTTCGGCCAGCACCGCGCAGACCGTCTGCCCGGCTTCACGGGCCAGCGCCACGACATCGGTCAGGTAGTATTCGCCCTGGGCGTTGTCCCGCCCGACGCCATGCAGGGCTTCGAACACCGCCGGTGCCGCAAAGGCATAGATGCCGCTATTGATTTCGCGGATCGCTCTTTCGCCCGGCGTGGCATCTTTTTCCTCGACAATCCGTTCCAACTGGTCGCCATTGCGAACAATCCGCCCGTAGCCGAAGGGGTCGGCAACTTGTGCGGTCAGAACACTGACCGTCGCCTGGTGCTGGTGATGAACGTCGATCAGCCGTTGCAGGGTTTCCCGACGCAACAGCGGCACGTCGCCACAGAGCAGCAACAAGGTTCCGGTAAAGCCCTGGCAGGCAGCTTCGGCGCAGAGCAGCGCATGACCGGTGCCGAGCTGTTCAGTCTGGTCGACAAAGGTCGTACCCTCACCGGCCAGAGCCGACCGGACCATGTCGGCCTGGTGCCCGACGACCAGCACCGGACTGGCCGCGCCAAGCTTCCGGGCCAGCTGTAACGGGTAGTCCACCAGCGGTCGGCCGGAAAGCTGATGCAGGACTTTCGGCAGCGTCGATTTCATCCTGGTCCCCTGGCCGGCGGCCAGGATAACGGCAGTTAGTTCAGGCAAAGTCTAATCCTCTCTTAGGCAAAGGAACAAACATCCTATTATACGAAACCGAGCAGGCCAGTCAAGGCAAGCTTGAAGTGGCTTAAGTCCTTTAAATTCCCGGATTTTTATTTGCAAAGCAGGACTCCTCAAGTATAGTTGGCCAGGAAGGAGACTGTCTGATGGACGACCGCAAAAGGCTGGGCCACCTGCTCACCAAGCTGGAAGAAAACATTAAACAGCTCGAAATCCGCTACGAACAATACTTTGCCGGCATTGAAAAACGCGAACCGATCAAAGATCGCGAGCTGCTTACCAAACAATTGAGGGTGTTCATCAACCGACGCATTACCCAAACCGACCTGCGCTTTCGCTGCCAGAATCTGGCAACCCGTTTCCACAGCTACAGCAACTACTGGGACCGGACTTTGCGCATGATAGAAGAAGGCCGCTACCATCGCGGCAGGGGACGCACAGAACCGCCACCACAAGACCCGCCCTTGGCAACCGAACGGCAGGACAACAATCTCGATCATATCTACAACGACCTGGTTGCGGCGCATAACGCATCCGGATCCAATGGCGCTCCTCCCGACCGCGCCAAGGTCGCCGCGTTTCTCGAACAGCAGAAAAGCAAAATTCGAGAAAAGTTCGGTGACCGGGAAGTTGAATTTCACGTCACCAACGAAAACGGCAAACCTAAGATCAAGGTCCGCGCCAAAGTTTCGTGAGTATCGATGCTGCGACGTAAGGGGAAAACTGCACTGGTCATGGCTGGTGGCGGTATCATGGGAGCCGCCTATGAAATCGGTGTGCTTGCGGCCCTCGACCAGCTGTTTAGTGAAGAATTTTCCTGCAACCGTTTTGACATGTATGTCGGGGTCAGCGCCGGATCGGTCATTGCTTCGCTGATCGCCAACGGCATCGTGCCAGGACAGCTCTACCAGTCGATCAACCGGGACGAGGAATCTGTCTTCAACTGGCGGCGCAGCGATATCTACCGGTTCGAAACCGGCGCAGTCCTTAAATCGGCCTGGAAAGTGGCCAGCAATCTGGTGCGCATCTACCGCAGCTACCGGCGCAGCCACACCCAGATGTCGATGCATGACCTGATCTATATTCTGCAGGAGCAATTCCCCTCCGGGATCTTCTCCCTGCAACCGATGCAGAACTACCTGTGTCGGGCGTTTGCCGAAGCCGGCGTCTGCGACTTTTTCCCCGACCTGAGATCCGAACTCTATATCCCGGCCTACGATCTCGACACCGGCGCGCGGGTCGTGTTCGGCAATAGCAGCCACCAGAATGTGCACATCTGCCAGGCAATAACCGCCTCCTGCGCGATTCCTTATTTCTTTAGGCCGCAGAAAATCGGCGGGCGCTATTACATCGACGGCAACACCGGCCGCACCAGTCACATCGATATCGCCATCGAGCAGGGGGCCAAGCTGATTGTCCTGGTCAACCCGCGGGTGCCGATGAACAACGATCCGGAGCGGACCTGCCTGCCTTCACTTTCCTATGGCAACTGCGC
>DATFMT010000067.1:0-3026 GCA_035266745.1 Geothermobacteraceae bacterium | reverse complement strand
CTTGAGGGCGTGCATGTCGGTCAGCGGGGTGGCCGCCAGGGAGACGTAGGATTCGATGGCGTGGGTCAGCGCGTCCATCCCGGTCGCCGCGGCCAGCAGCGAATCCTTGGTCTGCAGCAACTCAGGATCGACAATGGCGATATCGGGAATCAGCGACTTGGAGATGATCGACATCTTCAGGCGTCGCTCGGCGTCGACGATGATGGCGAACTGGCTGACCTCGGAACCGGCCCCGGCGGTGGTCGGAGCGATCACCATCGGCGGTAGCGGTCGGCCGATCTTGTTGATTCCCTCGTAATCCTGCAGGCGTCCGCCGTTGGTCGCCAGCAGGGCGATGGCCTTGGCGACATCGGTCGGGCTGCCGCCGCCGACCGCAACGATGGCGTCGCAGCCTGCTGCCAGGTACTGCTCGACCCCTGCCACCACTTCGTAGTCCTTGGGATTGGTGGTCAGTTCGGAGAAAACCTCGGTGGCCAGCCCGGCGGCGCGCAGGTAATCGAGGGCCGGTTCGATCCAGCCGGCGGCGATCACTCCGGCATCGCTGACCACGAAGACCCGGGAAGCGCCAAGGCGGGCGGCGCTCTCGCCGAGTTGACTGAGGGCCCCGCAACCGAAAATGATCTCCGGGGTGACGAACTTGCTGATATTCATAATGCCTCCGTGTCGCTGACAACCGTCAAATAGACCTTGCTACCGATGCTTCCGCGGTGCCCCTCCAGGCTCTGATTGGTGCAAGGAACATGACACGGCGCGCCGTCTGCGGCCAAAAAACGTTTTATCCGGTTTTGTGCGTATACGAAGTCAATGAAAAAAACCCCTTGATGCCGGCTGCTTAAGCCACTTTTCCCAATTCGGACAAAAATGCAGCTTCTGCTGTCAGCCTTGAGTTGGCAGCGACCGACGCTGGCCCATTTTGTCCCGCCAGGTGTCCCAAACCAGCTCAATTAGTTCCATCTTGGAACATCTCGGCGCGGATGTCCAGTGCGCTGCTCCGGTCGCCAAAATCTGACCGGAACAACCGGCGGCGACAGAATGTGCCGATTTGGCGCAGTGCGCTCCATGCTGGATCGCTGGCCTGCTCAGCAACGTCATGGTTAAAATTTACAAATCTTAAATATTCAATGAATACATATGGTTATCGAATATTTACTGGATGGCACCGATGTTGCTCAATAGCAAATAACGTTTTATTCCTGACCCGGACATGTCGCTATCCGGGAAGCGGGAGACCATATCCGGTTGGAACGACCAACCACAAACCCTTCATAAGGAGAGATAAGACTATGGCAATGGCAGATCAGACATTCGGCTTTTTTATCCCGACCGTATCCCTGATGGGCGTCGGTTCCTCCAAGGAGACCGGCGACCAGGTCAAGGCTCTCGGCGCCAAGAAAGCCCTGCTGGTGACCGACAAAGGCATTTCCGGTATCGGCATGGCCGATCAGATCAAGCAGCAGGTCGAAGCGGCCGGCGTCGAGGTGGTGATCTTCGACGGCGCCGAGCCGAATCCGACCGACAAGAACGTTCACGACGGCCTGAAGGTTTACCAGGACGAAAAGTGCGACTCCATCATCTCCCTGGGCGGCGGTTCCTCTCACGACTGCGCCAAGGGGATCGGCATGGTCGCCACCAACGGCGGTCATATCCGCGACTGCGAAGGGGTCAACAAGACCAGCAAGCCGATGCCCCCCTTCGTCGCCATCAACACCACCGCCGGCACCGCCAGCGAGATGACCCGCTTCTGTATTATCACCAACACCGACACCAAGGTGAAGATGGCGATCGTCGACTGGCGCTGCACCCCGAACATCGCCATCAATGACCCGGTGCTGATGGTCGGCAAGCCCGCTCCGCTGACCGCTGCCACCGGCATGGACGCCCTGACCCACGCGGTCGAGGCCTACGTTTCGACCATCGCCACCCCGATCACCGACGCCTGCGCCATCAAGGCCATCGAACTGATCGCCGAGTACCTGCGCCCGGTGGTGGCCAATGGCCATAATATAGAAGCCCGCGACAAAATGGCTTACGCCGAATACCTGGCCGGCATGGCCTTCAACAATGCCAGCCTCGGTTATGTTCACGCCATGGCTCACCAGCTCGGCGGCTTCTACAACCTGCCGCACGGCGTCTGCAATGCGATCCTGCTGCCTTCGGTCTGCGAATTCAACATGATCGCCAATCCGGAGCGCTTCGCCGATATCGCCGTAGCCATGGGCGAGAACATCGACGGCCTCTCAGTTGTCGATGCCGCCGCCAAGGGGATCGCGGCGATTCGCAAGCTTTCGGCCGACATCGGCATCCCGGCCGGCCTCAACAAGCTGGACGTCAAGGAAACCGATCTGCGGATCATGGCGGAAAATGCCATGAAGGACGCCTGTATGTTGACCAATCCGCGTACCGCGACCCTCGACTGCGTCGTCGGTATCTACCAGGCGGCCATGTAACCCGGCGACAGCTGCCAAGACAACGTGGCAAATTGAATCACGGAGGGGGCACAGCCAATGTGCCCCCTCTTTTAGACATAGCCGGGTAGCTCTTTGGGGCTGACTTGATTAGTTTTTCAGTGGAGTGGACCCGGGCGGCACGGTTTGCAGGCTCCGATCTGCGCTCAGGTCTGATGGTTCGTCAAGCAGAAATGTTTCAGGCGCGTGCAGACCCGTCTCAATCACGATATATTTAAAAGACACTATTTACACAGCAGCTAGTTACGTCGATATTCGGAATTCTCGATCAGGAAACCGATCAGCCATGTGTGAAATTCAGCAGAGATGGGATCAGCGTTGGCTGGAAAAAGCCACTCAGGCTGACCAACAGACCGACTCCTGGCTGCAACGGGTCTCTCCCATGCTGGTACCGGGTAAGGCTCTCGATATCGCCTGCGGCATGGGGCGTAATGCACTTTTCCTTGCCGAACGGGGATTTTCAGTAACGGCGGTTGACTTCTCCCCGGTCGCTCTTGATTGGCTCAAGGCCGAGGCCGTTCAACGCGAACTGGATATTGAAACCCGGCGGATCGATCTGGA
>DATFMT010000066.1:0-17763 GCA_035266745.1 Geothermobacteraceae bacterium | reverse complement strand
ATAGTCTTGGCGAACCACTTCGAGCATGTTTGAACGCATGTAACGGGAAAATCCCGCCAATCCACCGAAGGCCGAGACGAAAACCGGCAGAATCAGATGCTGGGCAATATCCCATATCCGCCCGAAAAATCCAAGATATTCATAGCCGAGCGAGCGGATGCCGGCAATCGGGACCCAGCCGAGGCGGACGCCTAAATAGTCCATCAGCAGCAACGCCAGCCAGAACGACGGCATGGCAAAACCGATAAAAACGAACACCGTCGTCCCCTTGTCGAACAGCGAATTGCGTCTGGTCGCCGAGAGGATTCCGATCGGTACGGCGACGGCGAGAATCAGGACGATCGACAGGACGTTGATGAGGATGGTGATCGGCAGCCGCTCGGTGACCTTGTCGAGCACCGGCCGGTGGTCGAGGGCGAAGGATTCGCCGAAATCGAGCCGGACCAGGCGGCCGAGCCACTCTCCATACTGAACATAGAGTGGCTGGTCGAGACCATACTGGGCCCGCAGTCGCTCCTGCATTTCGGCGGTTGCCTGCGGATTCAGGTCGGTCTGCAGGTCGGTCGGCTCGCCCGGTGCCAGATGAATGACGACAAACGAGATCAGAGTGATCCCGATCAGCAGTGGAATCATCAGCAGCAGGCGTCTTGATAGGTAATTGAGCATTGATTGATTTCTATATCTTCAAGTTTGACAACAATAACGCACAGATACTTCGGGCAAGGATCAATTCCGATCGTCCCGGGTCAGGCAAAAGCAAATCTGCAGTTCAGTCCCTTCAATCCGTGTCCCACAGCATGAGCCCGAGCTATCCCTCAACGTGAATACTTCTGCTCGCTTTCGGGAACATACCACTTGATAAAGTTGTAGGTAATCCCGGCCGGAGCCGGCTCGATGCCGCGAAACCGTTTGGCGACCGCCGGCAGACTTTCGGCAACGTAGAGAAAGGTATAGGGCTGTTCCTCGGCGAGAATCTCCTGGATCCGGTCGTAATGCCGTTTACGCTCCGCCTGGTCGAAGGTGCGCCGGCCCAGTTCCAGCTGCTCGTCCACCTCGCGGTTCTTGAATTTGACGAAATTGAGCTCACGCGGCCCGGTCTTGCTCGAGTGCCAGATATTGTACTGGTCGGGTTCCGGACCGGTACTCCAGCCGAGGATCGTCGCATCAAAATTCCCCGGGTTGATGAATTCCTTGAGAAACGAGGCCCACTCGATGACCCGCAGCTTGACCTCGACGCCAACTTCGCGGAAACGCCGCTGGATGATTTCACCGGTCTTGGCGCGCAGGTCGTTTCCCTGATTGGTGACTATGGTGAAGCTGAATTTCCTGCCATCCTTGTCGAGGATGCCATCGCCATCGCTATCGCTCCAGCCGGCCTCGGCCAGCAGTTGCCTGGCCCGTTCCGGGTCATAGGGGTAACGCTTGATGTTCGGGTTATAGACCCAGGTGTCGGGCTTGTAGGGACCGGTCGCCGGCTGGCCGAGACCGAGCAGCACCCCGTCGATGATTTCCTGCTTGTTGAGGGCGTGGGTCAGCGCCTGGCGGACGCGGCGATCCTGGAACAGGGGGCGTTCGAGGTTGTAACCGAGATAGGTATAGGAAAACGACAAATAGCGGTATTTGTTGAAGTGCCGTTTAAAGGCGGGCGTGTCGGTCTGGGTCGAGAACTGAATCGGCGTCAAGCCCATGTAATCGAGCCCGCCCGACTGCAGTTCGAGAAATTGCGTCGACTGATCCGGAATCACCCGGTAAACGACCCGCTTGATGTAGGGACGGCCCTCATAATAATCCGGATTGGCTTCGAGCACGATCTTTTCGCCGGCAATCCATTCCTTGAAAACATAAGGGCCGGTGCCGATCGGCTGGCGCGACAGCGGGCTCTTGGTGACCTCCATCCCCTCGAGCAGGTGCTTCGGCAGGATCGAGACCCCCCAGCTGGCCAGGGCCGGCGCGTAGGGCTTGTCATACTTGACGACGAAGGTCAAGGGATCCGGGGCGCTGGCGCTGGTGACCTGGCGGTAGGACTCGGCGTAGGAGGTCGGGGTTTTCGGGTCGATATAGAGCTGATAGGTAAACAGCACGTCAGCCGAGGTGAACGGCTGGCCATCATGCCAGGTCACTCCCTCGCGCAGGTGGAAAGTGATCGTGCGGCCATCTTCCGAAATATCCCATAACTTGGCGAGATCGCCTTCGAGAACAAAATTCTTGTCGTAGCGCACCATGCCGCTGTAGACCAGGCCATTGATATCCGACGAGGCCGAATCGGAGGCAAGGACCGGCAGCAGGTTGCTCGGTTCGCCGATCGACGCTTCGATTAAGGTGTCGCCATAGGCAGGCTTGGCAGCATCTCCTTCGGCGGGCATGACGACATCGCTGTTGTTCTGACAACCAAAGAACAACAGCACAAGGCCAAGAATAAACAGCCTGCCCAGGGCTTGATCTGATCTGCGCTGCTTCATCGGCTCTACCTTCATGGCAAGGGCTGGACCACGCTTCCTGCGGGGACCGGCAAACGGAATTTATCGGCAGACAACACCGGATTGACTTCGAGCTCACTCAGCTCCACCAGTGCGTCAAGCTGCTGCAGTGGCAAGGCGATCTCGACCCGCCGTGGAACCATCTCCGGCCCGGGCAGGAAATCGGCATACGTCACCGACATCCAGAGGTTGTTGTCCTGATCGAAATAACTGGCTCCAACCAGCCTCAGGTCACGGTCGAAGTCAAGCCGCTGGCGGACCCCGTCGGCTCGTTCCAGAACCAGACCCGGCCCCGGCTCGGCGTGACTTTGGCAAAAGTCGATCAGTGGCACCTGGTGCAACAGCAACTGGACCAGGTCCGTGGCCGCCAGCGGAACGCGGGTAAAGCGCTGCAGGTTTTCGGCGCTGGGGACGCCCTGGTAAAACTGGCGGCGCGTCGGAATCGAAACCGCCAGCAACTCACCGTTACAGACGACACTCAGCAACGGCTGGCCGAACATGGAGAGTACTTCGGCGCGAAACCGGTCCGGCTTTTGAGCCAGCACGACCTGGGTCGAACGTTGGCTGCCGGTCTCATTGTCGATCCGGATTTTCGCCATGCCCCGCAAAGCAAAGAATCCCTGCTGTTGAACGGCCAGAGATTGCCACAACTGCGCCTCGGTGACGAGTGGTCGTGGCTTGGGTGGCGCCAACGAACAACCCGCCGGCACCAGCAGCAGGAACGGCAAGCAGAGACGGAACAGGCACCGAATGCCCCACCTGTCCCGGTAGAAAGTTGCATCGCGGGGTGTCACCGCTGCTCCTCAAGCGCCTTGAGCCGTTGCTGCAGTTCGACACTGCTTGGATCGAAATCCAGGGCGTGCCGGTAAGCCTGCGCCGCATCCTCGTTCAGACCAAGGGCGCGGTAGGCATCACCAAGATGTTGCCAGACAACCGGGTCGGAGGTTATCTGATCAGCCGCCTTTTCAAGCGCGGTACGCGCCGGTTCAAAACGACCGGCGCGATAATAGACCCAACCCAGGGTGTCGAGGATATGTGGTGCCTGTTTCTGTTGCAGGGCTTTCTCAACCAGCGACAAGGCCCGATCCAGGTCTACACCCTGTTCGGCCAGGCTGTAAGCGACATAATTAAGGGCCTCGGAATGCTCGGGATCTTTCAGCAGCACCTCTTCCATGGTCGCCAGGGCGGCTGCCCGCTCACCGCTCTTATCCAAGACCAGCCCGAGGTGATAGCGGATTTCAGGATCATCAGGGAACTGAACGAGCCCTGCTTCAAGGGTCGCCCGGGCCGCGGGAAGATCATTTTCCAGCTCCTGCAGCGAGGCGAGAAAATCAAACAGATCGACCCGTTGCGGATCAAGGGGCATGCGCTCACGCATCAGCTCGATAGCCTTGTCGTTTCGCCCCAAACGATGCTGCAGATAGCTCTGGTGGTAGAGAGCATCTGGAAACAGCTCCGAGTCGGAACCAATCCGGCCGACCGCCTCGAGGGCCGCCTGCCATTTCTGCTGCTTTTCCAGGGCGGTTGCATAGTAGAACAAGGTCTGTTCGGCACCCGGTTCGCTGGCCAGCAACGCAGAAAAAACGGCCTCGGCGTCGGCCCACTCCCCCTTTTCGAGCAGGATCAAGCCGATTTTGCGCTGGCTCTCACGGTCATCAGGGTTGAGCTGGACCAGGACTCGCAACTCGTCGAGCGCGGCGTCAAGGTTGTCCAGATACACCAGCAGCAGAATCAGCCGGCGACGCAAGATCTGACTTCGACCATTCTTTTTCAGACCTTGCCGGTATAATTCGACCGCATCGGTGTAATGAGCAGTATGTTCCAGGATGACGCCAAGCTCAAGATAGGACGTAATCAGGCCCGGCTGCGCATCGATCAGCTTGCGGTAAACCGCTTCGGCCTCGTCCGGCTTCTGCAAGTCACGCAACAACCGCGCCAGCGTCAACTTCCCCGCCAGAGAATCCGGCTTTTTCTCGAGCAACTGCTGAACTGCATTCATGGCGGCCTCCTGCTCACCGAGGCGGCCATAGGCAACCGCCAGATGCAGGTAGGCAGTTTCATGTTCCGGGTCCAACTCAACGACCCGCTTGAAATGACGGGCGGCCGCACTGTAGTCGCGGTCACGGAAATAGATCCCACCCAGCAGCAGGTGAACTTCGAGCAAATCGGGGTTTTGCTGCAAGGCCTCTTCGGCCACTTTCAGGGCGCTCTGCTCATCACCGGTCGCGAGCAGGAACTGGGCCTGGGCAGTCCTCAGGTAGGCTGAGCGGGGATCAAACTCAATCGCCTGTTCCAGGGCTGCGGCAGCGGCTTGATATTCACCGTCGTCGGCCAGCAGACGCCCAAGCGCGAATTGATACATGGCCGAGGATTCAGGCGACCGCAACTGAGTGGCATAGACCGCCCCGCTGACATCCGATTCGGTCGTCTGATGAGCCGGCAGGCAGCCAGCCAGACCAAACAACAGGAAGAAGCCGGGGACAAAAAACCGTAAACGGTGCGATACGGCGTGAAATAATCTAATGAATATACCCGAAGGAGGGGCGTTTCGCTGCATTGGGTTACACTCATTTCCCTTATGAATTTAAGAACTTACACACTAGCACAACTATCATCAAGCGTCAATCGGCGGTCTTGCCTGACGACTTTACAGGACGACAGGGTGTGTTAACTTTGAAACAGGCCGCAGAATACAAAAGACCGGGCTAATCACTTTGAATTGTTAGACAATTGCGAACAGCTCGGCTATAATCACGAGCTGTCTGCGAAACCTGAAGTAAAACTGGACCGAGCCGATGAAATCTGCCAACCCGATACGCCTGAAAGAATCCTGGGTTCTCTGTTTTCTGCTCGGGATCGTCATGCTCAATTTCCCGTTTATCGAAATCTTCAACAAACCAAACTACGTCTTCGGCATCCCGATCCTGGTCCTCTACCTGATGGTCGGCTGGCCAGTCTCGATCTTAGTGATTTTTCTCTTCACCCGGCAGACCGACCCGCCGGCAGCACCGACGGCCCGCTCCAGCGAAAAGGACGAGGAATGATCAACGTTCAGCTGGTTGGGACAATCGCGTTTCTCTATTTAGCGCTGCTGTTTCTGGTTGCCTACTACGCCGACAAGAAGCGCGAGATGGGGCGCAGCATCATCTCCAATCCGGATATCTATTCGCTCTCCCTGGCGGTTTATTGTACCTCCTGGACTTTCTACGGCAGTGTCGGGCGCGCCGCGACCAGTGGTCTCGATTTTCTCGCCATCTACCTCGGACCGACCCTGATCGCTTTTTCCTGGTGGTTCCTGCTGCGCAAGATTGTCCGCATCAGCAAGGAGCAGAACATCGTCAGCATTGCCGACTTCATCTCCAGCCGCTACGGCAAGTCGGCCTTTCTCGGTGCCGTCGTGACGATCTTCGCGGTGATCGGCATCATGCCCTACATCGCCCTGCAGCTCAAGGCTGTCTCCCAGACTTTCGACATTCTGACCCTTTCTCCCGAACAATTCAAGGCCGGTGCCAGCCATGTGGTTCCCCGCTTGCCCTCCTATGTCGACACCTCGTTTATCGTCGCCCTGTTCCTCGGCCTGTTTGGTGTGCTGTTCGGTGCCCGCCATCTCGATGCCTCGGAACGCCACGAGGGTCTGGTTGCCGCCATCGCCCTGGAATCGCTGGTCAAGGTCGTGGCTTTTGTCTCGGTGGGCATCTTCGTCACTTATGGACTTTTCGATGGCTTTGCCGACATTTTCGAGCACTTTCGGGCCAGCTATCCCGACCGGATGCAACTGCTGCGACTCGGCACCGGCAAGATCCCCTATGCTTCCTGGTTTACCCTGACCTTCATTTCGATGATGGCCTTCATGTTCCTGCCGCGCCAGTTCCACATCATGGTCATCGAGAATTCCGACGAACGACATATTCGTACTGCGATGTGGAAATTTCCCTTCTACCTGTTTCTCATCAACCTGTTCGTCATCCCGATCGCCCTCGGCGGGGTGCTCTTATATGGCGGCGATGTCAGCCAGGCCGATTACTACGTTCTCAATATCCCCCTGCAGGCCGGCCATCACTGGCTCGGCATGCTGGTCTTCATCGGCGGGTTCTCGGCTTCGGCAGGCATGGTCATGGTCTCGTCGGTCGCCCTGGCAACCATGATCCTGAACCATCTGATCATGCCGATCATACTCAAACTACAGATCCAAACCACCGACTTCTCGGCCCTTCTGATCAATCTGAAACGTTCCGCGATCATGGCGGTAATTTTTCTCGGCTATCTCTACTACCGGATCATCGGCGAGTCATACGCCCTGGTCAATATCGGCCTGATCTCGTTTATCGCCGCGACCCAGTTTGCCCCGGCGCTGATCGGCGGGCTCTACTGGCGCCGCGCAACCCGCCGGGGAGCGACCGTCGGCCTGATTTTCGGCTTCGGCATCTGGTTCTTCACCCTGCTGATCCCTTCGTTTGTCCGTTCCGGCTGGATGCACAGCGATATTCTCGAAGAAGGCCTGTTCGGCCTGCATTTCCTGCGTCCGCTGGAACTGTTCGGCCTCTCCGGCTTCGACATCTGGAGCCATTCGCTGTTCTGGACCCTGTTCTTCAATGTTGGCGCCTTCCTCTCGCTGTCGCTGCTCTCACAACCGACGGCCAGTGAAAATGAGCAGATCGGCAAGTTCGTCGATGTTTTCGGCGGCAGCCAGGAACCGGTCGAGAAAAAACGGATCAGCAGGGCGCCATCGGTGGTTGAATTTGTCGAGTTGATGAGCAAGTTTATCGGCGAGAAAAATGCCCACAATGCCATCGCCGAATATCTCGGCGAACGGGAGATCGACGAGCGCGGCAGTCTCTCCGAATATGAGCTCCCGAGCCTGAAACGCTTCACCGAGCGGACCCTGGCCGGTTCGGTCGGCGCCGCACCGGCCCGGATTATCATCGAAAACTACCTGGCGACCCGCGGCAGCAAGATGGAGGACGTCTTTGACATCTTCGGCACCGTGACCCTAAGCCGTACCGCCAGCCGCGAACAGCTGGGTGTCCTTTACGAGGCGGCCCGGCTGGTGGCCAGCGGCCGCGGGCTGGAAACCATCCTTGACGATATCCTCGATCTGCAGCAACAGCAGTTCAAGTTCGACCTCTGTGTCATCCGCATCCTCGATGAGGAGTCGGAGACCTTGACCGTGCGCAGACAAAGAGGCATGAGTTCGGAGCATCTCGGGCGCTCCGAGCGCGAATTGACCATGGACACCTATATCGGGCAGAGTTTTCTGACCAATGCCGCCGTCGTGGTCAATGACACCGATTTCATGGACAAGCCGGCCTCGGCCGAGGTCATGCACCGGGAGGGAATCAAATCCTTCGCCCATGCGCCGATCACCATCGAAGGCGAACCGATCGGGGTTCTTTCGGCCTTTTCCAAGTCGATCAAGGGAATTTTCACGGAAGAGTTCGTCGAGCTTTACGCCAGCCTAGCCGGTCAGGTCGGGGTCGCCTGGCGCAACAGTGAACAGACGACGCACCTGATCGAAGCCCGCGAACAGCAAAAAGAGCTTGAAATAGCCAAGTCCATCCAGCTCGGACTGTTGCCGACCGCAACCCCGGATATCGCCGGCATCGATCTGGCCGGGATCTGCGTACCGGCACGCCAGGTCGGCGGCGATTATTACGATTTCTTCCGCCGCAGCGATGGCACCCTCGACCTGGTGATCGCCGATGTCTCCGGCCACAACATCGGCGCGGCGCTGTTAATGGCGGAGACGCGAACCTTCATCCAGGCGCAGGCCCAGACCCTCGATTCAACCCAGGCCGTGATGACGGCCCTGAATGAATTCTTCTATGCCGACCTGACGCGTGCCGAACTGTTTATCACCATGTTCTACCTGCGCTACGCCCCGCAAACAGGCGAACTTTATTACTCCAGCGCCGGGCACAATAAACCGATACTTTGTCGGCAGGCAACCGGCAGCATGGAGCGGCTCGATGCGGACGGACTGATCCTCGGCATCAAGCGCGGAGTCGTTTTCGAGCAACAGAAAACCCGCCTGGAACCAGGCGATCTACTGGTCCTGTACACCGACGGAATCGTCGAGGCCGAAAATAGTAACGGCGAGTTTTTCGGCGACGATCGCATCTGCCAGCTGCTGGGAAATCTGGACCAGGAGTCGGCAGCCGACATCATCGAGCTGGTCTTGCAACAGACCCGGCTGTTCACTCAGGTACACAGCTTTGAAGATGATGTTTCCCTGGTGGTGCTGCGGGTGCTTGACGCAAGAGCGGAATAATATCCAGAAAGAAAGATCCAAGGTAAAATTATGATATCCTAGTCATGCTGAACAACTTCAGCCTGAGAGGACATCTTATCAAGCCCAGTTGAGGAGGTTTTTCAATGCTTGTCCAGGTCGAGGAAAAAGGCTCTGTAGTCCTGATTATTGTCAAGGAGGAGCGGTTGGACGCCCACAACAGCAGTGAGCTAAAGACCCAGATGCTGAACCTGTTCGAAGAAGGCAAGACCAACCTGATCGTCGATCTTGAAATGGTCCGCTTCGTCGATTCATCGGGGCTGGGATCATTGGTTTCCGGCTTCAAGAATGCCAGCGCCAGAAATGGCAACCTGAAGCTGTGCAGTTTGCAGCCACAGGTCAAATCGATGTTCGAATTGACCCGTTTGCACCGGGTTTTTGAAATCTTTGCCAACACCGCTGAAGCCTTGGCCAGTTTCAGCTGAGCTGAAGCCACCGCTGTTTCTTCAATGCCCCCATAGTGGGCGCTTTGTGTGGATGAGCATGGAAGAACGCCTGGAAGTCGACATTCGCGTCCCCAACCAGACCCGTTACCTTGGGTTGATCGGCAAGATCGGTGAGGACATCGCCCGGACCCTGAAACATTACGAGGGGGATCGGGAGGAGCTCGCCTATCACATTAACCTGGTGCTGACAGAGGCGATGACCAACGCTATTCGCCATGCCAACGAGGACAACCCGAACAAGGATCTGCAGATCACCATCCAGATCGAAAAAAGACAGCTGCAGATCCGGGTTTATGATGAGGGGGAAGGGTTCGATTTTGCGGCCGTCTCCGCCCCGGAGTTCAAGTACCTTGATGAACACGGGCGAGGCGTCTATATCATCCGCTCACTGATGGACAGCGTTACCTACAAACGGAACAAAAAAGGGCACGTCCTGGAAATGGTCAAGTCCCTGAATTAAGCTCTTGCACCAGGAGCTGAAGCTCCTGGTAATGCTCGACCCGGCGGCTGCCCGGCAACACGCTTTTATAGGCGACAAAAGGAATGCCGGCCTGCTGCGCAGCCATTTGATCCAGTTCTGAATCCCCGACGAACAACAATTCACAGGCCGCCAGGCCCAATTGGTCGGCAGCTTTTTCCAGCATATCCGGATAAGGTTTGGGCCTGGGGACATCGTGACTGGTCACCACCACAGAGAAGAAACTCGTCAGTTCGAAATGGCGCAGAATCTCAACCATGCTGGTGCCCCGGTTGGTTGCGACGGCAAGTGGCAGTCGCTGCGACAGCTGGTCCAGGGCAGCGACCATCCCCGGTTCAGGGATCATGTAGTGGAGAAACTGCCGATAGTCGAGCGTCGCGGCATAGGCCAGCACCTGGTCCTGGTCTTCTCCGGCAAGCAATTCGGCAAACACCACCGGGCTCGCGGCGGTATGGCAAAGATGTGCCGCCGGGCTGCCGGGATCGGTAACCGGAGTGCGGGAAAATTTATCCAGGACCGTGTTGTAATACGCCAGGTTCGCCTGGTGGCTGGTGAACAGCACCCCATCACAATCGAATATCACGCCACGAATGTTCACGTCCGGCCTCTCTTGGACAGGATCAGGGTCAGGCCGACCAGACCGAACAGAATCATCGGCAGCGACAGCAGCTGCCCCATGGTTGCCCCCCCCCAGAGAAAACCGAGATGGGCGTCAGGCTCACGGACAAATTCGACCAGAAAACGAAATACTCCGTAACCGAGAAAGAAGCTGAAAAAGGGCACCCCGTGGCTGACCTGGCGACGATGCAGCCAGTAAAGGATGATGAATAACGCGACCCCTTCGAGCGACATCTCGTAAAGCTGACTGGGATGACGCGGCCAGCTGCCGGCACCTGGAAAGACCATGCCCCAGGGGATATCGGTCGGTCGTCCCCAGAGTTCTCCATTGATAAAATTGCCGATCCTGCCAAGCCCAAGGCCAATCGGCGCGGCAGCCGCCACGATATCGCCGGTCAACAGAATGGAGATTTTACGGCGGCGGCAAAACAGGACTGTCGCCACCGCAACCCCGAGCAGCCCGCCGTGGAAACTCATCCCCCCCTGCCAGACCGCGAAAACCTCAAGTGGGTGCCTGAAATAATAGCCCGGGTTGTAAAACAGGGTATAGCCGAGTCTCCCACCGGCGACGACCCCGATCACACAGTAAAATAACAAATCGGACACACCGTCCTTGGACAGGGACAATTTTCTCAATCCTGCAAGGTGACGGATGAGCCCGTAGGCAGCGAGGAATCCGGCCAGATACATCAGGCCGTACCAGCGGATTGCCAGGGGACCGATCTTTACCAGAACCGGGTCTATCTGTGGGTAAGTCAGCATCTACAAACTCCTGCAGTCATTTTGCTTGTGCGGCCTCGATCAGATGCTCGAGGTCCGGTAAATCGCGACCCAGCTGCTTCCAGAACAGAGCCCAGTCGCCAGGCAGGGGCGCAATAAAACGCAACTCATGACGACTCACCGGGTGATTCAGGCCCAGCTGCCAGGAATGCAGCAGCGGGTGTCTGAAGCGATAGCCGGCCAATGACTCGGGACCGCCATACCTGACATCACCGAGCAGCGGATAGCCCTGCTCGGAGAAGTGGGCTCGAATCTGGTGAGTTCGTCCAGTCAGCAATTCAATTTCGACCAGGGTTGTACCGCACCGCCGGGTGAGCACCCGGAATCGGGTGATGGCCTCCTTCCCGCCCCTTTCCACCGACTTGACCAGATTGCGCGCCCGATTGCGCGCCAACAACGAGCGAAACTCGCCCTGGTCGTCCGGTAACTCACCGGCAACCAGCGCCAGGTATCGTTTATCGGCCTGGCGCTGCGACAAGGCTTCAGTCAGCCCCTTGTGGGCCGAGGGGTGGATCGAAAACACCATGACGCCCGAGGTGCCCCGATCAAGGCGCTGGACCATGCCGAGTGTAACCTGACCGACGCCCTGGCTGGGCTCAAGATATTTCTGTAACGCAGAGTAGACTGTCCCCTTGAAACGGGACGGGGTCGGCTGGGAATCAATCCCGGCCGGTTTGTTAAGGACCAACAGGAAACGATCCTGATAAATAATCGCCGTTTCACTCAATGACCAACTGACCAGAGGCAAGCCATCAATAAATATTTCAATCGTTTGTCCGGCCTCGACCTGACGCGAACACTGACTGAGGCGCCGACCGGCAAGATGAACGGCGCCAATATCAATCAGTTTCCGCAGCCTGGTTCGCGAGAGGCTGGCATCATAACGTGGCAATACCTGATCGACTCTCTGACCGGCATCCCCGGGCTGGATTAAAAAGCGCAGCACCTGGTTTTTCATAGACCTGTTCTCCCGAATCGCAGAATCCTACCACAATCAGCACGCTGAACCAACGGGACAATCGTCTATCGTACGCCTCATTCATATATAGAGTTAGGTTCATTTGACAGACGACGAAAATGAGGTAAGAATGAATACAATCCATCATCTGGAATGCGCGGCTCGTCACCAGGGACAATGACCAACAGTCGGTTTTGTCAACTCCCGACCAAGGCGTGGTGAGCAAGCCCGTCCAAGAGCGGGAAGCCTGAAGCGACCTGCGGGGGCAGTGGTCCTAGGAACATGGTCTTGGTTCATGGCGGCGGCCGGCATTCCGGAACCAACATACCGAGCGGAAAGACAAAGGGGCTCCATGCATGGCATGGAGCCCCTTTGAGATGATACCTATCAGTGCCGATCAGTTCCCGTTGTCGACCCGCGCCCGGAGTTCTTTGCCGGTTTTAAAGAACGGGGTCTTCTTGGCTGGGATACTGACAATCTCGCCGCTTTTCGGGTTGCGTGCTTCACGCGCATCACGCTCACGAACGGTGAAGGAGCCAAAACCACGGATTTCAACCCGATCGCCGCCAATCAACGCATCACCGATACTGTCGAAAATCGTATTGACGACAACTTCGGCTTCCTTCTTATTCAACGACCCGGCGGCATAAGACAATTTTTCGATCAGTTCACTCTTGGTCATCTCTCAATCTCCTGTATTTTATTCAATTCCAGTCCAAAGAAGTTGCAATCCGTAGCGGGCCTCGCTTTGCACGGCTTGCTTGAGGTACGTGGCAGTCCGTTCCAGCAGATAATCAACCAGTTTCGGTTCGCGACGGGTCGGGTAAATCACACTCGGCTCCCCCTCGATTCCGCCAAGTTTTCCGGCGACCCGGATTGCGTCCTGAAGGTTGCCCAATTCATCGACCAGGCCGGCTTTCAGTGCCTGGTTGCCGGTGAACACCCGGCCATCAGCGAGCGCCTCAACCTTGTTCAGGTCCATTTTGCGCCCCTCGGCGACCGCGGTCATGAACTGGCGATGGACATCATCGATCAAGGCTTGAATAATTCGCCGGTCCTTTTCGGTCATCGGTCGGGTCGGCGAACCGATATCTTTATGTTCGCCGCTTTTGACGACTTGGCTTTTCAGACCAACCTTACCGAGCAGTTCCTCGATATTGGTGAACTCCATAATCACGCCAATGCTGCCGGTGATTGACCCGGGGTTGGCCAAAATCCGCTGCGCCGGGGCGGCAATATAGTAGCCTCCCGAGGCAGCAACCGACCCCATGGAAGCGACGACCGGTTTGACCTTGGCGGCGCGCTTCACTTCGGTATAGATCTCCTGTGATGGGCCAACGGCGCCACCCGGAGAATCAATCCGCAGGATAATGGCCTTGACCGAATCATCCTCGCGCAAATCGATCAGACGTTCATTAACAGCCCGGGAAGATGAAATAATCCCTTCAACCTCGAGCACCGCGACCTTGTCGCCAACCGGAAACGCCGTCGGTCGGCCAAGAAACGTCGTGATGACCAGGACCGAGAGGAAAAAAAAGAGGAAGACCGAACCAACCAGGAGAAATGCCATTAAAAACGGACGTTTTTTCATACCGTCTCCCGGAAAAAAAGAGAGCCCCTGCGTTTAGACAGGGGCTCTGCGACATACGACTGGGTGGTTAATTGTCCTGATCGGAATTGTTCTGTCCGAGCGCGCCCTGCAACAGGTCTCCAAGGTTGGAGGTCGCATTTTTCTGGGCGCCGAGGAACTCGTTGACCTCAGCTTTTTCCTTCTGCTCGGCGAGATGCTTCATCGACAGAGCGATCTTGCGATCGGTGGTATCGACGTTCAGCACCACAGCTTCGAGCATGTTGCCGACTTCGGCACAGGATTTCGGAGAGTCGACCTTTTCCTGGCTGATTTCAGAGACATGAATCAGTCCTTCGATCCCTTCTTCGACTTCCAGGAAAATCCCGAAATCGGTCACCGAGGTGACCTTGCCCTGGATGATGGTCCCCGGGGTGTAACGCTTGGGAATTTCCGACCAGGGATCTGCTGACAGCTGCTTGAGACCGAGCGAGAAACGTTCGTTTTCACGGTCGATATTCAGAACGACAGCCTTGACGGTGTCACCCTTCTTGAACATTTCCGAGGGATGCTTGATCCGCTTGGTCCAGGAGAGATCGGAAATATGCACCAGGCCGTCAATCCCCTCGTCGACGCCGACAAAAATGCCGAAATCAGTGATATTCTTGACCTGACCTTCGATGATGGTCCCGATCGGAAATTTCTGGCCGATGACTTCCCACGGATTCGGTTCGACCTGCTTGAGGCCGAGCGAGATCCGCCGGTTGTCGATATCCAGGGCGAGAACCACGGATTCAACTTCATCACCGACATTCAGCAGCTTGTTGGGATGCTTGATCCGCTTGGTCCAACTCATTTCCGAAACATGAATCAGACCTTCCACGCCCTCTTCCAGTTCGATGAAAGAACCGTAATCAGTCAGGCTGACCACCTTGCCGGTCACTTTGGCCCCAACCGGGTACTTTTCGACCACCTCGATCCAGGGATCGGGCGAAATCTGCTTGAGACCGAGCGAGACCCGCTCTTTCTCACGGTCATACTTGAGGACCTTGACGTTGATCGTATCACCAACGGCGAGGATATCGGAAGGATGGGTCACCCGTCCCCAGGACATGTCGGTGATATGCAGCAAACCATCGATACCGCCAAGGTCGATAAATGCGCCGTAATCGGTCAGGTTCTTGACCACGCCCTCCATGACGATCCCTTCCTCAAGGGTCTTGAGGGTTTCGCCACGCTGGCTCTCGCGCTCATCTTCAAGGAGGACCCGCCGCGAAAGAACGATATTGCCGCGACGCTTGTTCAGCTTGATAATCTTGAATTCGAAGGTTTCACCGATCAGCTTATCAAGGTTGCGGACCGGCCGCAGGTCTACCTGGGACCCCGGGAGGAAGGCATTCACTCCGATATCGACGGCCAGACCGCCCTTGATGCGGGCAGCGATGCGGCCTTCGACCACGGCACCTTCTTCGAGGCTGGTCCAGACCTTCTGACGGTCGGCCTTCTCCTTGGAGAGGCTGATCAGGCCATTTTCGTTTTCCGTACTCTCGATCAGGACGTCATAAACGTCACCGACCTTGACTTCAATCTGACCTTCTTCGCCGAAAAACTCACTGCAGGCAATGACCCCTTCGGATTTACCGCCGACATCGACAATGACCGTATCGGGATTCACCTGTACGATGGTTCCCTTGACGACATTCCCGGGCTTGAGCTCCCGGATGCTGCTTTCGAACAGGTCGGCAAAACTTTCTTCCATACCGTCCAGTTCTTCATCATCCATGAAATCGGCTTCTTCGTTGTTGTCCAGTTCTTTGTTAACCATTAAGAGTTGTACCCCCTAGCAAATTTCCTGACGCGTAAACGGCAGGTTTTCCGCGGCCGAAGCCGGCGGACGTAGACCGGGAAACTAACATAACTATGTGAAAAAAACAATTTTTTTATTCAGAATCTGGCGCAGATAATTTCTCGACTTTGTTCACGACCTGTTCAATCAACCACCCGGGAGTTGAAGCCCCGGCGGTGATACCGACCGATTCGACCCCTTGCAAACGACCGGGATCAATATCGTCTGCGGTTTCCAGGTGCAAGGTGTTGGGCTGCAATTCCTTGCAGATCACCGCCAGGCGTGTGGTATTGGCACTGTTGAAGCCGCCGATAACCAACATCAAATCGACCCGACTGGCGATGTCACGGGCTTCCTGCTGGCGGACCGAGGTCGCGTCACAGATCGTGTTATAGACCCTGACTTCCTTGCTTTTGCGTAGACAGAGTGCAACGATCTGCTGAAAATTCCCCAGGGATTGAGTCGTCTGGGCCACGACCCCGAGTTTTGAACAGCGCGGCAGCTGTTCCGCATCTTCCGGAGTTGCCACGATCGTGACCGGTGCGTTGCGAGCGAAGGAGACTATGCCCTGGACTTCCGGGTGTTCAGCTTCTCCGACCAGAACCAGATGATAGCCCTCGCGGCTCAGCGAGGCGGCATGTTGCTGGGCTTTTTTGACGAACGGACAGGTGGCATCGATGATCGAGACCGATTTGTCGGCCAACTGGTCCAGTTCGCTGGCCGTGATGCCGTGAGAGCGAATGATGACCTTCTCCTGGTTAATATCCTCGACCCGGTCAACGACCTGAACCCCTTCCGCGGCAAGTTTTTCCACCACTTGGGGAGAATGGATGATCGGCCCGAGCGAACAGATGTGCCGGCAACCGCCGGCAGCCTCAAAGGCCATGTTGGTGGCGCGCTTGACGCCGAAGCAAAAACCGGCACTTTTGGCCAGCAGAATCTTCATCAGCGGCTCTCCGACTTTCCGGGTTGACGTGACGTGACAGCTTCGACCTGGTCGAGGATCAGCGTGAGAACCGCGTCGATATCGAGCCCGGTCGTGTCGAGCACGACCGCATCAGCGGCCTGGACTAATGGCGCGTGTTCGCGCTGCTGATCGGCTCGGTCGCGGGCCTCGACCTCGGCAATGGTCTGTTGCAACTCGACCTCGAGCCCCTTGGCCCGTAACTCCTCCCAGCGCCGGCGGCCGCGCTCCTCGGCCGTCGCGATCAGGAATATTTTCAGCTCGGCATGGGGGAACACTACGGTACCGATGTCCCGCCCCTCAAGGACCACCCCGCCCCTGGCACCCAACTTGCGCTGCAGGCTCACCATCGCCTCGCGCACCCCGGCGCAGGCGGCAACTTGCGCGGTGCGCAGGCTGTTCTCAGGTGTCCTGATTGCCTCCGAAACATCGACGCCGTCGAGCAGGACCCGCTCGCCCTGCGGCGCCTGAACAAAGCGGATATCGAGGCACTTTGCCAGCTCCGTCAGGGCTGCTGCATCGGTCAGGTCAAGCCCCTGCCGGTGGGCGGCCAGGGCCACCGCGCGGTACATCGCCCCAGTATCGATATTGGTGTAGCCGAGCCGGGCGGCAACCAGCTTGCTGAGGGTACTCTTGCCGGCCCCGGAGGGACCGTCGATGGCAATGGTCAAAGCGTGCGACATCGTGCCCCGCTACTGTTTGATCTGCTCGAGCAGCGACCAGAAATTCGGAAAGGAGGTGGCCGTGCAACCCGTATCGTTGATGCGCATTTCACCCGCTGCCCGCAGGCCGGCAATCGCCAGGCTCATGGCGATCCGGTGATCGCCATGCGAATCAACCTCAGCTCCGGACAACTGTTCAACCCCTTCGATCAGCATCCCGTCCGGACGCGGCTCGAGGTGGGCGCCGAGCTTGCCGAGTTCGCCACAAATAGCTGCGATGCGATCGGTCTCCTTGACCCGTAACTCTTCGGCCTCGCTGATCACCGTTGTCCCCTGGGCCAGGGACGCGGCGACACTGATGACCGGAAACTCATCGATCGCCCGTGGCACCAGGTCGCCACCGACCTTGATCCCGTGCAGCTCACTCGAACGAACCAGCAGATCGGCCACCGGCTCGCCGGAGCAGGTGCGCTGGTCCTGCAGAGTGATGTCTCCACCCATCGCCTGGAGGATGTCGATCACCCCGCTGCGGGTCGGGTTGACCCCGACATTGCGGATCAACAGCTCGGTTCCCGGGGTAACCAGGGCGGCCACCAGGAAAAATGCTGCCGAGGAGATGTCGCCCGGGACCGATACCTCGCGCCCGAGCAGGCGTGGCCGTCCCTGCAACCTCACGCCGCC